>JAYKJF010000083.1:0-5853 GCA_035285785.1 Cyanobacteriota bacterium
TTTTCGTGGCCAACATCGAACCGATTGCCCTGCCCGAACACCCTTTGGTGGTTCTCGGGGCCCTGGGCTTTCAAGGCCGGTTGAGCCTGTCCTGTCTCCACATTGAGCAGCAGCTGGGGGAGGCTGGGGCAGAAGCGGTGATGGCCGACATGAAGCAACGGCTGCTGGCCTTAGCCTGATGTGTCTGCCCGGCGCTTCCGCGTGCCTCCTGCCCCCGCCGATCGGATCATCGTGGCCCTCGATGGCATGGAGGCGCCCCGGGCGCTGGCGTTCGCGGCGGCGCTGCCGGAGCTGCGCTGGGTGAAGGTGGGCCTGGAGCTGTTCACCGCCGCCGGTCCCCCGGTGGTGCAGCAGCTGCGGGAGCAGGGCAAGCGGGTGTTTCTCGACCTCAAGTTTCACGACATCCCCGCCACCATGGCCGGTGCCTGCCGCCGGGCGGCCCATCTGGGGGTGGAGCTGATGACGGTGCATGCCTGCGCCGGCAGCGAGGCCCTGGGGGCGGCGCAGGCCGGCGCAGAAGAAGGGGCGACAGAGGCGGGGCTTCCCCCCCCCGTCCTGCTGGCCGTCACCGTGCTCACCAGCTGGAATCCAGCTCGATTCGCCAAGGAGCTGGCCATCGCCGAATCGGTGGAGACATACGTGGGACGATTGGCGAACATGGCGGCGACAGCGGGTGTGGGCGGTTGCGTCTGCTCGCCCCTGGAGGTGGCCGCCCTGCGGGCCGCCCACCCCGAACCCTTCGCCCTGATCACCCCCGGCATCCGCCCAGCGGGGAGTGCCAGCGGCGACCAGGCCCGGGTGATGACCCCCGCTCAGGCGATCGCCGCGGGCGCCAGTCGGTTGGTGATCGGCCGGCCGATCACAGCGGCCGCTGATCCGGCGGAAGCGTTTGCGCGCTGTTGCGCGGAGCTCTCCCCCTAACGCCGCTCCACCCGCACCAGCAGCCCGCTCCGGGGCCGTGGTGTGGGAATCAGCTGGAGGCTGAGATCCTGCTCCGGCACCAGGGAGAAGCGCAGGGTTTGCAGCAGGCGGGTGAGCAGGAGGCGCATCTCGAGCTCCGCCAGCGGCTTGCCCAGACACACCCGCGGCGCGATGCCGAAGGGGATAGCCGCGGATCCGGTCGAGGAGCCACCGAGATGGCGCTCGGGCTGAAAGGCGTCGGGGTCGGCGAACACCTGACCATCGCGCTGGGTGCCGGCGATGTCCACCTGGATCACCCGCCCCGGCGGGATGGTGTAGGGCCCCAGCTGCACCGGGGCGATGGTCCGGCGGAAAAACCCACCCACCGGCGGCACCAACCGCAGCACCTCCTGGATCACGGCATTGAGACGGGGCAGGCTGTCGAGCTCCTCCACACCTGCGGCAGTGGGGGGCCAGGGCACGGCATCGAGCTCCTCCTGGAGCCAGGCGAGCACGGACGGATGCTGGAGCAGGTGCAGCACCAACAGGGTGAGAGAGGAGGCGGTGGTGTCGTAGCCAGCGAACAGCAGCAGGAGCAGTTGATCCGCCAGGTCGGCGTCGTTGAGGGGCAGGCCCCCCTCATCGCAGGCGCCTGCCAGCACGGTGAGGGAGGGCAGCAGGCCATGGATGCGGCGGATCAGCCGCCCCCGGGCCGCCCTGGCCTGGGCAAAGTGGCCGGTGGGGAAGGCGATGGGCAGGCTGAAGAGCCCCCGGGTCCACACCTCGAAATCCTCAAAGAGGCCCCGCCGGCCCTCGGCCGTGAGGCCCAGCACCTCTTCGGCGATCACCTGGAAGGCAAAGGTTCGCATCCACTCCGCCAGGGCCACGGGCTGGGGAGCCTCGGGCAGGGCCGTACTTACCCCATCGCAGAGGCGGGCGATGCCCGGGCCATACCCCCTGAGGGCCTTGGCGGAAAACAGGCGCCCCACCGCCCGCCGCCGGGCCTGATGGGCCTCCCCATGGCGGTTGGCCAGGGAAAACGGGCCCAGCAACTGGCTCACGCTGGCGGGCCACCAGCCCTCCAGCGCCCCGGCCTGGCCCGTCAGCTCCGCCACCGGGCCCGCCCCACGCACAAACACCTGGGGCTGGCCGGCCAGCACGGTTTCAAACACATCTCCCAGTTCGGCAAAACGCCGACCGACAAAGCCGGGATCCCGCAGGAAGGCCAGCAGCTCCAGCACGCCCGTCACCGCGCCGGTATGGGGTGGGGGTTGGGCACCCATGGCGGTTTCAGAGCGCGCCGAGGCCCATCTCGGGCAGGGCGTCTTCCTCCACCCACACCGACACGGAACCGCCCGGGCAACGCCACTCGGCCCAGCCATCGCCATTGGTGGTGATCGGTTCGCGGATGTGGCCCGTGAGATCGCGGAACACGGTGTGGCGCTTGCCCACCTCCATCCACTTGCTGCCGGCGGGGCCGTCGCTCATCAGCACAGCCATGGCCCGGGGGTGGCCGGTGCTGCCGAGGCGGGTCCAGCCGATGGTGCTGAAGTGGTCGAGGTAGTCGTATTGCGGCCCATAGCTGCAATGGGTGCGGGCCAGCAGGAAGCGATCGATCAGGAAGCGATGGCTGGGCATCGAGATCTCCTGCTCCGGTCCTTGCCCGCCCCTCTGACCCTTGTAGTGGGCCCCGTAGTAATCGGCATGGAAGATGCAGGGGTAGCCCTGATCCCGAAGCAGGATCACCGCATAGGCCAGGGGTTTGAACCAGGGCTCCACCACGGATTCCAGCGACTGCAGGGGCTGGGTGTCGTGGTTATCCACGAGCGTCACCGCCAGCAGGGGCATGGTTTGCATCAAGCTTCCATCCAGCAGCCGAGCCATGTCGGTGGTGCCGCCACTGCGGCTGGCCAGGTGGAAGTTCTGGTGGAGCGGCGCATCAAACAGGTGCATCCGGCCGCCCGTGTTGGCCGCATACCAGGAGAGGGAGGGCAGGTTGTAACTCCAGTACTCGCCCACCACAAACACGCGGCGCTGGGCATGGTCATCGAGGCTGCTGATCCAATCCAGAAAGAAATCGCTGCTGATGTGCTTGATGGCATCGAGGCGAAAGCCATCCACCCCGATACTGTCCAGCATCCAGCGGCCCCAGTACTTGAGCTCACCGCGCACCTCCGGATGGTTGACGTTGAGATCACACCCCATCAGGTAGTCGTAATTGCCCTGTTCCAGATCAACATTGCCTTCGAAATGGGCGCCCTGGGTCTGCCAGACAGCTTTGAAATCGGGTCGATGCTCGTTGCTGTCCACGGCGTCGAAGTGGGTCCAGTTCCAGGTCATCGAGGAGTATTGGCCACCCCGCGGACCAAAGGTGAAGGCGGTCCAGGCCCGGATGGGCTGCTCCCCCTCGAGCGCCCGGGTGCGATTGGCCGGGTCGTAGGGGGTGGCCCGGTAGTCCTCCCTGCCGTCGCCCCACATCTTGTGGTTGAACACCGCATCGGCAATCACCTGGATGCCCACGGCCTTGCAGGCCGCAATCGCCTCGAGATACTCGGCCTTGGTGCCGTATTTGGTGGCCACCGAGCCCTTCTGATCAAATTCGCCGAGATCAAAGAGGTCGTAGATGCCATAGCCCACATCCCACGGACTCCCTCCCTTGGTGGCCGGAGGCAACCAGAGGGCGGTGATGCCCGCCTTGGCGAGGGCCGGGGCCTCTTCCTTCAACCGCCGCCAATGCTGGCCGCCGGCTTCGGTATACCAGTGGAACCACTGCATCATGGTGCCATTGAATTCCGCAGGCTCGGGGCCATCTGTGGCCCCCAGCTGGGCCTCCTGGGAGGCCAGCCAGTCCTGCACCAGCTGAATCGCGGCTTCACCCGTATCGACCGCCAGGTCCTGGGCAGCCTCGAGCACGCGCTGTTTGAGGGTGGAAAAGATGGCCGACATCCAGGAGTCTGCTGGGATCTTCAGCGTAGAGACGCCCCTGGGGCCCCACACTGGCAAGACGAGGAAACACCACCATGCGCTGGTTGAGCAACGTGCGTTTGCCCCAGGGAACGCCCTGCACCCACCGCCGAGGGAAACGCTGGCGGGTGGGGCTGGACGACGCGGGTTGCATCACCCGGCTGGAGCCCCTGGCGCCGGGCAGCGCTGCCGCCGGGGACGACTGGGGCGGCGACTGGCTCAGCCCCCGGGGGGTGGATCTGCAGATCAATGGCGGCCTCGGGCTGGCCTTCCCCGAGCTTCAGGAGGCCGACCTTCCCCGGCTGGAGGAGCTGCTGGCGCTGCTCTGGCGGGATGGGGTGGAGGCCATCGCGCCCACCCTCGTCACCTGCGGCGTGCCCCCCCTGCGCCAGGCGCTCAACGTGCTCGCCGAAGCCCGTGCCCGCCATCGGCCCGGCCTCTGCCAACTGCTGGGGGCCCACCTCGAGGGCCCCTTCCTGGAGCCCAGCCGCCGCGGGGCCCACCCCCAGGAGCACCTCTGCCCCCCCAGCGTGCAGGCCCTCAACGCACGCCTCGCCGGCTTCGCCTGCGGCCCGGACGACGATGTCGCCCTGGTGACCCTGGCGCCGGAACTCGAGGGCGCTGATGCCGTGATCGCCGAGCTGCGGGCCCAGCAGGTGGTGGTGTGCCTGGGTCACAGCGCTGCCGATGCCCCCCAGGCCGAAGCCGCCTTTGACGCCGGGCTGACCATGCTCACCCACACCTTCAACGCCATGGCGGGCCTGCACCACCGAGCCCCGGGGCCCGTGGCCGTGGCGGCCCTGCGGGGGGATGTGGCCCTGGGGCTGATCGCCGACGGGGTTCACGTGGATCCCGCCATGGCTTTGCTGCTGCAACGGCTCGCCCCCCAGGCCACCGTGCTGGTGAGCGATGCCCTGGCCCCCTACGGCCTGGGGGATGGGGCCCACCGCTGGGATGAACGGCTGCTGCTGGTGGCCGACGGCAGCTGCCGCCTGGAAAATGGCACCCTGGCCGGCACCACCCTGCCCCTGCTGGAGGGGGTGATCCGCCTGGCGGGCTGGGGGGCGCCAGTGGATCAGGCCATTGCTGCCGCCACCCTCCACCCCCGGCGGGTGCTGGGCGACCATCGCCCCCTGCAGAACCTGCTTCGGGGGCGCCCCCTGGCCTCCTGCCTGCGCTGGCGCCAGGAGCCCACCGGCCTCATCTGGCAGCCCGCCGGCTGAGGGCCCCCAGGCCCCCTGCCTAGGATCCGGCGCACCGACTCTGGCCCTCTATGACATCCGACCTTCAGCAGGCCAAGCGTGCCGAGAAGACGGAGGTGCGGGCCTATTTCGAGAGCACGGGCTTTGATCGCTGGAACCGCATTTACAGCGATAGCGACGACGTCAACAAGGTGCAGCGCAACATCCGCCTGGGCCATCAGAAAACCGTGGATGCGGTGCTCGCCTGGCTGCAGGAGCAGGGGGATCTGGCGAACCGCAGCTTGTGTGATGCGGGCTGCGGGGTGGGCAGCCTCAGCCTGCCCCTGGTGAAGGCGGGAGCTGGATCCGTCCTCGCCACCGATCTTTCAGAAGCCATGGTGACGGAGGCCCAGCGGCGGGCTGCGGAGGAGGGTTTAGCCAGTGATCGGCTCCGCTTTGCAGTCTCCGATCTGGAGAGTCTCAGCGGCCGTTTCGACACCGTGATCTGCCTGGATGTGTTCATCCACTACCCCCAGGCCGCCGCTGAGGAGATGGTGAAACATCTGGCGGGACTGGCGGAGCGCCACCTGATCGTGAGCTTTGCCCCCTACACCCCCCTGCTGGCGGTGCTCAAAAGCATCGGCCAGCTCTTCCCCGGCCCCAGCAAAACCACCCGCGCTTACCAGCTCAAGGAGGAGGGCATCGTGGCCGCCGCCGCGGCAGCCGGATTCCAGCCCGTGCAGCGCAGCCTCAACCAGGCGCCCTTCTACTACTCCCGCCTGATCGCCTTCGAGCGGGCCTGATCCCC
>JAYKJF010000084.1:0-19753 GCA_035285785.1 Cyanobacteriota bacterium
GTGGTGTCCAGCCCCAGGCTGAACCAATCCGGCAGGGCAGAGCGCTGCACCATCAGGTCGCCAGGGAGAGAAACTGCTGCAGAGCCTGCACCGCGTCCGGGGGCCAGCGCCGTATCTGCCGCAGCCAATCGGGCTGGCGGTAGCGGGGGTCGAGCCCGGAGGCGGCGGCCCAGTTGCTTTCCGCCTCCCCCCGGGCTCCCCGCTGCCAGAGCACGGCCGTGAGGGCCGCCCGGGCATCGGCAAAGAGGGGATAGCGGCGGATCAGGGATCGCAGGTCGTGTTCGGCAGTGGCGCGATCGCCCATCTGAAAGGCGGCCAGAGCGGCGCTGGAGCGGGCCATGGCCATGCCCGGCCGAGCATCCGCGGCGGCATTGAAACAGGCGCGGGCCTGCTCCCAGTCGCCCAGGGAGCCCCGCACATTGCCAAGGTTGTAGAGGGCTGCCGCTTCCTGGGGATCACGGGCCAGGATCCAGCGGTAATCCGCCGCGGCCTCCTGCCATCTCCCGAGGGCCTCTTCCGCGGTGCCCCGGTTGAGGTGGGGATCCAGATGGGCCGGATCGATCTCCATGGCCCGGGTTTGATCAGCGATCGCCCCCTCCGGATCCCCCAGCATCAGGCGCACGTTCCCCCGGTTGCTCCAGGCCGCCGCATCCCCTGGCGTGGCTTCCACCACCTCGCTCCAGAGGGTCAGGGCCTCCTGAAGCCGGCCCTCCCGGGTGGCGGCCAGGGCCCGCTCAAAGCGCTGGGCCGCACCCCCTGCCCCCGCAGGGGCCTGCCAGGCCGCTGCGGCGGGGGACGCCAGGGCCAGCCACACCACCAGCAGACCCATGAGGGCGAATTCCAGGCCCCGGCGTGGGCTCATGCCGACCGTCCTGCGGATTCGGCGAGATAGGTGCGCCCCGCCTCCGTGATCACCCGGCCCCGGGGGGTGCGCTGCAAAAAGCCCAACTGCAACAGGAACGGCTCCACAACGGTTTCCAGGGTGGTGGGATCTTCGCCCAGACCTGCCGCCAGGGTATCGAGTCCGGCGGGGCCACCGCCGTGGCCCTCCACAAGCTGGCGGAGCAGCTGCCGGTCGCTGGCATCCAGGCCCTTGGCATCCACCCGGTGGAGCTGGAGGGCCGTGGCCACCACCTCGGCACCGATCGATGGCAACCCGTGGACGGTGGCGTAATCCCGCACCCGACGCAGGAGCCGGTTGGCGATGCGAGGGGTTCCCCGACAACGGCGGGCCACCTCCCGGGCGGCCGCCACCTCCAGATCCATGGCCAGGAGCCGGGCGGCCCGCTCCACGATCGCCTGGAGATCCTCCAACCCGTAGAACTCCAGCCGTTGAATCAACCCGAAACGATCCCGCAGCGGGGAACTCAGCGCCCCCGCCCGGGTGGTGGCACCCACCAGGGTGAAGGGAGCGAGGGGGAGGCTGCGGGTGCGGGCGGTCGTGCCCTTGCCCACGGTGAGATCGAGACGGAAATCCTCCATCGCCGGATAGAGGATCTCCTCCGCAACCCGGTTGAGTCGGTGGATCTCATCGATGAAGAGCAGGTCGTGGGGTTGCAGGTTCACCAGCAGCCCGACGATATCGCGGGGGCGCTCCAGGGCGGGAGCGCTCGTGATGCGGCACTGCACCCCCAGCTCCTCGGCCAGCACCAGGGCCATGGTGGTCTTGCCCAGTCCAGGGGGGCCGTGGAGGAGCACATGATCGAGGGCCTCGCCCCGGCCCCGGGTGGCGGCCACGGCAATCTGCAGCACCTGCTTGAGCTCCTTCTGGCCGATGTAATCCGCCAGGCGCTTCGGCCGCAGCCCGTCTTCCCGTCGCTGTCCGTCCCGCTCCGCCTCCTGATCCTCCCTGCGCTCCGTCGGGTCGAGCAGGCGGGGGGCGGTGGGGGGGGCACCATCCCGACCATCCCGGCGGTGTCCAGCGCCGGCTGACCCTCCTCTGCCCCTGGAGGGGGGGGATGGGCTGGCTTGGGAGGAAACGATGGCCATGGAGGGAGGGTAACGGGCCCGGCCAGAGTCCTGCCCCCTCAGGGCTCGCCTAACGTCAGATGATCCATGGAGGCACGATGGCCAAGGGGCCCGGCAGGCGGGGAGGCACCGCCAAGGGAGATCCCTCCCAGCGCCTGCTGGCTGACAACCGCCTGGCCCGCCACCAGTACGAGATTCTCGAAACCCTGGAGACGGGCATCGAACTGCTGGGAACTGAGGTGAAATCCATTCGGGCCGGGCAGTGCAACCTGCGGGATGGCTTCTGCCTGATCCGCAACGGCGAGCTGCAGCTGCACAACGTGCATATCTCTCCCCACAGCCATGCGGGTCGGTTCTTCAACCATGAGCCGCTGCGGGTGCGGAAGCTCCTGGCGCACCGGCGGGAGATCGACAAATTGCGGGTGGCCCTGGAGCAGAAAGGCCTGACGCTGATTCCCCTGAACCTTCACCTCAAGGGTTCCTGGATCAAGATGACCCTGGGGCTGGCCAAGGGACGCAAGCTCCATGACAAGCGCCACGAAGAAAAACGTCGCCAGGAAGCGAAGGAAACCCGGGCGGCCATCGCCCGGATCTAACCCGGCGGAGCCTCCGAAGGGCACCGGCGTCAGGGCTCAGATGAAGCTGAGGGGGGCGACCCTGGGCTGGGTGGCGACGCCCCAGCAGGCGGCGCGGTGGAGCGGGGCGTCTCGGGCGAGGGGGCGGCGGACGGTTCTGGAGGAGCCGGGGGCTGGGGTATGCCGCCACCCGGGGCTTCCGGCTCTGGCAGGGTGCCAGGGCCCGCCGGGGTGCCGGGGCTTGCCGGGGTGCCGGGTTCCCCTGAGCCCGCCGGGGAGGGGGTGGAAGGGTCGGCCACAGGCGGATCGGCGCGGAAGGAGAGGCTGATGCGAGACGGCGCCACCCCCTCGTTGGTGACGAGGAGTTGGACCGGCGAGCTCTCCTGGACGCCGAGATTCACCACCCGCAGCGGACCCCGGGGAGCCAGGGAGCGGCCATCGGCGCCATAGACACTCATCTGAAGCAGGGGGGTGCCGTTCACCCCCAGCACCAGGGCATGGCCCTGGGGCAGGCGGATGGGGAACAGGCGAGCCCCATTGGCCGGCACATCGGCCGCCAGCAACTGGGTGACCTGGGGACGGGCCTCGATGGGTTCAATCGAGAGGTTTTCCAGAATCTGGATGGCGGCCGCATACCAGAGCTGGCGGTAGGGCTCCTGGGGGATGCCACCGGCGGATCGGCCGGGGAGCAGGTTCTGGGCGCTGCCTGAAACCAGCTGCTGCAACACCTCGGAGCTCAGCCCCTGTTGGGTCAGGCTCCTCTGCCGCTGATTCCAATCGGCCGCCGAGAAACTGCCCAGCCGGCGGCGGAGGGCCATGGGGAGCTGCTCCACCCGGGCCAGCCAGTCGTCCGCCAGGCCGCTCCAGGCTTTTCGGAGGGGGGCATCCTCCAGGGAATCACTGGGAAGCCGGCCGCGCCGCTCCGGATATTGGGCCAGAAGACTGGCATTCACCAGGTCGAGGAACCAACCGCGATCGATCTGCAGGGCCCGCAGACGGCTGATGAGCTGCTCCCGTTGATCCACCTCTCCGGGGGGAAGGCTGGGAGCGGCCTCCGTCAGGGAGGGCACACCAGTGGGACCGGGGGGGGCACTGCCACCACGACTCAGCCACCACCAACCGAGGGCCGTGCCGGCCACGGCAGACACAATCAGCGCCAGCAGCACGGGCCAGAGGCCACCCTCCGCCTGCTCCTCCCGCTCCAGCTGGCGGGCCCGGGCAGGGGTGGGGGGAGCCGGGCGTTGACGGGACAACTCCTGGGACGGCATCGGGGCCAACGCACCGTCCTCCAGGGGGTCGTCCACCGGGTCGTTCACCTGCCGGGCGTCGTCGGGAGCCATGGCAGCAGGGGGCTCGGCAGGGGCCAGAGGAGGAGAGGTGGGCACCAGAATCACCGTGCGGTCGGCCCGGGGCACGGGCCCGGTGGTTTCCGGCATCGGCAGATCCTGAAGGGCCACCAGGGCTTCGGATGCACTGGCAAACCGGTGGGACGGATCCTGGCTCACCATCCGCGCCAGTTGGTTGCGCAGGGTCGGTTCCCCATCCAGGGCGGAAGGCCAGCGCCATTCCAGGGTCTGGGGATCGAGCAGCCGTTCCGGGCCATCCCCGCTCAGCAGCACCAAAGCCGTCACCCCGAGCGCGTGGAGATCCATCCAGGGCTGGGGGGGGGCACCGCGGAGAAGCTCGGGCGGGGCATAGCCGGGGGTGGCTCCCACCAGACCTCCCTCCGCCCCCCCCAGCAGGCCGAAATCGAGGAGCACCGGTTGGCCATCCCGATCCCGACGCAGGAGATTGGCGGGTGTCAGATCCCCGTGGAACAGATCCTGGCCATGGAGCGCCACCAGCACCGGGAGCAGTTGACGCAGGAGGAGCAACACCTCCCCTGCCCCGAACACCAGCTGGCGCTCCTGACGGGTGGCCAGCAACTCCTGGTAGGTGCGGCCCGCTTGCCACTCCCGCACGAGCCAGAGATCTTCGCCCTCGCTGATCGCCGCCCCCACCCTGGGCACCTGGGGATGCAGCACCCCCTGAAGCCGGGTCCAGAGCTCGCGGGCTCGCTGCTGATGGCTGCCGGGCCCCAGCCGCCGCAACGCCGCCGGGGCATCGGCCGCGAGGGTGTCCCGGGCCTGCCAGAGCTCCCCCTGGGCGTCACCGCCCGCGCTGAGGGGTCTTTCGAGTTGGTAGCGGCCACCGATCAGCTGGCCCGCAGAAGGTGTGGGGCCCATCACTGAGCCACCGGCATGGCGTCGCGGTGGGGCTGGCTCAGGCCCCGGGAGGCCAGCCAATCGGCGTCGTAGAGGCGGGAGCGATAGCGGTCGCCGCTGTCGCAGAGCACGGTGACGATCCGGTGGCCCGGGCCGAGGCGACGGGCTGTTTCCACCGCCGCGGCCACATTGATCCCCACGGAGCCACCCATGAACAACCCCTCCTGCCAGAGGAGGTGATAGATCGTGCGCAGGGCGTCCTGATCCACCACCCGCACCGCGTCATCAATGGGCGCTCCCTGCAGGTTGGCGGTGATGCGGCTGTTGCCGATTCCCTCGGTGACCGAGTTGCCCTCGCTGCGCAGCTCCCCCGCGGTGGCCCAGTTGTAGAGAGCACTGCCACAGGGATCGGCCAACACGCAGCGCACAGCGGGATTGCGCTCCTTCAGGAACAGGGCCACACCGGCATAGGTGCCACCGGTGCCCGTGGCGGCCACCCAGGCATCCACCCGCCCCTCGCACTGCTCCCAGATCTCCGGACCTGTGGTGGCGTAGTGGGCCCGCCGGTTGGCGAGATTGTCGAACTGGTTGGCCCAGAGGGCTCCGGGGATCTCCTCCGCCAGACGGCCGGAGAGCTTCACATAGTTGTTGGGGTCGGCGTAGGGCACGGCCGGTACGGTCCGGACCTCCGCCCCGAGGCTGCGCAACAGGCCGATCTTTTCAGCCGACTGGGTGTCCGGAATCACAATCAGGGCCCGGTACCCCCGGGCATTGCAGAGATGGGTCAGCCCAATCCCCGTGTTGCCCGCCGTGCCCTCCACCACCGTGCCCCCAGGCTGGAGCAACCCACTGGCCTCGGCCTCCTGCAGGATCCCGAGCGCAGCCCGGTCTTTCACCGAGCCCCCGGGGTTCATGAATTCCGCCTTCCCCAGGATCTCGCAACCCGTGAGGTCGCTCAGGGCCCGCAGCCGGATGAGCGGTGTGCGGCCCACAGCGCCGGAAAAACCTTCGGTGATCCCCCCCATTCCGTTGGCCGTGCCTGGCATGTGCATGCCGAGGATCGTAGGGACTATCCCTAGGCTCTTCAAAAACAATGGTGCCAGCGATCGGCCCTGCCACCCCGCCGATGGTTGCCTCGACCCTGTCGGGCCGGCTGAAGGCGGTGCGCCAGCGCAGTGAGACCCTGATCGCCCCCCTGGAGCCGGAGGATCTCTGCCTGCAGGGGATGGCGGATGCAAGCCCGCCCAAATGGCACCTGGGCCACACCACCTGGTTCTTCGACACCTTTGTGCTGACGCCCAATCTGAAGGGCTGGCAACCCCTGGATCAGCAGTGGTGTTTCCTGTTCAACTCCTATTACGACGCGGTCGGCGCCCGCCATCCCCGTCCCCAGAGGGGCCTGCTGACCCGGCCGCCGATGGACGCCGTGCTGGCCTGGCGCCAGCGGGTGGACCGGGGCCTGGAAGAGCTGCTGGGCCAAGGGGAGGAGCCGGCGGCGGATCCGGCGGCCCGGCCGCTCATGCTCCTCGAGCTGGGGCTGCACCACGAGCAGCAACACCAGGAGCTGTTGCTCATGGATCTGCTGGATGGCTTCAGCCGCAACCCACTGGCGCCGGCCTACGGGCCAGGCCCGGAAGGGACCCTGGATCCACCGCCGATCCAGGAGGAAGGGCCCGTCTGGCTCGAGCATCCCGGCGGCCTGCTGGAGGTGGGCCATGGGGAGCCCGAGGCCTTCGCCTTCGACAATGAGGGGCCGCGCCATCGCCATTGGCTGGAGCCCTTTGCCATCGCCCGGCGGCTCGTGAGCAACGCCGACTACGCCGCCTTCATCGCCGATGGGGGGTATGCCAGGCCCGAGCTGTGGATGAGTGAGGGCTGGGGCATGGTGCAGGAGCGCGGTTGGCGCGCGCCCCGCTACTGGCGGGATGGCCACTGGGAATTCACGCTGGGGGGGCGCCAGCCCCTGCAGGGCGATCGGCCCGTGCGCCACCTGAGCTGGTTTGAAGCCGATGCATACGCCCGCTGGGCGGGAGCCAGGCTGCCGAGTGAGGCGGAATGGGAGGTGGCCGCCAGCACGGGGCTGCTGGAGGGAGCCTTCGGAAGCCTCTGGCAGTGGACCGGAACGCCCTATCGGCCCTATCCCGGTTTCCAGGCGGCCGCGGGAGCGGTGGGGGAGTACAACGGCAAGTTCATGAGTTCGCAATTCGTGCTTCGCGGCAGCGCCACCCTCACGCCCCCCGGCCACGCCCGACTCACCTACCGCAACTTCTTCAGCCCCGCGAGCCGCTGGATGGCCAGTGGCCTGCGCCTGGCCACGGACACCCCATGAGCCGCCCCACCCCAGGCGAGGTTGCCCTCCGCCGACCCGAACGGCTGGATCTCCACCCGGAGCCTGCCGACATGGCCCGACTGGTGCGGGAGGGCATGGCGCGCACGCCCAGGCAACTCCCCGCCTGGTTTCTCTACGACGAGGAAGGCTCCCGGCTGTTTGACCTGATCTGCCAGCAGCCGGAATACTCCCTCACCCGCACCGAAACCGAGCTGCTGCAGCGGCTGGGGCCTGAACTGGCCGCGGCCCTCGGCAGCGGAACCCTGGTGGAATTCGGCGCCGGCAGTGCCCGCAAGGTGAGCCCCCTGCTTGCGGCACACCAACAGAGGGCTTACGTGGCGTTGGATATCAGCGCCGAACACCTGGCGGACGCCTGCGAACGCCTCCAGCAGCGCCATCCCGGGATCCCGATGCTGGGCATCTGCTGCGACTACAGCTCCCTGACCACCCTGCCGACCCACCCCCTGATCCAGCCGCCCCTGATCGGGTTCTACCCGGGAAGTTCCCTGGGCAATTTCGATCCCGCAGCGGCAGGAGCCCTTCTGGAGCAGTTCGCCAGGCTGCTGGGGGAGGGCAGCCGCCTTCTCATCGGGCTCGACCAACCCAAGGCCGTGGATCGCCTGGAGGCGGCCTACAACGACGCGGCGGGTTGGTCGGCCGCCTTCGCCATGAACCTGCTCCATCGCCTCAACCGAGAGCTGGGGGGCACCTTTGATCCGGGGAGTTTTGCCTATCGGGCCCACTGGGATGCCGCCCAAAGCCGCATCGCCATGGCCCTGGTGAGCCAGGTGGCCCAGGAGGTGACGGTGGCGGGGGAAACCCATGCCTTCGCCGCCGGTGAGCCCTTGATCACCGAATACAGCGTGAAATACTCCCCGGAGCGCTTTCTCGCCCTGGCCGGAAACGCGGGATGGCGCCCCCTCGCCCGCTGGAGCGATGACGCGGGCGATCTCTCCCTGCACCTGCTGGAGCGGGCAGACTGAGGGCTGTCCATGCCGAATGCAGCCCGAAGGATTCACCCATGAGCCGCGAAGAACAACGGGAGGCCGTGCGCCTGGCGCGCGAAGGTTTAATCGGGGAGCTCGAAGCGCTGTACCGCGAGGCCTTTGACCGCCTCAGCGACATGGACCTGGGGGAGGGGGCGATCGCCCGCCTCACCCAATTGCTGCTGCGTTCCAGGGAGGCCGCCATCACGCCGTTGCAGGAGGAGATCGAAGCGCCCTTGATCACCTACGCGCCGGGCAGCCGTCCTACGGAGGAGGGGGCCTGATGGCGGGATCGGGAAACTGGCTCGACCAGCTGGAGGCCAGGCTGGAGCAGACCCTGGAAAGCTTCCTTCAGGCCAATCCCCAACAGGACAGCCTGCTGGCGGAACAGGAGGCCAGGGAACGGCAGCAGCAGCTGCGCCGGGATCGGGTGACCCTCAAGGCGGAAGCGGAACTCCAGCGCCAGGGCCTGCTGCGGCTGGCAGAGGACATTCGCTGCTGGCAGCAGCGGGTGGACCGGGCCAGGGGGGCGGGTGCCCTGGATCTGGCGGAGCGGGCGGACGCCCACATCGCCACCCTGATGGAGCAGGGGCGGGCCCGCTGGCAAACCCTCGATGAACTGGGGGAGCGGTTTGCGGCGGTGGAACAGGAGCTGCAGACACTGGGCGCCAACCCCAACAGCCGGCCCTCCGGGCCCAACCTGGAGGCGGACTGGGCCGCCTTTGAAACCCAGCAGGAGCTGGACGCCCTGCGGCGAAAGGTGCAGGGGTGAGCCGGTGTTTTAACCCTTGGGGGCTGGGGGCACCAGGCTCACTCCCTCCGGCGGAGGAGTGGGGTCAGGGTCGGCGATGAGCATGTGCTGCAGCACGATCTCCGGCCGCTCACTGTCGCGCCAGCGGATGCGGTAGGCCGGCATCTTGGTCCCCCGGCTCGTGGTCTGCTCCACCGGCTCCATCACCCAGCCGCGACGCGATCGCCCCTGGGGGTTGCGCTTCACAACCGCATCGGCGTGCTTGAAGCGAAAACCGACCCGCTCACCACTCATCCTGGGGGGGAGAACTTACTACACCCCATTATCCCATTGCATCGGCCACCTCCCTCTGGGGGGATTCGGGGCGGAGGAGGGGGAAGGCGATCACATCCCGAATGGAGGGGCTGTCGGTGAGGAGCATGGCCAGCCGATCAATGCCGATACCCAGGCCCCCTGTGGGCGGCATGCCCACCTCAAGGGCATCGAGAAAGTCTTCATCCACCGTCTGGGCCTCCGGATCCCCCGCCCGGTGGCGCTCCTGCTGCTGCTCCAGCCGGCTGCGCTGATCCACGGGATCGATGAGCTCGGAGAAGGCATTGGCGGTCTCCCGACCGGCGATGAACAGTTCGAAGCGCTCCACCAGGCCCGGCTTGGAGCGATGGGCGCGGGCCAGGGGGGACGTTTCCACGGGGTAATCCAGCACGAACGTGGGCTGCATCAGGGAACTCTCCACGGCCTGCTCAAAGGCTTCCACCAGCAACCGGCCCACGCTGTCCGCCGTGTCCGGAACCTCCAGCCCTGCGGCCCGCAGGGCCTCCGCCGCCGCATCGCGGCTGGTGTAGGCGAGGACATCCAGGCCGGTGGCCTCCTGAACCAGGGTGTGCATCGTCACCCGCCGCCAGGGTGGGGTGAGATCGATCGGGGTGCCCTGGTAGGTGAGGGAGGTGGTTCCGCACACCACCTGGGCCGCTTCCGCAATCAGGTGCTCCGTGAGCTCCATCATCGTGTGGTAGTCGGCATAGGCCTGGTAGATCTCCACGGAGGTGAACTCCGGGTTGTGGCGGGTGCTCACCCCTTCATTGCGAAAGATCCGACCCAGCTCGTACACCCGCTCAAAGCCTCCCACCACCAGCCGCTTGAGATGCAGTTCGGTGGCAATGCGCAGGGTGAGGGGCAGGTCGAGGGCGTTGTGATGGGTTTCAAAGGGGCGGGCATCCGCTCCCCCCGCCTGGGTCTGCAACACGGGGGTCTCGATTTCCAGGAAGCCCCGATCATCCAACCAGCGGCGCAGGGTGCTCACCAGCACCGCCCGCTTGCGGAAGGTCTCCCGGGTGTGGGGAGACACGATCAGATCGAGATGGCGTTGCCGGTAGCGCTTCTCCACATCAGCCAGGCCATGCCATTTATCGGGCAGGGGTTGGAGGGCCTTGCTGAGCATGTGCCATTCGGCCACCTTCACGGAGAGCTCCCCCCGATCGGTGCGGCGGAGGGTTCCCTCCACCCCGATCCAATCGCCGATATCCGTGAGGGTGGTGAGATGGAGAAAGCCATCGGGCTGGTCCGGGTGAACCGCCTCCAGATGGGCCTTCTCGATGAAGAGCTGAATGGAGCCGCTCTCATCGGCCAGGGTGAAGAAGGCCAGCTTTCCCATCACGCGCCGGGCCAGGATCCGGCCGGCCAGGGAAACCGTTACAGGCCGCTCCTCCCCCTTGGGAAGATCGGCATGGGCCATCTGCAGCTCTGCCGCCCGGTCGGTCGGGGCGTAGCTGAAGGCATAGGGGAGATGGCCATGGGCTTCGAGGGCTCGGGCCTTCTCCAGGCGGGTCGCGCGCAGATCCGACAAGGCGGCAGGGGGGTCAGGAGACGGAAGCCATCCTGATGGACCGCCGGGCGGGCCGGGGCCGGGGCATCAGCCGGCCGCCGCCAGGGGCCCATCCCCCATGCGCTGGCTGGCATAACCCGTGCCCCGCACCGTCAGGATCAGCTCCGGGTTGCGGGGATCGGGTTCGAGCTTGCCCCGCAGCCTGGCCACATAGACATCCACCACCCGCAGATCGGCCGCCCGGCGCGGGGGGTAACCCCAGAGCTGTTCGAGGATCTCGGCCCGAGGCACCACCCGGCCCGGATCACGGAACAGAAGCTCGAGCAGGCTGAATTCGGTGTAGGTCAGGGCGATGCGCTGACCCTCCCGGCTCACCTGGCGCCGGTTGGTGTCCACCACCAGGTCGCCGAGGCGGAGCACACCATTCCCGGCCGGCACATCGCGGGGTTCGGTGGCCGCCGAGCCCCGACCCACCCGGCGCAGGATGGTGGCGATACGCACCTCCAGCTCCTTCGGGCTGAAGGGCTTGGGCAGATAGTCGTCGGCCCCGAGGTCGAGGCCAGCCACCCGCTCGGCAATGGCATCGAGGGCGGAGAGAAAGATGATCGGCACACAGGATTCGGCCCGCAGCCGGCGACACACCGCAAACCCATCGAGCTTGGGCAGCATCACGTCCAGCACCACCAGGTCGGGCTGCTCGCTGTGGAAGAGCTCCAGGGCCTGCTCCCCATCCTCCGCGCACACCACCCGATACCCCGCCAGCTGGAGCCGCATCACCAGAACCCTGCGAACGGCCGGCTCGTCATCCACCACCAGCAGTGTGGGCTTGGGGGTCGAGGCAGAATCCCCATCCGGCAGATCGCGCTCCTGAACCCCCTCGGAGGGGTCGAGGGGATCCGGTCGGAAGGGATCCGAAGGGGAAGAGGACGGCTCGGGACGATCCTCCAGACTCATGGGCGGGACGCCTGATGAAGAATCGCAACCATACCCTTGAGCCGTTCCTGGGGTCATCCCCTCAATCCTCAGCGCAGCCTGGGACGGGGAGTTTTTTAAGCATTTCTACGGAAACAGACATCAGCGGGCTGGACTGCTAGCGGATTCCCTTTGCCCCGAGGGAAGGCCAGTCGGCCAGCGGGACGTGGCATAGCGGTTCCACTCCTGAGCCGCCGCCTCCAGGGCCTGGTCGCTGGAGATCTGACCCAGCATGGCCTGCTGCAGATGGGTGTAGAGAATGGTCTGGAGGCGCTTCAGGCCCGGCGTGGGGGGAACCAGCACCCGCGCTCCCGCCAACGACTGAATGGCCAGAAGGCGCGCCTTCAGCACCAACCGGTCCTGGGGAGCGTCGGGCGTCTGGGCCCCCAGCCTGCGCTCCAGCTCCGCCAAAGCCGCACGGGAGGAAGGCAGCACCCGGGCCTCCTCTGCAAACGCCAGCTGGTGGCTGGCATTGGTGAGAAACAGCGCCAGATCAACCGCAGCCGCCGGAGCGGTGCTCCCCCGCGGCACCACCAGATTCATCACCGCCACATTGGTGTGCCCGGAAGGCCCCTGCAAGGGAGGGTGGGGTTCACTCAAGGCCGCCACCGCCGGCGCATTGGTCTGCAGATTGCGCAGAAAATCGGGACCCGTGGCCACCTGGGCCAGATCCCCCGCCTGGTAGAGCTCGATCGCCCGCCGATAGCCCTGGCTCACCACTTCCCGGGGGAGCAGGCCTTTGCGATAGAGGTCCGTCCAGAAGGTGAAGGCATCCCGGCCGGCGGGGCTGAGGAAAGCCGCCCGGTGCTGGTTGTCCAGCAGACGCACCCCCATCTGCACCAGGGATTCCAGGAGCTCGGCCGAATCTTCCGGAACAACCGTGACAAACAGGGCGTAGCGGCCGGTGCGGCGGCGGATGGCTTCGGCATAGGCCGGCACCTCCTGCCAGCGCCGGGGCGGGGCTGCAACACCGGCCTGGCGCAACAGCCCCCGGTTGGCCATGGTCAACCGGGTGGTGAGATACCAGGGGATGGCGAATTGCTGGCCGGCCAGCTGGCCGGACGACCACACCCCTGGCAGGTAGGTCGTGGCGGCCCCCGGGGGGAGGAAGGGATGGAGATCCACCAGGCCACCCCTGCTGGCCAACCCCGTGGCGAAAAGGGGGTTGAGATTCACCAGATCCGGGGCCGTGCGGGCATAGACCGAGGCCAGCAACTTGCGCTCCACGGAGCTCCAGGGCACATCGGTCCAGCGCACCCCCAAGGGCTTCCCCGGCGGGCGCTCCCGCTCCCAGGCCGCCAGAACGGCCTGGATGTAAGCCGAAAACTTGGGTGCCAGATCAAGCGTCCAGAGCTGGAGCGTGGTCGGGGGTGGGGAGGCGGGGGGGCGACCGACCCCGCAGGCCGCACCACCCAGGGCCAGGCCACCCAGGGTGAGGTGGCGCAAAACCGCACGGCGCTTCAGCAGGGGTCCGGAATCAACCACGCCAGCCGGGGTGGGCCCGTCGCCAGAGCCGCAGAAGGGGGGTGCAGATCAACGGCGCCAGAAGGGCCGTCAGGAGAGTCTGGGCCAGGAACACATGGAGGCCGGCGGTGGAGAGATCCTGCCAGGTCCACCCGGGCTGGGCCAGGGCGGAAGCATCGGGGCCCCCTTCGCCCCCTCCAAACGGAAACCGCCAGCTCCAGGCCAACCACTGGAGGACGAGAGTGGCATTGAGCAGAACGGTTCCCAGCAATGCGAGCAGCCCGAGAGTGAAGGGCCCCTCGATGGCCGGGCGGCGCGTGCTGAGGGGACCCCACCACCAGGCGAGGAGCAGGAGGCCTGGAAGCCAGCTGATGGGGCCATGGTGCACGGCATCCATGAGCAGTCCCAGCACGGCGGCGAGCAACACGGCCGACCGTCGTCCATCGGCAAGGGCCCAGGGAAGCAGCCACAGAATGGGCCAGCAGGGAGGCACGGCGGCCAGGGCCAACCAGGGTGGTGCAGCCAGGGTGAGGAGAGGAACCACCAACAGGCTGGTGGCCCATAGGGGCTGACGGTTGAGGAGCTCCATCAGGGTTGGAGCACCTGCACCCAATCCACCGCCTGCACCGGAGCGATCAGCTGCACCTCGGCCGTGGGGGCGGGATCAGCCGAGGCATCCACACTCTGAATCACCCCCACGGGGAGGTTTGGGGGCACCAGGGTGCTGGCCGGGGAGGTCACCACCAGGTCGCCGGGGCGAGCCTCGGGATCCTTGTCGAGAAACCGCACCACCGGCCGGGCCGTGCCAACGCCGGTGAGCAGGCCGTGGTGCTTGGTGCGACCCAGCCAGACCCCCACCCGGCTGGATGGATCGGTGAGCAGGGTGATCGTGGCCGTTGCCGGGGTGACGCTGGCCACCAGGCCGATCAGCCCCCCCGGGGCGAGCACCGGCTGGCCAGCGCGCACGCCAGCCAGGGAACCCTTGCCAATCACCAGCTGTTGCCACCATCCCCCGGTCTGCCGGGAGATCACCGGGGCCGATACCGACTGCCCCACCGTCTGCCCATCGCGGGATCGCTCCAGGGCAAGCATCTCCCGCAAACGGTCGTTATCCCGGGTGAGGGCCTCAATCCGGGCACGATCCTCCACGGTGCGTGCCGAACGCAACCATTCGGACTGGGCAGGGCCAGGCCAGAACGGAGCGCTGAGGACAGCGAAGGCATCGGTGAGCAGGGCCCCTTTGCTCAGGCGCACCCCCAGCAGAAGGAGGAGAAACACCAGGAGAAGGGGCCACTGCAGCTTCCCCCGGGGCGCTGCGGGGCGTCGCCGGTGGGAGGGGGGCATGGATCAGGCGGCTTGCCTGGCGTAATCAGGAACCTCAACCACCCACTCGTATTGCTTGAAATCGTCGAGGATCATGCCGCAACCCCGCACCACACACAGCAGAGGATCTTCTGCCACATGGCTGAGGATGCCCGTTTCCTGGCTCACCAGATCACAGATCCCACGCACCAGGGCACCACCACCGGACAGCATGATGCCGCGATCCACGATGTCAGCCGCCAGTTCGGGGGGCGTGCGCTCCAGAGTTCTGCGGACCGCTTCGACGATGACATTGATGGGCTCGGCGATCGCCTCGCGGATCTCCCCGGCCCGCACGTTGACGGTGCGCGGCAGACCGGACAGGAGATGGAGCCCCCGCACGTCCATGTCCTGCTGGTCAAAGGACTCGTCAGGGAAGACGGAACCCAGACGGATCTTGATGTCCTCTGCCGTCTGCTCACCGACGACGAGATTGTGCACTTTTTTGAGATGCATGCTGATGGCATCGGTGAGCTCGTCGCCGGCGACCCGCACCGATTCACTCAGCACCGTGCGTCCGAGGCTGAGCACCGCCACTTCGGTGGTTCCTCCGCCGATGTCCACGATCATGGTGCCCACCGGCTGCATCACGGGCATCCCCGCACCCAGGGCAGAGGCCACCGCTTCATCCACCATGAACACCTGACGGGCATGGGCTTCACTGGCCGCGCGGATTTCCCGACGTTCGCTGGCGGTCACCCCCCCGGGAACGGCGATCACCATGCGGGGGGCCATCACATCCCGGCCCTCATGCACCTTCTGCAGGAAAGCCTTGAGCATGCGGGCCGTGGCATCCGTGTCGGAGATCACCCCATCGCTGAGAGGGCGCACAGCCGTGATGTCGCCCGGCGTGCGACCGAGCATGGGCTTGGCCTTCTCACCCACGGCAAGGGTGACAGCGTTCTGCTTGAGATCCACCGCCACCACGGAGGGCTCCTGAAGCATGATTCCTTTCCCTGACACCCAGATCAGCGTGTTGGCGGTTCCCAGATCGATTCCGATATCCCGGGAAAGCTGAAGGCGACTGAGAAACACGCGACCAGGAGGCGTCAGGGCGGATCATAGGGTTGTCGCGCAAGAAATCCAGCGTTGCTGTGCAGCAGAATGTGACAACCTGGATCAGTGGTGGAACTGGAGGAGTAAGCCCCCCAAACCGGGTGGCCCACCACTGATCCCTCATCCACCGAAACCTCCGCCATGGGCGTCAACTCCATCACCCTTGTGGGCCGTGCCGGCCGCGACCCAGAAGTTCGTTATTTCGAATCCGGCAGCGTTGTGGCCAACCTCACGCTCGCCGTCAACCGCCGCAGCCGCGACGACGAACCGGATTGGTTCAACCTGGAAATCTGGGGAAAGCAGGCCCAGGTGGCGGCGGATTACGTCCGCAAAGGCTCCCTGCTCGGCATCATCGGCTCCTTCAAGCTCGATCGTTGGACCGATCGCACCAGTGGCGAAGAGCGCAGCAAACCGGTGATCCGCGTGGATCGTCTGGAACTGCTCGGCAGCCGGCGTGACGCCGACAACAGTGAGGGGGGATTTGGGGGCGGAGAACCCAGTGATGAGGAAGTGCCGTTCTGAAGCTCACCGGCATCCTGCAGTCGAACCACGACCCCAGCACCAGCGCCCCTCTGGGGCGCTTTTTGCAGGGATGGGCGAGCGGTGTGTCAGCGGGATCCCTGCTTCTTCCAGATGCGCAGCCCCAGCCAGGCCAGACCAGACAGGGCAGCCAGAACCAGCAGAACCTTCACCAGCTTGGCCACGGGTTCGATCCAGAGCTCAACCCGGGTGTAGCTCTCGCCGAGCAGAAGACCGGCCACGGTGAGCAGCAAGGTCCAGATCAAGCTGCCGGCGGTGGTCCAGATCAGGAAAGGAGCCATCGGCATCATCTCGATCCCGGCGGGAACGGAGATCAAGGTGCGGATGCCTGGCACCAGACGCCCCCAGAACACCAGGGCCGTTCCGTGCCGATTGAACCAGGTGCGGGAGCGACGCAGTTCCTGGGGGCTGATGCCGATCCAACGGCCATGGCGTGAGAGCCAGTCTTCGATGCGCTCCTCATTCACCAGGCGCCCGATTCCATACCAGGGCAGGGCCCCCAGCACGGTCCCGAGGAGTCCAGCCAGCACGACGGGCAGCAGGGCCAACTTGCCCTGCTGCACATAAAAGCCCCCGAGGGGCATGATCAATTCGGAGGGGATGGGAGGAAACAGATTTTCCAGAAACATCGCCGCGAAAATCGCTCCATAGCCAGCCCATGGATTCGCTTCCACCGCATTGCCAATGAAGACGGGAAGTTGCTGGACGAATTCAATAGCCACGGATCATCAAGAAAAGAAAAAAGGACTGGACTTGTAAGGGTCCAGTCCTGAAAACAGACAGGTGATCGATCAATAGCGATAGTGTTCCAGCTTGTAGGGGCCCTCAACAGGAACGTTGATGTAGGCCGCCTGCTCAGGGGAGAGCTCGGTCAGCTTGGCACCGATCTTGTCGAGGTGAAGACGAGCCACCATCTCATCGAGGTGCTTGGGAAGCACATACACCTCTTTCCCGTACTGGGACCCTTTGGTGAAGAGCTCGATCTGGGCCAGCACCTGGTTGGTGAAGGAGTTGCTCATCACGAAGCTGGGGTGGCCCGTGGCGCAACCCAGATTCACCAGACGCCCCTCAGCCAGCAGGAGGATGCGATTGCCGCTGGGCAGGATCACGTGATCCACCTGGGGCTTGATGTTTTCCCAGGTGTACTGCTTGAGGGAGGCGACGTCGATTTCGTTGTCGAAGTGGCCGATGTTGCAAACAATCGCCTGATCCTTCATCTGGATCAGGTGCTCGTGGCGGATCACCTGGAAATTACCGGTGGCCGTCACAAAGATGTCCACGTCCTTCACCACGTCGTCCAGACGCACCACGCGGTAGCCCTCCATCGCAGCCTGCAGGGCGCAGATGGGATCGATCTCAGCAATCATCACGGTGGCGCCGAGACCGCGCAGGGACTGGGCCGAGCCCTTGCCCACATCGCCGTAGCCCATCACCAGGGCCACCTTGCCGGCCACCATCACATCGGTGGCGCGCTTGATGCTGTCCACCAGCGACTCACGGCAACCGTAAAGGTTGTCGAACTTGCTCTTGGTGACCGAGTCGTTGACGTTGATCGCCGGGAAGGGCAGCTCACCGCTCTTCTGGAGTTGATACAGGCGCGCCACACCGGTGGTGGTTTCTTCCGTCACACCCTGGATGTTGGCGCGGATGCGGGAATAGAAGCCCGAATCCACCGCCAGCTTGGCGCGGATGGACTTGAAGAGGGCAATCTCCTCTTCGCTGCCAGGGTTGTCGAGGACGGAGAGATCCTGCTCAGCCTTGCTGCCGAGGATCACCAGGCCGGTGGCATCGCCGCCGTCGTCCAGGATCATGTTGGGGGTGCCCCCATCGCCCCACTCGAGGATGCGGTGGGTGAAGGCCCAGTACTCGTCGAGGGTTTCGCCCTTGTAGGCAAACACCGGAATGCCAGCCGCAGCGATGGCGGCAGCCGCATGGTCCTGGGTGGAGAAGATGTTGCAGCTGGCCCAGCGCACTTCCGCACCGAGGGCCACCAGGGTCTCGATCAGAACGGCGGTCTGGACGGTCATGTGGAGGGAGCCGCAGATGCGGGCACCCTTGAGGGGCTTCTCAGCGCTGTACTTGTCGCGCAGGGCCATCAGACCGGGCATCTCGGTCTCGGCGATGTTGAGCTCCTTGCGGCCAAACTCGGCCAGGCCGATGTCGGCGATCACATAGGAACTGGTGGCCTGCAAATGGGGGAAGGCCTCAGCGGGCGCCACAGGCGTCGCAACCATGGAAAACTCCAGAAATGACGGGAAATATTTGCGGAGACGCCGAGGCTTCGGGCTCGCTTCGGGAGAATCTACAGCGAAGTGTTCAAAGGCCGTGATGGAGGTGTGCCAACTCGCCGATGCGGACGCCACCCGCAACCTGGGCCGCAGGCTGGCGGCGCGGATCCTGGAGGACACCGCTGCCAATCAGCTGGCTCTTCTGCTGCTGCAGGGGGATCTGGGCGCGGGAAAAACCTGTCTGGTGCAGGGATTGGCGGAAGGGCTGGGCATCAGTGAACCGATCACCAGCCCCACCTTTGCCCTGGCCCACCACTACCGAGGAACGAACGACAACGGCCCCACAGCCCTGGTGCATCTGGATCTGTATCGCCTCGAACACCCCGCCGCCGCCGATGAACTGTTCGCCCAGGAGGAGGAGGAGGCCCTCGCCCAGGGGGCCCTGCTGGCGGTGGAGTGGCCCGAGCGGCTGAGCTTCGTGCCCGCACCCTGCTGGCGGGTGGATCTGGACCTTGCGGGGGAGGGGCGGGTGGCGCGCGTCAGGACTGGGGAGGAGCCATCCCCAACCGCTCCCACAGAGCCGCGATGATCCGGGCATTGGCAGCTGGAAACGGGTAGGCCGGCAGATCGGAGGGCTCCACCCACCGCACCTGCTGGGACGCCAGGGGCTGGGGTTCTCCGGAACGCCAGTGGCAGAGATGGACCACGAATCGGAGACGCTTGTGGCTGTAGGCATGGTCCACGGTGACCAGTTCCTCACCCACCTCCGCGTCGATGGCCAGCTCCTCCCGCAATTCGCGGCGGATGGTTTCGGCGATGGGTTCCTCCTGCTCCTGCTTGCCCCCAGGGAATTCCCACAGGCCGCCCAACAGCCCCTCCTCCAGCCGCTGATCGATCAGCACCCGGCCGGATGGGTCGAACACCACGCCCACACCGATCACCTGAAAGGGCAGGGGGGATGACGCCTCCTTCACGGGGAATTGAGTAGGGTCGCCGGCAGCATAGGCACCGCAGTGCTGGCGCCAGGGGCACTCCTGGCAGAGGGGACGGCGCGGCGTGCAGACGGTGGCCCCAAGATCCATCAGGGCCTGATTGAAGGCGCGCGGTTGCTGGGGATCCAGCAGGGTGGCGCTCCAATGCCAGAACAGCCGCTCATCGCGACGCGGTGGACGGGGGTGCGCCAGCAACCTGGCCAGCACCCGCCGCACATTGCCATCGAGCAGGGGGGCTGGCAGATCGAAGGCGGACGACAGAATGCCTCCGGCTGTGCTGCGGCCGATCCCTGGGAGCTCCAACCATTCCTCTGGGGTGCGGGGCCAGGGATCGGCGCCGCGAGGCCGAACCTGCTGCCGCTCCAGCAGCAGCTTTGCCCCCTGCTGCAGGCGCCTGGCCCGGCTGTAGTAGCCCAGGCCCTGCCAGAGCTGGAGCAGGGTCTGTCCATCAGCTTCCGCCAGGGCCTCCAGATCGGGGAGTGCACGCATCCAGCGGTGCCAATA
>JAYKJF010000085.1:0-12206 GCA_035285785.1 Cyanobacteriota bacterium
GCTCGGTTTGCATGTCATGGGCCAGCCAGTCCTGCAGGCCGCCCAGGGCTGAGGGGAGATGGGCCAGGGGATGGGGCCGCAGATAGAACAGGGCGGAAAGGCCTCCTCCCAAGAGGGTGCTGGCGAGGAGAGGCCAGGCCATGGGCCCCCAGCCCGCGAGGGGCGTGAGGGGAAACACCCCGTTGCGCACGAGCAGCTGGGGGAGGTGGAGCACCACGCCCATCAGCACCAGGGTGGGCAGCACAAGCAGCCAGAGGGCTTCCGGCGAACGGGTGGTGAAGGGGCTCGGACGGCCCGCCCAGATCAGGCCGAACACCCGGATCAGGCCGGCGCTCACCAGGGCATTGGTGATCAACACGATGGCGGCCAGCAGGACGGGGTGACCGCTGCCGCTGGCCATGGCCAGCAGCTCCCGCAGGGCGGCGAATCCCGCGAAGGGTGGCAGGCCGATCAACCCGGCCGCGCCGGACAGGAAGGCCAGTCCCATCAGGGGCCGTTTCTTCCAGAGGCCACCCAGTTGGGTGAGGTCCTGGGTGATGTTGGTGAACACGATGGCGCCGATGGACATCAGCATCAGGGCCATCGGCAGGGGGTAGACCAGCATCAGATGGTCGGCCACATCGATGCCACCGAGGCCCACGGCCATGAAGAGCAGCCCCATCCAGCTGGTGACGAGGAACGAAAGGGCCCGCTTGACATCAATCTGAGCCAGGGCGATGAGCGACCCCACCAGGGCGCTGGTTCCCCCCACCACCACCAGCACGGTCTGCACCAGAGGGCTCAGGGCAATGAGGGGTTCCAGCCGCAGCAACACCCAGATCCCGCCAACCACCACCACGGAGTTGCGCAGCACGGTGGAGGGCAGGGGGCTTTCCATGGCCTCATCCAGCCAGAGGTGGAGAGGGATCTGGGCGCATTTCCCCATCGGGCCAGCAATGAGGGCCAGGAGGATGAGGGTGACGCCGGGGGTCAGGGGGATGTGATTGTTGGCCTGATCCGCGGCCCAGGCCTGCAGGGCGTGGAAGTTCCAGGTGCCGGTGATCGGCAGCAGGGCAATCACACCGGCCAGCAGGATCAGGTCGCCGATCCGCTTGGTGAGAAAGGCATCGCGCGCGCCCTTCACCACCAGCGGTTGGTTGTACCAGGTGCCAACGATCAGATAAGTGCCAAGAGTGAGAAGCTCCAGGATGACGTAACTGAAGAACAGGGAATCGGTGAGCACGAGGGCGCAGAGGCCCGCCTCAAAGAAACTCAGGGAGCCGAAGAAACGCGGCCAGCCCCAATCCATTTCCAGGTAGGCGATCGAATAGATCTGCACCAGCACGTGCAGGCCGGTGATCACCATCATCGCGATCAGGGCCGGCTCCGTGATCAGCCCATCGAAGGCGATGCGCAAACCAGCGGTGTCGAGCCAGGTCCATCCGAAGGTGAGGGGGCGGTAGATCGCCGAGGAGCCGGCAGTGGAGTTGGAATGCAGGGCCAGCAGGGCCAGGGCGGAGTGGCCGAAGGCCACCGTGACCATCAGCAGGTTGAGGTAGCCGCAGGGGCGTGGACCGGTGCGCGAGATGAGGCCGGGAGACCAGAGCAGCGAGAGCAGGGAGGCCAACAGGGGGTAGATCGGCACCAGCCAGGCGGTCTGGGCAAAAAGAAGCGTCATGGAGGCGGGAACGGACTGGCCGCGGGGCCCATTTGGCGCGCAAGGCTAGGGGCCTTTCGGGAAGCCTGGGTGGCCGCGTTACAAGGATCTGCCAATGGCTGGCAGAAGGAGGCTTTATGGATGGCTTGCCATGAGCAGGGAAGGCCGCTTTCCGGTGCCAGAGTTCTCCTTTGGCATGCTCTGCTGTGGCCTGTCGTCGATGCGGCTGCCGGATGGTGACCAAGGTGGGCCACGCCCACCCCATGCTGATCTGCACGGATTGCGGCCTGCCGCTGGATCAACGGGAGAGCGCCGCGGCGGCGCGGCAGCGCCTCTGGGGAGCCCTCACGCTGGTCACCATGGCCTTCGTGAGTGGGTCGACACTGCTGCTGGCCACGATCTACGAAAACCGCAGGGCAGGGTCCCTGGAGGGATCCCTGGAACGATCGGAGGAGGCCTCCGGGGGAGAGGACAAACGGGAAAAGGTCGACCTCCTGATGGAGCCCAGCACTCTCGTGAAACCCGCTGACACCCGCTCGCGCCAGGGGGAAGGAAGCCCACCGAGGACGTCATCCCAATCGGTTTCGCCAGCGACGCAGCAGAAGGAAGAGGAGCGCCACACCGCCGAGCGCCAGCCCTGAGCGGATCACCAGGTCCCCGAAGGGCTCCATCCAACGCAGCACCGTCCCGTAGTTCTCGCCCAGCACCTTCCCCGCCAAGGCCAGGGCCGTCACCAGCACACTGCTGCCGGCGGTGGTCCAGAGAAGAAAACCCGGCTGGGGCATCAATTCCATGCCCGCGGGCACGGAGATGAGGGTTCGCACCCCGGGCACCAGCCGCCCCCAAAACACCACGGCGGCGCCATGGCGCTGAAACCAGCGGCGGCTCTGGCGCAAGCCTCGGGGGGTCAGCCCGAACCAGCGGCCATGGCGGCCCAGATGGTGCTCGAGCCGCTCCTCATTGATCAGCCGGCCGACGCCATACCAGAACCAGGCCCCCAACACGGTCCCGAGGAGGCCCGAAAGGATCACCGGCAGCAGCCGCAACGTCCCTTGATGGGCCAGGAAGCCCCCCAGGGGCATGATCAGTTCCGCCGGGATGGGCGGCAGAAGATTCTCCAGAAACATGCCCAGGGTGATCAGCCCATAGCCGAGAAGGGGGTGGCGCTCCGCCCCGGACTGAATCAGCCGCGGCAGGGCTTCCACCGCGGCCTTGATCAGGGCCGGCCCATCAGGCATGGGACTGTTGCCGCCGTCGCCACAGACGCCAGACCTTTTCCAGTTCGAGGTAGAGGAAGAGCAGCAGGCTGAAGCCCACGCAGATGGCCAGATCTTTGCCCGCCAGCGGCACCGTGCCGAAGAACCCTGCCAAGGGGGGCACGTAGAGGAGGGCCAGCTGCAGGGCGGTGGTGAGCAGCACGGCCCAGATGAGCCAGGGGTTGGAAAAAGGCGCCACCTGGATCAGGGGACGATCACTGCGGGCCGCCAGGGCATGGCCCATCTGCGCGAGACAAAGGGTCGTGAACACCATCGTGCGCCAGGGACCCTCAGGGCCATAGGCCCGGTAGGCCCAGACCATCAGGGTGATGGTGAGGAGGGCGAACACGACGCCGACGCGAAGGATGTAAGAGCCGATTCCCCGGGCGAAGATCGATTCGCCGGGCTGGGCGGGAGGCCGCCGCATGATGTCCTTCTCGCCCGGTTCCAGAGCAAGGGCCAAGGCGGGCACCCCGTCCGTCACCAGGTTCATCCAGAGGATCTGAAGCGGCGTCATCGGCACGCCGAAGAGGCCCACGAGGGGAGCGGCGGCAATCGTGAGCAGCTCTCCCACGTTGCTGCCAAGGATGTATTTCACGAAGCGGCGGATGTTCGCGTAGACCAGCCGCCCCTCCTCGACGGCATTGACGATCGTGGCGAAGTTGTCATCCAGCAGCACCATGTCGGAGGCTTCCTTGCTCACTTCCGTGCCCGTGATGCCCATCGCCACACCGATGTGGGCCTGCTTGAGGGCCGGAGCGTCATTGACGCCGTCGCCGGTCATCGCCACCACCTGACCATTGGCCTGCAGCGCCTTGACGATGCGCAACTTCTGCTCGGGAGGCACCCGCGCATAGATGCTGCACTGCCGCACCACGCTGCGCAGGTGGTTGTCATCAAAGGTTTCCAGATCCCGCCCCAGCACCACCTCCGCCGTCTCCTCCACCAGACCGATGCTGCTGCCGATCGACCTGGCCGTGAGCGGATGGTCGCCGGTGATCATCACAGGCCGGATGCCGGCCTCACGGCAACGGCTCACGGCAAGGGGCACCTCGGGTCGGGCCGGATCCAGCTGGGCCATCAGGCCGAGCAACACCTGCTCCTGCAGCTCCAGCTCTGGGCTGGGGTGATGGGGAGCGCAGGCGAAGGCCAGCACCCGCAGGCCCCCCGCCGCCAGCTCCCTGGCCTGATCCAGCCACCAACGCCGCTCATTGGCTTCCATCGCCACAACGCCGGACCCATCCATCCAGCGGCTGCACGTGGCGATGATCACTTCCGGGGCCCCCTTGCTGACGAGGAGGGTGCGGGAGCCGTCGGCCGTGGCGCCCAGGGGAGCCTGCAGCTGGCCCTGGGCGTCATGCACCCAGACCGCCATCAGCTGACGCTCCGAGCTGAAGGGAATTTCCGCCTCCCGCGGATGCTGGCTGCGAAGGGCGAAGCCATCGATTCCCGCCTTGGCCGCCACCACCAGCAGAGCGCCCTCGGTGGGGTCGCCAAGGATGTCGAAGGTCCCATCCTGTTCCTTCGTGAGTTCGGCGTCACTGCAGAGCACGCCAGCCTTGAGGAGCAGATCGCGGCAGCCTTCCGGAAGGCCTGGCTCGCTGCCAGCCGGGGACGGCAGCGGACGGGCCGTGAACGTGCCCGTGGGGTCATAGCCGTGCCCGGAAACGGCCACCGCCTCCGTGCCGCAGCGCAGCTCCTGCACCACCTGGCGGTTCTGGGTGAGGGTGCCGGTTTTGTCGGAGCAGATGACAGTCACCGAGCCCAGGGCTTCCACCGCCGGCAGGCGACGGATGAGGGCGGCGCGCCGCACCATGCGCTGGGTGCCGATGGCCAGGGTGACGGTGATCACCGCCGGAAGGCCCTCAGGCACAATCGCCACGGCCATCGACAGGGCCACCTCCAGGAGGTTGATCAGCTGCTGGCCGAGCAACCAGCCGCCCAACACGACAAGGGCCACCAGGGCCAGGGCGGACCCCACGAGGACATTGGCGAGCCCATCCAGCCGTTCCTGCAGCGGGGTGGTCTCGCCACCGGCGGTGTTGATCAGGGCGGCGATCTGCCCCAGCTCGGTGCCCATGCCGGTGGCGGTCACCACCGCCGTGCCCCGTCCGCGGGCCACTTCCGTTCCCTGAAACAGACAGTTCTGGCGTTCCAGCACCGGGGTGGAGGCCTCCAGCAACAACTGGGCCTGCTTGCTCACCACCTCCGCTTCGCCGGTCAGGGCGGCCTCCCGGAGCCCCAGCTCCACACTCTCGAGCAAGCGGGCGTCCGCGGGCACCCGATCGCCGGCCTCCACCCGCATCAGATCCCCCGGCACCAGCTGCTCGCTCGGGAGTCGCCGCCACTCGCCATCGCGGAGCACGGTCACCAGGGGCTGGGCCATCTCCCGAAGAGCCAGCAGGGCCTTCTGGGCTCGCGCCTCCTGCAGGTAGCCGAGCAGGGCGTTGAGGCCAACGATGAGCACGATCGCGATGGCGTCCTTGGGAAAGCGCCGTTCGAGAAAAGCCACCCCCGCCGAGACGGCCGCCACCGCCAGCAACATGATCAGCATCACGTTGCTGAGCTGATCCCAGAGGATGCGAAGACTGCTGCGGCCGGGCGCCAGCTCCAGACGGTTGAGCCCCACCCGGGCCAGCCGCTCCGCACTCTGGGCTTCACTCAGGCCCTGATCGGTGGCGCTGAGCTGTTCAAGGCATTCCCCGGGGGAAAGGGCATGCCAGGGCGGCCGGGTTGGAGAGGCTGTCACTCGCACCTTAAGGAATGTCGAGGAAGTTAACCCCCTTTCCCGGCCGCTGACAAAGGCCAGGATCATCCGGCCGGGCGGATCGTAGGTTTCAACGCTGACTGGCGTTGTCAATGGCGCGCTTTCAAGCCCTGATCACGCTTCGCCAATGGCTGATCGGGCACCCTCTGCCCACCAGCGCCCACCATGAGGAGCGCTATGGCAACGCCGAGGCCCTGGCGATCCTGAGTTCCGACGCACTCTCCTCCGTGGCATACGCCACCCAGGAGATCGTGGTGATGCTCGGGCTGGCCGGGGCCTCGGCCCTGGGCTACACCTTGCCGATCACGGGGCTGATCGTGGGCCTCATGGTGATCGTCGGCACGAGCTATCGGCAGACGATCCGGGCCTACCCCCATGGCGGCGGCTCCTACCGGGTGTCCGAGGAAAACCTCGGCCCGATCCCGGGCCTGGTGGCCGGCGCGTCCCTTTCCATTGATTATGTGCTCACGGTGGCGGTGAGCGTGGCGGCGGGAATCGCCGCCCTCACGTCGTATTTCCCCGCCCTGGAAGCGGATCGGGTGCCCCTCTGCCTGGTGGCGGTGGTGCTGGTGATGGTGGCCAACCTGCGGGGGGTGAGCTCGAGCGCCCGCGTGTTGAGCGTGCCCACCTATTTCTTCATGGGCATGGTGATGATCCTGCTGGTGGGGGGAGCGGTGAAGGCCGGCCTGGGCCAGCTGCCCACCACCACCCTGGCGGAGCAGGAGCGGCTGTTGCGGGAGGCCCACGGCCAGAGCTTCGCGGTGGTGGGACCGATGCTCCTGCTGCGCGCCTTCAGTTCCGGCTGCGCCGCCTTGACGGGCATCGAGGCGATCAGCGACAGCGTGGCGGCCTTCAAGCCGGTGGAGTGGCGCAACGCCCGGCGGGTGTTGGCGGTGATGGTCACCATGCTGGCGGTGATGTTCAGCGGCATCAGCGCCCTGGCCCATCAGAGCGGTGTCGTTTACGTGGAAAACGGTCCCACCCTGCTGTATCAGCTGGGGGGACGGATCTTCGGAGATGGCCCGTTGCTGGCGCTGTTGCAGCTGGCCACCCTGCTCATCCTCTTGCTGGCGGCCAACACGGCCTATGCCGACTTTCCAAGGCTGGCGGCGTTTCTGGCGCGGGATGGCTTCCTGCCCCGTCAGCTGGCCTCCCTGGGGGATCGGTTGGTGTTCAGCAACGGCATCTACGCGTTGAGTGGATTCGCGGCGCTGCTGCTGATCGTGTTTCAAGGCAGCGTCAGCCAGCTGATCCCCCTCTACGCGGTGGGAGTCTTTCTCAGCTTCACCCTTTCCCAGACGGGGATGGTGGTGCATTGGTGGAAGCAGCGCGATCTGGGCTGGCAGAGCAAGGCCGTGGTGAATGGCCTGGGGGCCGCGATCACGGCGGTGGTGACCGTGGTGCTGCTGGTGAGCAAGTTCACCCATGGCGCCTGGTTGGTGGTGCTCACCATTCCGATTCTGGTGGCGATTTTTCTGCGCATCCGCACCCACTACAACCATGTGGCCCGGCGCTTGCGCTTGGCGAAAGATGTGCGCCTGAAGCTGCCGCCCCCGCCGGCCAGCGGCGGCACCCCCACCGTGGTGCTGGTGGGCCAGCTGCACCGGGGCACGTTTGAGGCGATCCGTTTTGCCCGCACGATTGCAAGCGATCTGGTGGCGGTGCATGTGGATCTGGGCAACGCGAGCACCCGGCAGTTCCGCGACAACTGGTTGCGGCAGGTCCCGGAGGTGCGGTTGGAGGTGCTTCCTTCCCCCTATCGATCCCTCGTGGATCCGGTGGTGGACTTCGTGCGGGGGTTCGAAGAGGAGCACCGCAAGGATCGCGATCGCTTCTGCGTGATTGTGCTGCCGGTGTTCGTGACGCGACACCGGTGGGAAAACCTGCTGCACAACCAAAGCACGATCCTGCTGCGCAATGCCCTGCGAGCCCAGGGCACGCGGGTGGTGACGACCGTGGGCTTCTACCTCTGAGGGGCCGGGCGCCCATCCCGAATGGGTCTATATTCCTACTGAGGAACCGTATTTTTGGGTGATGGCCCGGCCCCCCCTCCCATGAGCAACTTTCTCGCGGTGGCCTCCACGCTGCCGGGTCTCATCACGCTGAGTGTCTTCGCGGGATCCATCCTTCTGTTCATCACCGGCTGGCTGGCTCCGGAAGTGGTGGGCCTGCTCGCGGCCGCCCTGCTCGTCACCTTCCAGGTGCTCAAACCCGATGAGGCCGTGCAGGGGTTCGGCAGTCCAGCCCTGATCACCCTGATGGGGCTCTTCGCCGTGTCGGCGGGTCTGTTTCGCAGCGGTGGCCTCGATCGCCTGCGGGCTTTGATCGGCTCCGATGCCGTGCGCACCCCCAAGCGCATGATCACCCTTCTGGTGGGGGTCGTGGCGCCCCTGTCGGGATTCATCCCCAACACACCGATCGTCGCCACCCTTCTTCCCGTGGTCGAGGGCTGGTGCCACCGGCACAGAATCGCCCCCTCCCGGGTGTTGCTGCCTCTCTCCTTCGCCACGGTGCTCGGGGGCACCATCTCCCTGTTGGGCACCTCCACAAACCTGCTCGCCAGTGACGTGAGCCGCCAACTGGGCTTCGGCTCCCTGGAGCTCTTCAGCTTCACCAGCATCGGCATCCCCGTCTGGCTGCTGGGCAGTCTCTACATGGTCCTGGTGAGCGATCGCCTGTTGCCGGACCGGGGGATGGAGGGGGACGACCTGCTGGGGGGATTGGCGCGAGCGGGTTATCTCACGGAGGTGCTGATCCCCAACGACTCCCCCTTGATCGGCCAGACCCTCCATGCCAGCCGGCTGCAACGCCGGTTTGATGTCGACGTGCTGGAACTGCAACGCGGGGAGGAGATCTTCGGTGCGCCCCTGGCGGATCGCGTGTTGCAAGGGGGCGACCGGCTGGTGCTCCGCTGCAACCGGGACACCCTGCTCCGCCTGCAGCAGGAGCGAACCGTGGTGCTCTCCCCCGCCGGGGATCAGGAGGAGGCCATCGAGGACCTTCAGCGTCCGGAGATCACCACCCAGCGGATTGTGGAGGTGCTGGTGCCGAATGGCTCCAGCCTGGCGGGCTCCAGCCCCCGCGACCTGCGCTTTCGGCAGAGCTACAACGCCACCTTGATGGCCGTGCGGCGGGGCAACCAGGTGTTGCGGGAGCGGTTGGGGCGCCTGGTGCTGCAGGCGGGCGACGTGCTGTTGCTGCAAGCACCGGTGGATGCGATCCGGGGGATGCAGGCCAACAACGATCTGGTGCTCCTGGATGAACTGGAAAAGGATCTGCCCACGACGAATCGCAAATCCCTGGCCATCCTCATCAGCGCGTTGGTGATCGTGCTGCCGATGTTCAAAGTTCTGCCCCTGATGGCGGCGGTCCTGCTGGCGGTGGTGATCATGGTGTCCACGGGCTGCCTGCGCTCCGGAGAACTGCTGCGCTCGGTGCGGTGGGATGTGATTCTGCTGCTGGGGTCGCTGTCGTGCTTCTCGGTGGCGATGCAGAAAACCGGGCTGGCGGAAGCCATGGCCCGCGATCTGCTTCAGTCCCTGAATGGATGGCCGCCCTATGGGGTGTTGCTGGTGGTGTTCGTGCTGGGTCAGCTGTTCACGGAGGCCCTCAGCAATGGCACCACCGTGGTGTTGCTGACGCCGATCGCCACGGAGCTGGCCAAGGGGTTGGGGCTGCCGCCGATGGCCTTCATCGTCGCCATCCTCATCGCCGCCAGCCAGAGTTTTCTGACGCCGATCGGCTACCAGACCAATCTGATGGTGTTCGGCCCCGGACGCTATCGCTTCAGCGACATGACGCGCTACGGAGCACCCCTGACGATCATGCTGGCGCTTGTGGTGCCCTGGTTGATCTGTCGGCGCTTCGGGCTCTGAATTCCGCGGGCCCTCCCCCTTCGCCCCATGTCGATTCCTACTCCGCCTCGACGGCGGGGAAGCGCTGGCGATGCCGCAGGGAATCGCCCAGCGAGAGGGCGAGAAACACCAGGCCGATCAGCCCCGTCACCCATTCCGGGAGGTGGCGGTGCTGCTCCCTCAGCCAGATGCCGACGAGCATCAGGCCACCGAGGGCCCCGATGGCGTAATGGGCCCCGTGCTCCAGAAAGATGAGCTGATCAAGGGCTTTTTCTCGGCTGAGCATGAGGGTGAGGGAGCGGATGAAGAGGGCGCCCAGGCCCAGTCCGGTCAGGATCAGAGCCAGATTGGAGGTGATGGCAAAGGCGCCGATGGTGCCGTCCAGGCTGAAGGAGGCATCGAGCAATTCGAGGTAGAGCAGGCTCGCCAGGCCGCCACCGGCGGCCAGCCGCTCCCCGGCCTGTTCCTCATCCCCGAAGGCCGCCGCCAGGGAGGTGCTCAGCAGCTGGAGCACCAACCCCAGCACACCGGCGATCATCACTTCCGCGTGGCGCTCGGCGGGCAACACAGCCACCAGGCCCAGGAGAAGGAGCAGGGCCACGGCGATCTCCACGGCCTCCACCCGGCCGGCCGCGCTCAACCGCCGCTCCAGGGGCCGAAACCAGTGCAGCGTCTTGGCCTCATCAAAGAAGTAGCGCAGAAACACCATCAGCAGAAACAGTCCGCCGAAGGCCAGGATGCGCGGCTCCGCCAGATCCAGCAGCTGCCGATAGACCTCCGGCTGGTGCAGGGCGGCATCGAGCGCCCGAGGCAGGCTGACGCCACCGGCAAGGGCCACCATCAGCAACGGCCCGGCGAAGCGCACGCCAAACACAGGGATCACCAGCCCCCAGGTGAGGAAGAACCGCTGCTGGCCGGGAGTGAGCTTCTCCAGCACGCGGGCGTTCACCACCGCGTTGTCGAAGGAGAGCGACACCTCCAGCACCAGCAGCACCAGGGTGATCCAGGCGGCGCTCAACCCCTGCGTGCCCAGAACGACCGCCAACCCGCCGGCGCAACAGGCGAGGGGAAACAGCAGGTAGCGGAGATACCGCCAAGGCATGGGAGGGGAACGGCAGTCCCCATGTTGACTGCCGCCGGGTCCCGCTCAGAGGGAGGGTGGCACGGGATGGACGGGCGGGTCCGGTCGTTTGGGGCCCGCGGCCTCCTGGCGATCCAACTGGCGGCGCTCCAGGACAGAAAAGAGCTTCGGCACCAGGACAATCACGGTGAGGAGCAGCAGAGCCCCCAGACCGAAGTTGACCACTCCGCCCACCATCTTGGAGAAGGGAATCCAGCGCCCCCCCAGCCAGGCCAGGGAGACCATGGTGGTGGCCCAGAGCACGGCGCCCACGCTGTTGCAGAGGAGGAAGCGCCGGTAGGGCATGCCCACGGCCCCCGCCATCGGACCCGCCACCACCCGCAGCACCGCCACAAATCGCCCCATGAGGACGGAAGCGTTGGCATGGCGCAGAAACTGCTCCCGCAGGCGCTCCAGCTGTTCAGGCGACTGGCGCAGCAGGCCACCCACCCGCAAGATGAGGCCCCAGCCCGCGCGACGCCCCACCCAGTAGCCCAGGTTGTCGCCCAGCATGGCGCCGGTGGCCGCCGCGGCCATGACACCCAGACCATTGAGATGGCCGCTGCCGGCGGCGTAACCCCCCAGGAGGGTGACGGTTTCACCGGGCAGGGGAAGCCCGGCATTTTCCAGCAGCATGGCCAGGAAGACCACGCCATAGCCCCAGTGCTGAAGCAGCGCCTGCAGCTGCTCCGGATCCAGGCCACCCTCCAGGTTGAGCAGGGCAAGGGCGTGGGGAAGCATCAGCGGGTGGAGAGGTTCAGGAACGCTAGGACCCACTCTCCCGCATGCGGGAGACAAAAGCGTCTTCCTGCTCTTTGCTGGCCAGGGCGCCATCTTCGACGATGATGATGCGATCGGCGATGTCGAGAATCTTGTTGTCGTGGGTGACCAGGATGATCGTGGTCTGGTCTTCATCCGCCATCTGCCGCATCAGGTTGACCACAGTGCGTCCGGATTCCTTGTCAAGGGCCGCGGTGGGTTCATCCCCCAGCACGATGCGCGGCTTGCTCACCAGGGCACGGGCGATCGCCACCCGCTGACACTGGCCGCCGGAGAGATTCGCGGGGTAGTAATCCAACCGATCACCCAGGCCCAAGGTCGTTAAGATGTCCGCGGCGATCTGATCCATGTTCTGCTCCAGATAGGCATCGTGCAGCTCCAGGGAGAGGCGCACATTGCGGCGAGCATTGAGAAAGGTCATCAGGTTGTGGGCCTGAAAGATGAAGCCGACATTGAGGCGCAACTTGGCCAGCTGATCCTTGCTGGCCCCCTTGAGTTCCTCGCCAAGGATGCGCAGGCTGCCATCCATGCAGGAGCGCAGGCCGCCGAGCATGGTGAGCAGGGTGGTCTTGCCCGATCCGGAGGGGCCGGTGCAGATCACGATCTGCCCGGGATGGATGTCGAGGCTGATGTCCTTGAGGGCATGCTTGCGGGTTTCCCCACTGCCAAACCAGTGGTTGACATTGCGCAGGGAGATCACCGGCTCCCCGGGAGACGATGCGGGTGTGGCGGGCACAGAGGAAGTCATGACTCAATACACATCCGCCGGATCGAGCTGCACCAGCTTGCGAGT
>JAYKJF010000086.1:0-16061 GCA_035285785.1 Cyanobacteriota bacterium
GCCGCAGGCTCTCCAGCAGCGCCGGCAGCTCCTCGGCCGGCCAGCAATCGCTGCGGTTGAGCACCAGAAGCACGGGCTTGCCCTGGGCCAGCAGCCGCTCCACCACCTCCGCCTCCACCCGGGTGAGGTCGCTGTCCACCACCAGCAGCACCAGATCGGCCCCGAGGGCCACCCGGCGGGCCAGGCGCTCGCGGGCCGGGGCCGCCACCTCATCGATGCCCGGCGTATCCACCAGATCCACCCCCGCCAGGCCCGGAATCGCCACCGGCCAGGGCCGCTCCTCCTGGCGGCGGGTGCAGCCATGGGCCACATCGGTGGCAAAGGCCTCCTCGCCCAGCAGGGCATTGAGCAGGCTGCTCTTGCCCACCCCCACCCGGCCGAGCACGGCCACCCGGGGCCGGCCCGCCTCGAGCCGCTCCAGCTGGCGATCCAGGCCGGCCAGCTCGGGCCCCAACCCGTCCCGCTCCCGGGGGGTGAGCTCCAGGGCGCCGCGCCAGCGGCTCAGCAGCTGCAGTGCCCGCTCCCCCATCGGCGGTGCGGCGGGCCTGGGGAGGGGTGAAGAAGGCCCAGGAACGGCCGGCACGGGGATCGGGGTGCAACCTTCCGTATTTAATCGGTAGACGCCCCGCAGTGCCGTTGCGCCTTTCCGCCCATGGCTCCATCCCTGGTCACCCCAGCCCGCCCCTCCCGTCTGCCGGCGGAGGTGTTCGCCGATCGGCGGGATCGTTTCCTGCACCGCCTCGGCACCGCCGCGGCCGTGATTCCGGCGGCTCCCCTGCGCACCCATCACGCCGATGTGGAGCACAGCTTCCGGCAGGACAGCGACTTCTGGTATCTCACGGGCTTCGATGAACCCGACGCCGTCGCCCTCTTCCTCCCCCACCGGCCCGAGAACCCCTTCGTGCTCTTCGTGGCGCCCCGGGAGCCGAGCGCTGAGGTGTGGAACGGCTTCCGCTGGGGCTGCGAGGGGGCCGTGGCCCACTTCGGCGCCCACCTCGCCCACCCCCTCAGCGAGCTGGAGGAACGCCTTCCCCAATACCTGCAGGGGGCGGAGGGCATCGCCTTCCGGGTGGGCCGCCACCCCAGGATCGAACCCCTGGTGCTCCAGGCCTGGGCGCAACAGCTGGATCGGGCGCCCCGCAGCGGCACGGCCGCCCTGGGGCTGGTGGCCCCCTGCCCGATCCTGCATCAGCTGCGCCTGCGCAAGAGCGCCGAGGAGCTGGATCTGATGCGCCAGGCCGCCCGCATCTCCGCCGAAGCCCATGAGCTCGCCCGCAGCGTGGCCCGCCCCGGGCTCAGCGAACGGCAGGTGCAGGCCGTGATCGAGCAGCACTTCCTCGAGCAGGGCGCCCGGGGGCCCGCCTACGGCTCCATCGTGGCGGGGGGCGACAACGCCTGCGTGCTGCACTACACCGCCAACAGCGCCCCCCTACGGGATGGCGACCTGCTGCTCATCGACGCCGGCTGCAGCCTGATCGACTACTACAACGGCGACATCACCCGCACCTTCCCGATCAACGGCCGCTTCAGCGGCGAGCAGCGGGCCCTCTACGAGCTCGTGCTGGCCGCCCAGGAGGCGGCCGTGGCCGCCGTGCGGCCCGGTGCCACCGCCGAGGGGGTGCACGACACGGCCGTGCGGGTGCTGGTGGAGGGGCTGGTGGAGCTGGGTCTGCTGCGGGGCGAGGTGGGGGGCCTGATCGAGCAGGGGGCCTACCGCCATCTCTACATGCACCGCACCGGCCACTGGCTGGGGCTGGATGTGCACGACGTGGGGGCCTACCGGCTGGGGGAAAAACATGTCGATCTGGAGAGCGGCATGGTGCTCACCGTGGAGCCAGGCCTCTACATCAGCGACCGCCTGGCGGTGCCGGAGGGCCAGCCCAGCATCGATGCGCGTTGGAAGGGCATCGGCATCCGCATCGAGGACGACGTGGTGGTGACCGACCAGGGCCACGAGGTGCTCACCGCCGCCGCCCTGAAAGCCACGGCCGCTATGGAGCGCTGAGCCGGCCCAACCAGGCCCTCAGGCGCTCACGGCCCGGGCGATCAGCACGGTGAGCATCATGATCGCCAGCAGCACCTGCAGGGCCATGAACAGCTTGGCCGGCCGCGACATCACGGTCTCGCTGGTGGGCCCATAGGTGGAATTCACATTGAGCGAGATGAAGAGATAATCAATCACGTGGGGAGTGGGCGGGGGTTCCCCATCCCGCGAAGGCCAGACAAACGCCCCGCCAGGTGTGCAGACGTCGAGAAAGATGTAGATGAACATGAACACCGTCACGCTCTGCATGTACACCGCCGCCACATCCCAGAGCCCCCTCAATCCCCCGCCATGCACCGAGCTGGCCGTGGCCACCATCGACAACACATTGGCCACCACCTGCATCATGGAAAAGAACAGGTAGATCAGGGCCCAGCGAAACACACTCGCCTGGCGGGAGCGAAACAGGGCCTGGGCCAGACCGATGGTGACGATCACGAACACCACCGTGCTCACCTTCTCCATGGTGTGGAGCAGGGGATTGAAGGTGGTGGCCACCACATGGTGGTGGGTGATGTGGCGAAACAGGGTGATGTCAATCATCCACACCAGGGTGGTGGCCACCAACACCCAGAAGCGGGCGCCCCCCCGGGTGAGCCGCTCCCGCAGGGCTTCAGCGGGGGCGAGCTCTCTCCGTTCAACCTGGGAGTCGAAGGCGTCTGTCATTCCTGGGGGAAGGGGGAATCCTGCGGATCCTGAGGGTGGTGGGCATGGTGATGGTGGGCATGTTTCGAGCTGTTCTGGAAAAGAATCAGGCCTCCCGTCACGGCCAGAAAGCCCAACCCGCCATAGAGCAGGGCGATGGGATTGGACGATTGGGTGCGCTCCAGGGATTGGAGCGACGCCAGACTTTCCAGATAGGTGATGGCCATCACCAGGATCAGGAAACTGGCAAACATGCTTTTGAGTTGATGCAGATCGGCGAATTGCATGCCCCTGGGCAGGGAGATGCGGCGGATCGCCAGATTCACGATCCCCGCCGAAATGATCAGCACCCCGATCCCCAGCAGAAACAAATCCACCGTGCCGATCAGCTGAAGCTCCTGCTCAACGCTTGCCTTGCCCTCCATCACATGGAGCACGATGCCCCAGAGCCGACGGACGGCCATGGCGATGGCCACGAGGCCGCAGGCCGCCAGGCCAAAGGAGCCGATGCCGATGCCGATGCGCAGAACTCTCAGCACACTGCCCGTTCGCCTTACAGAGCTTCATCCTGACGGTGCGGGGCCCATTTGTCAGGACCACCGCCGTCAGGCCCCCCGGCGAGAATGCCCCCAATCGCCCCCGTGCCGTGTCCGCCGCGCCTGCTGCCGCCCCACCCTCCGCGCCGCCCCGGGTGGCCGTGGTGATGGGAAGCGATTCCGATCTGCCCACCCTGCAGGCCGCGGTGGAGATGCTCGACGCCTTCGGGGTGGCCCATGAGGTGCGGGTGCTCTCCGCCCATCGCACGCCGCTGGAGATGGTGGCCTTCGCCCAGGGAGCGGCAGGGCGGGGGCTCAAGGTGATCATCGCCGGCGCCGGTGGCGCCGCCCATCTCCCCGGGATGGTGGCCTCCCTCACACCCTTGCCCGTGATCGGCGTGCCCGTGCAGAGCAAGGCCCTCTCCGGCGTGGATTCCCTCCACTCCATCGTGCAGATGCCGGCCGGAATCCCGGTGGCCACGGTGGCGATCGGCAATGGGGCTAACGCCGGGCTGCTGGCGGTGCAGATCCTGGCCACGGCCGATCCGGGTCTGGCCGACGCCCTCGCGGCCTACCGCCAGCGGCTCCATGCCCAGGTGACGGGCAAGGACCAGCGGCTCCAACAGCTCGGCAGCCGGGCTTACCTGGAGGCGATGGCCTCCGGGGGCGAGCGCCGGCCATGATCCTCGCCCGCAACCGCCTGGCCCCCTGGCTGGTGGGACTCTTTCTTCTCGGGCTGCTGAGCCGTTGGGCCACCCGCACCCAGCTGGTGCAGGCCTGGGACGCGGGCAACTTCGTGCTGGCCCTCTCCGGCTTCGATCTGGCCCACCACGTGCCCCACATGCCCGGGGTGTTCTGGTGCCTGATCGCCCTGGGCCGCCTCGTCCAGCCCCTCCTGGGGGGCGATGGGGTGGGGGCCCTGGAGCTGGTGAATGCCCTCGCCGCCGCCAGCGCCCTGCCCTGCGGCTGGTGGCTGGGACAACGGTTTGGCGGGCCCCGGGTGGGGGCCTGGCTCGTGGGCTTGCTCTTCAGCGCGCCCCTGCTCTGGTATTACGCCAGCCAACCCCTGAGCTACGGCGTGGAGCTGGGCTGGGTGGTGGCGATCGGCTGCTGTGCCTACGCCCTGGCCGAGGGCGATCAGCGCTTCGTGCTCCCCCTGGCGGCCCTGATGGCCACGGCTGGCGGCATCCGGCCCAACACCCCCCTCTTTCTGCTGCCCCTGGTGGTGGTGGCCTGCTGGAGGGGCTGGCGCCAGGGGGTGGCGGCCTGGCGCTTCGGGGCGGGCCTTGCCCTGGGGCTGGGCCTGCTGGCGGCCTGGGGCGGGACCTTTCTGGCGGAAGTGGGGGGCTTCGAGCGGTTCTGGGATCTCTTTCAGGCCTGGAAGGGCGATCACAGCGATCCCTCCCGCAGCAAAGGGGTGCTCGCCCACCTCTGGCTGCTGCTGCGCAGCGTGGGGCTGACCGCCCCGGCGGGCCTGGCCCTGGCCCTCTTCTGGCCCCCCCGGTCCACCGGCGCGAGCACGGACTCCCCCCCCCGCTCCCCCCACAGCTGGCGGGTGCTCTTCCTGGTGCTCTGGATCGCCCCCTCGGCCCTCTATCTGCTGCTGGTGCACTTCACCCGCATGGGCCACGCCACCACCCTGCTGCCGGCGGTGTTGCTGGCCCTGGCCTGGCGCCTGGGGGGCCGCTCAAGGGCCCGGGGGGTGCTGCGCTGGCCCCGGGATCTGGCCCTGGTGGTGGCTCTGCAATCCCTCCTGTTCCTGCTGGTGCCCGGGGATCGCTTCGCCCCCTCCCTGCGGGCGTTCGACCGGGAGTGGGGGCAGGCGATCCAGGCCGTGCAGCGGTTTGATCCCGCCACCACGCTGGTGGTCACCACCGGCCGCGCCAACCTGCGGGCCTTCCGGCTTCCCTCCGTGCACCTGCCGGCCTACGACCACGACCAGGCCGATTTCCGCATGGATCAGGATGGCCCCACCATCACCGTCAAGCCGCCGCTCCAGCGGGTGGTGGTGCTCGATCGGGGTCTGCGCCTGCCTCCCCCACCCCTGCCGGGGGTGCGCAGCACGATGGTGATCCCAGGGCGTCTGCGGCTGCTGGAGGTGCCCGTTCCCCCGGGCGGCCTGGAGGTGGAGCGGGGCGCGATCCGCGCGCTGCCCCCCCCAGCTGACGGAACGCCCGGGGAAGCGGCAAGCTGAAGGTCTGCTCCTCGCTGTTCCGCACCCACCATGCTCGAGCGGTTGGTGCTCCCCCCCTGGCTGCGCTTCAGCCTGGCCCTGCCCCTGCTGGTGCTCAACCTCTGGGTGCTGCGCCAGCTGCTGCTGCCCCTGGCCCCGTTTCCGGCCCTGTTTCTCACGGCGGGGCTGATCGCCTTTGTGCTCGACATCCCCACCCGCTGGCTGGTGGACCAGAAGGTGCCCAGAACCGCGGCCTTGCTGCTGGTGATCGGACTCGGCCTGGGGGGCGTGGTGCTGGCCGCCCTCTGGCTCCTGCCCAGGCTGGTGCAACAGCTCGATGAGCTGATCAAAGCCTTGCCGAGCTGGCTCTCCGAAGGCGAAATCCTGCTCACCAAGCTGCAGAACTGGGCCCTCTCCCGGGGCCTGCCCAGTGATTTCGGCGATCTGAGCAGTCAGCTGCTCACCCGCACCAGCAAGCTCGCCAGCCAGTTCAGCCAGCAGGTGCTCAGCCTGCTGGGCGCCACCCTGGGCCTCACGGTGAACACCGTGATCGTGCTGGTGCTCACCGTGTTTCTGCTGCTGGGGGGGGAGCGGATCGCGGCGGGCCTGGCCCAGTGGCTTCCCCCCAACGTGCGGGGGCTGGTGACGGGCACCCTTTACCGCACCTTTCGCGGCTACTTCGCCGGCCAGCTGCTGCTCGCCCTGATCCTCAGCAGCCTGCAGATGGTGGTGTTCACCCTGCTGGGCATTCCCTACGGCGTGCTGTTCGCTGTGGCGATCGGCTTCACCACCCTCATCCCCTATGCCAGTGCCGCCACGATCGTTGTGGTGAGCCTGCTGCTGGCCCTGGAGGATCCCCGCAAGGGGCTGGAGGTGCTGGCCACGGCCATCACGGTGGGCCAGGTGGTGGATCAGATCATCCAGCCCCGGCTCATGGGCAGCATCGTGGGGCTCCAGCCCGCCTGGCTGCTGATCTGCCTGCCCATCGGCGCCCGGCTGGGAAGCCTGCTGGGGCTGGGGGAACTGCTGGGGCTCCTGCTGGCCGTGCCCACCGCCAGCTGCGCCAAAACCTTCCTCGATGCCTGGGCCGTGCGGCTGCGGGCCGGGGAGCCGGAGGTGACGGGGCTCGATGCCTCAGCCCCTGAGCTCCTGCGGCCCGGGGCGGGTTGACCCCTTGCGGGCCGCCCCTGCCACCCCAGCCGATCCCCTCCAGCCCCACCCCTGGGCCCTGGGCCAGCCCCCCCCCGCTCTCCCCCAGGGGGCGGCGCCTCCCCTGGTGCTGCTCCTGTCCTGCCCCCCAGCCCTGGCCCCCGAAGTCCAGGACACCCTGCTGGCGGGCCTGCCGGCTGGCGAGCGCCAGCGCCATGGGGCCTACCGCCGCCCCGCCGACCAGGCCCGCTTCCTGCTGGCCCGCTCTGGCCTGCGGGAGCTGCTGGGCCACTGGCTGGGGTGTGCCCCCATTGCCCTCGCCATCGAAACCGATCGGCGGGGCAAGCCCCGTTGCGCCCATGCCGGGGCCCCAGCCTTCAACGGCAGCCACTCCGGGGAGCTGATCCTGCTGGCTTTTCACGCCACCGCTGCTGTGGGGGTGGATGTGGAGCAGGCCCGGCCCGATGTGAACTGGGAGCCCATCGCCGAGCGCTGCCTCTCCCCCGCCGAGGTGGCAGCGCTGCGGGCCCTGCCTCCGGCGGAGCGGGCGAAGGCCTTCCTGGCGGCCTGGTGCCGGCTGGAGGCCCGCCTGAAAGCCAGCGGGGTGGGGCTGGCGGGACAGCATGGGGAAGCTCCGGAAGGGGGCTCAGCTCGCACCCTGCGGCTCTGGGATGTGGAGGTGCCGCCGGGCTACAGGGCCGCCGTAGCCCGGCTGGCCCACCCCTAGGGCCCCTGGGGGGGCGGGGGCAGGGGTTTGTCGTCCCAGTCCTCCGGCGTGAGGGGCTGGCCGAGCAGGAGCTTTTCCGCTCGCCGCACGGCGGTGGGGTGGCTCAGCAGATCCACCTCCTGCAGCATCGGGGGCCGTTCGGGGGGCAGGTCCTGGGGGCGGCGCGGGGGGGGCTGCCAGGCAAACGGACGATCGGGCGCCAGCTGACGGCAGAGGAGCTCCATCTGCTGCCGCAGGGCCAGCCGCACCCGCCCGTGCTCCAGCGCCGCAAAAAACTCCTGCCGCGGCGCCCGCCCCATGCTCGTGGGCCGCTCCCCATTGCCGTCCCGCAGCCGGGCCCCGTCGGGATTCCAACGGGGGCGGCAGGGTTCTCCTCTGGGGCGACGCACATCCAGCCAGAGGTGAAGCCCCTCACCCCGAGGGCGATTCACCACCGCCAGCCCATCCCCCGCCCGCTGCCGCGGCAGGGCATACACCCGCCAGCTGGCCCGCTCCGCCGCCGGCACACAGCCGCTCAACAGAAGACCCCCCAGGGGAAGAAGCAGGCCCAACCTCAGGCGCACGGCCAAGGACGCGACGATCGCGCCATGATCCTGCTTCTGCCCTTGAACTGCGGTTTGGCATGGCCCTCACCCCCTCCACCATGCTTCCCCTCGGCACCCCCCTCCCCTGGGAGGCCATGGCCCAGGCCCTCACTCCCGTGGTGGGTGGCCCCCTGCCTTCCCCCCAGACCTTGGCGGGAACGCCCGTGCTGGTGCTCTTCCTCTGCCCCCACTGCCCCTTTGTGAAGCACATCGAGCCGGAGCTCACCCGCCTGCACCAGGACTTCGGCGATCAGGTGGCCGTTCTGGCGATCCGCAGCAACAGCCTCACCACCCACCCCCAGGATGGCCCCAACGGCATGACCAACCAGGCCCGGGAGAACGGGTGGCGCTTTCCCTACCTGGCCGATGACAGCCAGGCGATCGCCAAGGTGTTCCAGGCCGCCTGCACCCCCGACCTCTACCTGTTCGACGGCCAGCACACCCTCCGCTACCGGGGCCAGCTCGATGGCAGCCGCCCCGGCAATGGGGTGCCCCTGGATGGGCGCGACCTGCGCGCCGCCCTTGAGGCCGTGGTGAGCGGCCGGCCTCCTTCCCCGGAGCAGACGCCCTCCATCGGCTGCAACATCAAATGGCATCCCGGCCAGGCCCCCGCCTGGGCCTAGGGCCAACGCCGGAAGGGGGCCACAAGCACCCTTGTGGAATCTTTCGCTGGGCTTAAGGTTGCCCCCATGCAAGTGCCCCCCTTCAGCCTCGCCGAGCAGTTGAGGCAGCTTGGTGATCGCCTCGATGAGGCCGTGTTGCAAGTGTTGCGCAGTGGCCAGTACATCGGCGGCTCCACCATTGCAGCCTTTGAAACCGCCTTCGCCGAAAGCTGCGGTGTTCCCCATGCCATCGGCTGCAACAGCGGCACCGATGCCCTCATCCTGGCCCTGCGGGGCCTGGGGATCGGCCCCGGGGATGAGGTGATCACCTCCTCCTTCAGTTTTTTCGCCACCGCGGAAGCCATCAGCGCGGTGGGCGCCACGCCGGTGTTCGTGGATGTGCAGGAGGGCTCCTATCTGATCGATCCCGACCGGATCGAGGCGGCCATCACACCGGCCACCCGGGCCCTGTTGCCGGTGCACCTCTTCGGCCGGCCGGTGGACATGGAACAGATCAATGCCATTGCCCGCTCCCGCGGCCTGCTGGTGATCGAGGACTGCGCCCAGGCCACCGGGGCCAGCTGGGCCGGCCGGCCCGTGGGCAGCTGGGGGGATGCGGGCTGTTTCAGCTTCTTCCCCACCAAAAACCTCGGCGCCGCCGGCGATGGGGGGGCCGTGGTGTGCCGCGATCCTGAGCTGGCGAATCGGGTGCGGGAGCTGGCGGTGCATGGCATGCCCCGCCGCTATCTCCACACCAACCTGGGCTACAACAGCCGCCTCGATGCCCTGCAGGCCGCCGTGCTGCAGGTGAAGCTGCCCCATCTGCCGAGTTGGGTGGAGCGGCGCCAGGCCATTGCCGCCCGCTACCTGCGGGAGCTGGCTGATGTGCCCGGGCTGGCCCTCCCGGAGCCGGGCCCCAACGGCCACAGCTGGAACCAGTTCGTGGTGCGCCTCCCCGCCTGCCCCATGGGCCAGGCCTCCTGCGAGAGCCGCTGCACCCCGTCTTCCGACAGCGCCACCTACGGATTGCCGGAAGCCTGCTGCCGCGACTGGTACAAGCAGCAGCTGCAGGACGCGGGGGTGAACACGATCATCTACTACCCGATTCCCATCCACCGCCAGCCCGCCTACAGCGATCTGGGCTACAGCACTGGCAGCCTGCCCCACACCGAGCGGCTCTGCGCCGAAGTGCTCAGCCTGCCCATCTTCCCCGAGCTCACGGATGCCCAGCAGGAGATGGTGATCTCCACCCTGCGGGGGGTGCTGATGGGCCAGCCCCGCAGCGCGTCCGAATCCGCCGTCGCCGTCTAGCGATCCGGCGATCAGCTCCGGGGCAGGCCCCCATAGAGCTGCTTGAAGAGCGCCTGCTGCTGCTTGTGCATCACCACCGGAGCGGGGTAGCCCCGCCGCTCCAGGGGGGCGATCTCGCCGCTGATCAGATCGGCCGTGGCCACATGGGCCAGCTCCGGCAGCCACTGCCGGATGTAGGTGGCTTCCGCATCGAATTTGGCGGCCTGGCTGGCGGGGTTGAAGATGCGCAGGGGCTTGGGATCCATGCCGCTGCTGGCGCTCCATTGCCAGCCGCCGTTATTGGCGGCCAGGTCGCCATCCACCAGCCGGGCCATGAAGGCCGCCTCCCCCAGGCGCCAATCGCAGATCAGATCCTTCACCAGGAAGGAGGCCACGATCATGCGGCAGCGGTTGTGCATCCAGCCGCTGCCATTGAGCTGGCGCATGGCAGCATCCACGATCGGCACGCCGGTGAGGCCCTCGCACCAGGCCTCCAGCCACCTGGGATTGTTCTGCCAGGGGAAGTGGCGCCACTGGGGCCGGTAGGGCCCCTCCGCCAGCTCAGGGAAATGGAACAGGGCCTGCTGGTAGAACTCCCGCCAGGCGAGCTCCTGCTCCCACACCGTGATCGCCTCCAGGGCCTCCTCGCTGCGGGCCAGCTGGCGGGCCTCCTGGGCCGCGGCCCAGGCCTGCCGGGGGCTGAGGGTGCCGAATTTCAAGGCGGCGCTCAGGGCCGAGGTGCCCTCCTCCCCCGGCAGGTTGCGGCCCTCCCCGTAGGCCAGCAGCGCCCCCCCCTGGCAGAAGGCCTCCAGCTGGATCTGGGCGGCGGCCTCCCCGGGCCGGCAGGGGCAGAGGGCCGCCCCGTCGAACGGCACACCCAGCGCTTCCGCCCCCGGCACGGAGGAACGGATCGGCAGGCGCTCCCACAGGGGTCCTGCCGGATCCGGAAGATCCACCAGCCGGGTTGGGGCCCCCACCGGCTCCAGCCCTCCGGAGGCGGCAGACCCCAGGGCGGCCCGCCGCTCCACCTGGCCGCGCCAGTTGCGCCAGAACGGCCCATACACCCGATAGGGATCCCCACCGCCCGTGCGCAGGATCTCCGGCGCCACCAGCAGCTGGTCCCAGTCCACCAGCACCCTGCAGCCCTGGGCCTGCAGGGCAGCGGCCACCTGCCGATCCCGCTCCCGCCCATAGGGCTCCACATCCCGATTCCAGGCCACCACCTCAGCGCCCGTGGCAGCTGCCAGCTGGGGCAGCACCACGGCCGGATCCCCCTCCAGCAGGATCAGGCGGCTGCCGGCCTGGCGCCAGCGCTCCGCCAGTTCCTTGAGGCTTTCGCAGAGAAACCACACCCGGGCCGGGGCCAGGTTCGGGGCCGCAAGCAGAGCCGGATCCAGCACGAACACCCCGGTCAGGGCTGGGGTGGCGGCGGCGGCTGCCGCCAGGCCGAGGTTGTCGGCCAGGCGCAGGTCGCGCCGGTGCCAGAAGAGCCAGCGGGCAGGGGAGGCCATCAAACGCTCCAGTGGGGACGGGCCAGGACCCAGGCCGTCACGCAGCGGCCATCCACGGCCTCCTGGGGCGTGCTCAGGGCTGTCTCCAGGGCGTGGGCAGCGCAACGGTGCAGCTGGCACAGGCCCCCATCGCTGGCGTCCATCGGATCCGAATGGCCTTCCCCAGCCTCGTCCATCGCCAGCAGTCCCACGGTCATGTGTTCATCGGAATAGCCGGGATTGGGCCGCAGCACCCCCAGCGCCCGCCAGCCCCCGCAGCCCAGCCCCGTGAGCGCGCGCACCAGCCGGACGCCAGCCGCCTCGGGGGAGTCGTCGACCCCCAGGACAGCGCTTGGAAACTCCAGCACCCAGCGCCCCGCCGCCGGCCGGTAGCGCTGCAGCAGCAGCACCCGGCCATCGGCGCAGCGGGGCACCACCAGAACGGTGGGGGGATGGCGCAGCCAGCCGAAGCTGGCCTCCAGCCCCATGGGCAGCCGCAGGCGCTCCCGCACAAACCGATAGGGCCCAGCGCTGAGCTCCGCCTCCTGGGCCAGGGGCTGGTGGGCCAGGGGCGAGGCAGGGAGCGAGGCCGGGGGCATGGCAACCAAGGGTTCAGGCCAGCAGGAGCTGGCGCGCCCGGAACCAGGCGGTCACGCTCTTGCCGTCGAGGGCTTCATCGCCACTGGCGATCACCGCATCCAGCTCCGCGGGCTCCATCAGCAGCACCTCAAGGTCTTCGTCCTCGTCGCCGGCGGGGGGCTGCTCCAGGCGGGTGAGGTCCCGGGCCAGAAACAGATGGATCACCTCATCGGAATAGCCCGGGCAGGGGAGCATGGCCCCCAGGGAATCCCAGCGACTGGCGGCATAGCCCGCCTCCTCCTGCAGCTCCCGCTCCATCGTGCCCAGGGGATCCTCCCCCGGGTCGAGGGTGCCGGCCGGAAACTCCAGCAGGCGGCAGGCCACCGCGAAGCGGTACTGGCGCAGGATCACCACCCGACCGTCGTCCAGCACGGGCACCGCCAGGGAGGCGCCGGGGTGGCGGATCAGGCCGAAGGTGGCCTCGAGCCCGTTGGGGAGGGCATAGCGGTTGATCTCAAAGCGGATCTTACGGGCATCCAGGGAGGCCAGGGTGTCCAGATGACGCGAGGGTTCAGGGGGTGGCAGGGGCGCCATGGGGACACGGGAATCGGAGGCCAGCATGCCTCAAACGCTTCTCTGCTGGAGCAGCTGGCGGCAGACCATGGCGGCCGAGGTGCTCACCCCGGCGGTGCCCTCTCCAGGGTGGAGCGAATCCCCGCAGAGCCAGAGGCCGGGGAGGGGCGTGCGGCTGGCCAGGCCGAAGGGGCCGAAGCGGCTCGGATGCTGGCCCAGGCCCCCCACATACCCCCAGGGCCGTCCGGTCCATCCCTGCCAACCCCGGGGGGTGGCCAGCTCACCGTGGCGCCAGTGGCCGGTCTCCAGCCCCAGCAGCCGGCCCAGCCCCGCCTGGATGCCAGCGATCGCCGCCTGCTTGCGGGCCTGATAGGCCGATTCCTCCAGGCCAAACCAGGGCCGGGCCGGGGTGAACACGCTGGCGATCACCGTCGCCTGCCCCACCGGCGCCCGCCCATCCCCCTCCTGGCTCACGGACACGAACAGGGGGCCGGGATCGGGCCAATCCAGCTGGAGATGGCTGGCCACGGCCGTCGGCAGGTGGCGGCGCTCCACCGCGCCATAGAACACCAGGGCACCACTGGGTTCGTGGAGCCGTTCCAGGCGTCCGCGGTAGCCGGAGGGCAGGGCCTCCCCCACCAGCTCCGGCAGGGCCTGGGGCGGCAGGGTGAGCACCACATCCCGGGCCGTCAGGGCAAAGGGCACCCCGCTGGGGCCCACCCCTTCCGCCGTCCAGGCGTGTGGGCGGCCCTGGGGCGGAAGCAGCCGTTGCACGCGATGACGCAGGCGCAGCTCCCCCCCCGCCGCGGCCAGCCCCTCTTCCAGGGCGGCACTCAGGGCCTGCATCGAACCCTCCAGGTGCCACAGCCCCCGGGGCGCCTGCACCACCGAAAGCACGGTGGCGCCATAGAGGGCCGCCGTGCGATCCGCGGGCTCCTGGGAATAGAGCTGGAGCTGCAGATCGAGAAACCGCCGCAACCGCCGGCCGCTCTGCCCCCGGGCGGCGCCGGTGAGCGTGAGCAGGTCGGCCATGGTGCTGGTGGTGAACACGCCGGTGGCCACCACCCCCGGATCGAGGGCGGCCAGCAGCTGGCCCAGGTCCCACCAGGAGCGGGGGGGCAGCACCGGATCCCGATCGGCAAAGGCCCAGGTGGCCCGCTGCAGGGTGTCGCAGAGCGACCAGAAGGGGCCACTGCCGGGAAACTGGCGCTCCCGCTCCTGGCGCCAGCGCTCGGGATCCCGCCAGAGGGCCACCGGGGGCCGGCCATCCGCCAGATCCACCACGCAGCCCGGATCGAGGGGACTGGCGGCCGGGGGCGGCACGCCAAGAGCGTCAAAGAGCCGGGCATGAACACCGCCGGGCTCCAGGCCGGCCACCTGGGTGGCCCCCACATCAAACACATAGGGACCCCGGCGAAAGGTGCCGGCACACCCCCCGCTCTGGTGATGGGCCTCCAGCAGCACCACGGATTGGCCCTGCCGGGCCAGCAGGGCAGCCGCCGTCAACCCGGCAATGCCGGCGCCCACCACCAGCACATCGGTCATGGCTGTGGAGCATAGAGTTTTTCCGCCTCCTCCCGTCCGATGGTCCGCGCCGCGGTCGACCCCCTGGCCCCCTGGCTGCAGGAGCAGCTCTCCATCTCCCTGGTGGCCCGCACGCCGGTGGGAGGGGGCTGCATCCACCGGGCCTGGTGCCTGCAGACCAGCGACGGGGAGCGGCTGTTTGCCAAAACCAACCGGGCTGATCAGGCGCCCCTGCTGAAGGCGGAGGCCGAAGGCCTGCGGGCCCTGGTCCAGGCGGCGCCGCCCGACCTGCGGATCCCCACCCCCCTGGCCCTGGGGCTGGTGGGCGAGGAGGCCGTGCTGGTGCTGCCCTGGCTGGAGCTGGCCCGGGGATCCTCAGGCTCCCCAGCCTGGGCCACCTTCGGGGCCAACCTGGCCCGCCTGCACCGCCGGAGCCTGGAGCCATCCCCAGGCTCCACCGCAGATCCCCCAGGGTTCGGCTGGCCGCGCGACAACTTCATCGGCGCCTCCCCCCAGATCAATGGATGGAAGGGAAGCTGGGGCCTGTTTTTCCGGGACTGCCGGCTCGCGCCCCAAATCTCCTGGCTGGCCCGCAGGGGGCGGCCGCTGGCCGGGGCGGATCGCTTGCTGGAGCGCCTGGACGGCTGGCTCGATGGCCAGGAGGTGGAGCCCTGCCTGGTCCATGGCGACCTGTGGAGCGGCAACGGGGCCCTGCTCTCAGGAGGGGGCGCCAGTGTGTTCGACCCGGCGGTCTATCGCGGCGATCGGGAGACCGACCTGGCGATGGCCCGGCTGTTCGGCGGTTTTCCCGAGGCCTTTTTCCAGGGCTACACCGACGAATGGCCCCTGGCGGAGGGATGGCAGGCCCGGAAGGAGCTCTACAACCTCTATCACCTGCTCAACCATGCCAATCTCTTCGGCGGCAGCTACAACAAACAAGCCCAGGAGGTGCTGAACGCACTCCTGGGCTGGATGTAAGGCCCTCAGGGCCGGCCTTTGGCGATGGGCTTCAGCCCAGATATTCCTTCTTCAGCTGGTCCACCTGGGACATCAGCTCGGAGCGCTTCTCACTGGTGGTGAGGTTGGCCCAGGCCCAGTTGCCCACCACCACCAAACCGAGGAGCTCGAGCAGCCCGGGCACGATGGGGAGCAGATTGATGGTGTCCAGCACACCCTTGATCAGGATCTGGGCAATGATCACCGCCAGAAGGATGCCGGCGGCCTTGCCAAACTTGCCCAGTTGGCTCCAGTCCACCTTGTCGAGGGTTTCGTTCACCTTGCCCACCACTTCCCCGTAGCGCTGCTGGAAATCAAAGGTGGTTTCCGTGCCGCTCTCGCTTTCAGGGCCCTTCACATCAGGGGTTTCGGTTGTGGCGTCACTCATCGCCTCAGTTTGCTGCTGGAGTTACCAGGCCAACCTACCGGTGATGGGCAAACCGTGCCAGACGTGATTTGGTTCAGTGGGAAGGTGCTGACCGTTCTCCACAGAGTGCTGGAGGCCGCCGCGCCGGAGGAGGGCTGCGCCCTGCTGCTGGGCCCCCCCTGGCAGGTGAGGCAGGTGTGGCCCTGCCGCAATGGCTGGCTGCCCCAGGCAGAGCGCCAGCGGCGCTTCGCCATCGATCCGCGGGAGCAGCTCCTGGCCCAGAAGTGGGCACGGCAGCGGGATTGGGCGGTGCTCGGCTCTCTCCACAGCCACCCCTCGGGGTCACCGGTGCCCTCCGCCACGGATCGCGCCCTGACGGTGCCCCCAACCCTCATGGTGATTCAGGGGGTGTCCGGCCTGGCCTGCTGGTGGTTGCCGGAGGAGGGCGACCCCAGGCCATTGGTGTGGAAAATGGAGCCTTAGGTATTCCCAAGGGCTGGCCCCATGCTCCCTCCCGACACCAGCGGCGTACAGCTGAGCCCCGATGAGGTGGCCCGCTTCTCCCGCCACCTGATCCTGCCGGAGGTGGGAATGGAAGGCCAGAAGCGGCTCAAGGCCGCCTCCGTGCTGTGCGTGGGCACCGGGGGGCTGGGATCCCCCCTGCTGCTCTACCTGGCAGCGGCGGGGGTGGGGCGGCTGGGCATCGTCGACTTCGACGTGGTGGATTCCAGCAACCTGCAGCGCCAGGTGATCCATGGCACCAGCTGGGTGGGCAAACCCAA
>JAYKJF010000087.1:0-26177 GCA_035285785.1 Cyanobacteriota bacterium
GGGCGGGTGATAGGGGGGATTTCAGGTGAGATCGGAATCGGAGCGGCGGGATTTGAACCCACGACCCCCACTACCCCAAAGTGGTGCGCTACCAAGCTGCGCTACGCCCCGGCTCAACGAAAGTATCACAGCGCCCTGGGGGGTTGGCGCTGGCGGGCCAGGCGTTTGAGCAGCCGTTGCGTGAGCCGGTCGCGGCCCAGGGCGGCATAGCCCCGGACCCGCTCCTGGCGGGCCAGCTGGCGCAGGCCCGCCAGATTGAGCGACGCCAGCCGCAGCTCTGGCAGACGCTGCCAGGCCTGGGTGGTAACGGGGAGATCGGAGCCCTCCCGACTCTCACGGAAGCCAAACAGGGCGCTGCCGGCCATCCATTCCGGCACCAGCACAAACAGCACCGCCAAGAGGCCATAGAGCTCCACCAGGCCCCTGGGGAGGGGATGGAGCTGGCGGGATCCCTCCTGCTGCTCAGCCAGGACGTCGTCCTCGCCTCTCATACCTGCTCACTGCGCAGACAGGTGATGGTCATCGGCAGCCGCTCCAGGGTGAGTTCATCCCCCCGGAGAATCAGGCGCATGTCGTCGTTGCGATAAACCAGGGCAGGGTCGCTGCTGGTGGTATCCCGAAAGAAGGTGGTGTGGGAGCCCCCACTGAAGAGGGTGGCCTGGGACGCGTTGCGCTCCACCACCACACCACCCTTCCCGGAACACAGATACCGCTCCTTGATGTCGTAGTTCTCCCACCAGGGAGCGTTCATGGCCACCAGACCCAGAAGCATGGGGAGGAGCGCCATGGCTGGATTCAGGACAAACGGATGGGGGCATTGTCCCCGCGCAGGACGCAGTGGGGAAGGGACCAGTCGTAAGACTGCCAGACCTCGCCCGGCAGCTGATAGGCCGCGCCCTCAAAGGCACCGAGAGGGACGCCGGAGGGCTGGGCGGAGCAGTAGGGGCGGCTGCCGGGCTTGGCCAGGTATTGCTGGTGATAAGGCTCAGCAAAGTAAAAGTGTTTACCACTGGCGATCTCCGTGGTGATCGGCCCGTAGCCGGCCTGCTGGAGGAGGGCGCCATAGGCCTGCCCGCTCGCCAGGGCCAGGGCCAGGTCGGCCGGGCTGCTCACGTAGATCGCTGAGCGGTATTGGCTGCCCCGATCATTGCCCTGCCCATCTCCCTGGGTGGGGTCGTGACACTCCCAGAACAGCTTGAGCAGATCGCTGAGCCCCACCTGGGCCTGGTCCCACACCACCCGCACCACCTCCGTATGGCCCGTACGGCCGGAGCACACCTGCTGGTAGGAGGGATCGATCACCGATCCCCCCGCGTAGCCCACCGCCGTGGTGATCACCCCTGGCAACCGCCAGAACCCCTTCTCCGCACCCCAGAAGCAGCCACAGCCAACGATCACCTCCCCCTGGCCGGGTTGCACAGCCGCCGCAATGGGGGTGCCGAGCACCGCATGGTTGAGCTCAGCGGCCTGTTTGGTTGGGGTGAGGGAAGGGGAAAAAAGGTCGAACACCTTGGCGACCAGAGGATCAGAGGTGGGCTGAGCCTAGGGGCAGGAACCCGTTCACGGCTTGGGCACAAAGGCAATGTGGTTGAGCAGGGTGGTGGTGAAGGCGAACAGAAGAAAGGGCAGGGAAAGCACCAGGATCAGCCCCACGCCCACCAGGGCAAAGATGGGTTTGCTGGCCCCCATCAGCGCCAGCCCAGCCGCCAGGCTCACAAAGATCACCAGCATCCAGATCAGGATCTGCCCGTAGATGTCTCCGAACGTGAGCGTGCAACGCACGTCGTAGGCCTGGGCGAGGGCCGAGGCGGAAGGGGAAGTGGGGGTGGAAGCCATGGCGGGTAAAGGGGCGCCCTTCAACGTTGAGAAACCTGGCATCAGCTAAGCGGGCCATCCTTTCTTCTGACTGGTCTCTCAACAACAATTGAGGCCAGACATCAGGGCTGACCAGCTTCAGGCGGACTGGAGCCGTTCGGCCTGCTCCCGCTCCCACAACCGGCGGTAGGGGCCCGGCACGTCCAGGAGCTCCGAATGGCGGCCCTCCTGCACCAGGCGGCCCGCCTCGATCACCAGGATGCGATCGCAGGCCGCCGCGGCCGAGAGCTGGTGGCTGATGAGCACCACCGTGCGCTGCTGCTGGTCGCGCACGGCCCGCAGGATGGCACCCGCCGTGCGGTTGTCCACGCTGGCGAGGGCATCGTCCAGCACCAGGATCGGCCGATCCACCAGCAGGGCGCGCCCGAGGGCCGTGCGCTGGCGCTGGCCTCCGCTGAGGGTGATGCCCCGCTCCCCCACCAGGGTCTGGTAGCCATCGGGGAACCCGCGGATGTCGGGGGCCAGCTGGGCGAGCTCCGCGGCAGCCTCCACCCGCTCCAGCGACGCCTCCGGATCCCCGTAACGCAGGTTGTCGGCCAGGGTGGCGGTGAAGAGAAAGCCCTCCTGCGGCACCAGGGCCACCTGATGCCGCAGGTCGTCCAGGGAGAGGGTGGTGATATCGATGCCATCCAGGAAAAGCTGCTGCTCCGGCACCTCCACCATGCGGCCCAGGGCCCGGGCCAGGGTGCTCTTGCCGCACCCCACCGGACCCACCACCGCCACCAGCTCCCCCGGACGGATGGAAAACGACAGATCCTCCAGGGCCGGGTGCGGCCGTCCGGCATACGTGACGGTGAGCCCCCGGGCCTCCAGAGCTCCCGCCGCCCGGCGCTGCAACGGCTGGGGCTGGGGGGGCGAGACGATCGTCGGTTGGCGCTGCAACAACGTTTCGATGCGCTCTAGGCTCACCTGGCCGGTCTGGAAGGTGTTGAGGGTGAAGCCCAACAGGGCCGTGGGGAACACCAGGCGCTCCACATACAGGATCAGGGCCACCAGATCGCCGATGGTGAGGCGGCCGTTCTCCAGCTGGGTGCTCCCCAGGCCGAGGAGCACCAGCAGGCTGATGGAGGCGATGCCTTCGATCAGGGGAAACAGCACGCTGCGGCTGCGGGCCGGCCCCAGGGCCGCATCCCGGTAGGTGCGGTTGGAGGCGGCAAAGGCCTCCTCCTCCACCGTCTCCTGGCCATAGATCTTGATGGCGCTGATGCCGGAGAGGTCTTCCTGCAGGAGGTTGGTGAGCTGGGCGAGGGCTTCCTGCTGGCGGCGCTGCTCACGCATCATGCGGCCGCCGAACTTGCGCACCCCCAGAAGCATCAGGGGATAGAGGGCCACCGCCGCCAGGGAGAGGCCCGGATCGATCGCCAGCATGGCCGGCAGGGTGAGGCCATAGGCCAGCACCGTGTTGGTGAGGCTCAGCACCGCAAACCCCAGCAGCCGGCGCACGTTCTCCACATCACTGGTGGCCCGGCTCAGCACCTCCCCACTGGAGGTGGCCTGCACCCAGGCCGGCTCCTGGCGGAGGAGGTGATCAAAAATCTGCTGTTTGAGATCCACCTCCACCTGGCGGCCCACCCCGAACACGAGCATCCGGGACAGAAGCCGCACCAGGGCGATCACGGTGGCCAGAGCGATGATCCAGCCGGCCTGCCCCAGCACCTTGCTGTAGCTGAACCCCTCCTGCAGCTCTTCCACCACCCGCCGCACGATGAGGGGAATGGTGACCCCCAGGCCATTGACCACCAGCAGGGCCAGCACACCCAGCAGGAGCTGGCGTCGATGGGGCCACAGGTAGCGGCGAAGGAGATCGAGCCGCAGAGCACGCATCAGCGCAGCGGGTGGTCGGGAGGGCTGCCCTAACCTAGGGGTCAGGAGCCTGCCAGCCCTTTCGCCATGGCGCAGCAACAGGACGATCCGGGCCAGAGTCACCCCCTCTACAGCCAGGACAGATCCACCGTGGATCGCCTCCTGGCTGCCCAGGCCCCGGAGGATGCCGACCTGGTGGATGCGGCACGGCTGCTCTCGCGCTACGACGGGTTTCCAGGCGCCTTCGATCTCCAGAGCGATCTGGAGCGGGCCATCCGGCTCTGGGGACTCGAGCGGGAGACCCTCCAGGCCAGGACCCGGGCCCTCTGGCAGGGGGGCTACAAACCAGGGGCCAGCGATCCGAAGGCGGAACCCGTGGGGTCTGGCTTTGATGCCAGCGCCGACCCCGCCCCTTGAACAGAGCGGGACAGCCCAGAGACTGGTGCCGTTTTTTCCCCGCAGGTCTCGCCAGTTCGGGGGCTTTCGGGTGATAGTAGGAAGGTCCCCATCACCCGGCCCGGTGTGCCCTGCACCCGGGCTTTTTCTTGCCCACTTCCTGCCCACGTGCCAAGCACCCCTCCCCCCCCTGTCGGCCCCAACCTTCTGGAACAGTTGCTTGCGGGCCAGGACCTGTCAGCCCACCAGGCGGAAGCCCTGATGGGGGGATGGCTGGAGGGCAGCGTGGATCCCGCCCTCACGGCCGGTTTGCTGGTGGCCCTGCGGGCCAAGGGCGTCGGCGGAGAGGAACTGGCCGCCATGGCCCGGGTGCTGCGCCAGGCGGCCGCCTCCACGGGGGTCCGTCCCCCGGGTCCGCTGGTGGACACCTGCGGCACGGGCGGTGATGGGGCCAACACCTTCAACATTTCCACGGCGGTGGCCTTTGCGGCCGCAGCCTGTGGCGCCCGGGTGGCGAAACATGGCAACCGCAGTGCCAGTGGGCGGGTGGGCTCGGCCGATGTGCTCGAAGCCCTGGGGATCGATCTGCAGCGCCCCCTGGATGCGGTGGTGAGCGCGCTCCAGGCCACCGGGGTCACCTTCCTGTTCGCCCCGGGCTGGCATCCCGGGCTGGGCCGGATCGGCCCCCTGCGGCGCAGCCTGGGGATCCGCACCGTGTTCAACCTTCTGGGCCCCCTGGTGAATCCCCTCACCCCGGAGGCCCAGGTGCTGGGCGTGGCCCGCACCGACCTTCTCGATCCCATGGCCTCTGCACTTCAGGGGCTGGGTGTGGGACGGGCGGTGGTGGTGCATGGCCATGGCGGGCTGGATGAGGCCTCCCTCTCCGGGCCCAGCGCGCTGCGCCTGGTGGATGGGGATGGGATCCGCTCCGACACACTCCACCCGGAAGCCCTGGGATTGACCCTGGCTCCCCTCTCCGAGCTGGCTGGTGGGGATCCGTCCACCAATGCCGCCATCCTTGAAGCCGTGCTTCGGGGCCAGGGGACCCGGGCCCAGCAGGAGGTGGTGAGCCTCAACACGGCCCTGGTGCTCTGGGTGGCGGGCGTGGCGCCCTCGATCGCGGCGGGGCTGGCCCAGGCCCAGGAGGCGCTGGCCACCGGCGCCGCCTGGCAGAAGGTGGAGCAACTGCGCGCGGTGCTGCCCCAGGAACCGCCGGCGGCAGAATGATTCCGGTTGATCGCATTCCCCCCTCCCCCACCGTGCCCCATCCCCAAGGCGAACCCGCCCTCCTGGTTCTGGCTGATGGCACCGTGCTGGAGGGGGTCGGCCTCGGTGCCCGGGGAACGGCCATCGGCGAGGTGGTGTTCAACACGGGCATGACGGGCTATCAGGAAGTGATGACCGACCCGAGCTATGCGGGCCAGCTGGTCACCTTCACCTATCCGGAGCTGGGCAACACCGGTGTCAATGGGGAGGATCTGGAAGCCTCCGCCCCCCACGTGCGCGGGGTGATCGCGCGCCAGCTCTCTCCCCGCGCCAGCAGCTGGAGGGCCGAGGACGACCTCGACCCCTGGCTCAAGCGCCATGGGGTGGTGGGCATCCGGGGGGTGGACACCCGGGCCCTGGTGCGCCTGCTGCGGGAGGGGGGCGCCATGAACGGGGGCATCGCCAGTGACGGCACCTCGGCCAAGGAGCTGCTGGAGCAGGTGCGCTCCGCTCCCGCGATGGCGGGCCTGAATCTGGCTGCGGGGGTGAGCACGCCGGAGAGCTACCGCTGGACCAGCCTCTGCGGCGCCAGCTTCGATCGCCGGCTCCAGACCTGGCCCGAGCGCCCCTATCGGGTGGTGGCGGTGGATTTCGGCATCAAGCGGGCCATCCTGGAGCGGTTGGTGGCCCATGGCTGTGAGGTCACCGTGGTGCCGGCCAGCAGCTCCCTGGAGGAGGTGCTGAGCCACCAGCCGGAAGGGGTGTTTCTCTCCAATGGACCGGGGGATCCATCCGCCGTCACGGAGGGCATCCACCTGGCCCAGGGACTGCTTGGGCAGGGCGATCTCCCCATCTTCGGCATCTGCCTGGGCCATCAGATCCTCGGGCTGGCCCTGGGGGGGCGCACCTTCAAACTGGCCTACGGCCATCGGGGCCTCAACCATCCCTGCGGGTCGCCTGGGGAGGTGGAAATCACCAGTCAGAACCACGGCTTCGCCATCGACGCAGCCTCCCTGCCCGGCGATCGGGTGGGAGTGACCCACCAGAACCTCAACGACCAGACGGTGGCTGCCCTCGCCCTCCACCACCAGCCCGTGTTCGGCGTGCAGTATCACCCGGAAGCCAGCCCTGGCCCCCACGATGCCGATCACCATTTCCACCGCTTCACCGCCTTGATGGCCGAGAGGCGCCACTAGGCGACGGTTGCTCGGCCTTCCATGGCAATTGCGGCAATTTTCCAGCAGTCATGATCCACCCCTGCCAACCCCCACTACACTTCGCCGGTTACCTCGTGCTGGAGATCGACCAATCGCCGACTTGCACCGACTGACCGTCTCGTTGCGGGGGGGCTGTGAACGCCAGAACCAGTGCCTGGTGTTCAGCTTCACGGGTCAGCTCGACGCCTACTCCGACAAGCAATTCACGGAGTTCATCCAGAAGGAGTCGGCTGCGGGCAAACTTCCCCTTGTGATTGATCTGAGCAAAATCGATTTCATCGACTCCTCAGGTCTGGGCGCCCTCGTTCAGCTGGCCAAGGAATGCAACCAGAAAAAGGTGCAGTTTCTGGTGGTCGGCAATGCCCGCGTGGTGCAAACCGTCAAGCTGGTGAGATTGGAGGATTTTCTCCATCTCCAGCCTGATCTGCCCACCGCCCTTGACCAGCTCGCCTCCTGAAGCCCTCCCCCCGCGGGGTTCTGCGGGGGGTTCGGCCACCTGGCTCACCACCCTCCCCACCCTGGCCCCTGAGGCGGAACTCAACGTTCTGCAACTGGCCTGGTTGGGTGATGCGGTGTGGGAACTGCATCAGCGCCTGCAACGCTGCCAGGCCCCCGGGCGCCCGGCCGACCTCCACAACCGGGTGCTGGCCCAGGTGAACGCCGGAGGCCAGGCCCTGGCCCTCAACCAGCTCCGCCCCCATCTCCGTCCGGCGGAGGAGGAGATGGTGCGGCGGGGGCGCAACCGGGCGGGACGGGGCCCTCGCCCCCAGGAAGCCTCCCTCTATGGGCAGGCCACGGGATTTGAGACGATGGTGGGATGGCTCTTTCTCCAGGACCCGCGCCGTTTGGCCGAACTTTTGGATCACCTTGAGGAAACCGACCCCCTCCACTGCGCAGCGGACCATGAGCCCAATCCCTAATGATTCCAATCGCCGGCGCCCCATCCGGCGTGGCGACGGCCCCGGTATGGGACCAGGAAGCCCACGCGACTTCTCCCGCGGCCGGCCGGGTCGGGGCCCGGGAGACCGGCCGGGTCGGGGCCCGGGCGATCCCCGAAAGATGGCTGGCAGCAGCACCTTTCGCCGGCGGGGCCCCCGCCCCGAAGGCGACGCCCCCTTGGAGAGCCGGCGCTGGTCGCGGGATCGGGAGGAGGCCCCCAGCCCGGAGAAATGGCGCCGTCCAGACGACGGAAACCGGCCCCGCACCCCTTCGCGGGGTCTCTCCCGCGGTCCCTCTCGCGGCCCCTCTCGCGGCCCGTCCCAGGAGGGGCGTCAATGGCGTCCGGCCCGACGGGACGAGTCGTTCAGCCGGCCCCAGAGAGCACCCCGATGGGAGAGGCCCGAGCCGGCCGACCTGGAGTCTCCCCAGGGGGAAGCCCACGCCGGTGCGGCCCCCAGTGACCTGATCTGGGGACGCCATTCCGCCCAGGCGGCCCTGGAAAGCGGCCGACCGATCCATCGGATCTGGTGCACGCCGGAGATGCGCTTTCGCCCCGTCTTTCTGCAGCTCCTGAGGGAAGCCAAGGCGTCGGGCGTGCTGGTGGAAGAGGTGAGCTGGGCCCGCCTGGGCCAGATCAGCGGAGGGGCCGTGCACCAGGGCATCGTGCTCCAGCCGGCAGCGGCCGACTCCCTCGATCTGCCCAGCCTGATCGAAGGATGCCGGCAGGTGGGGGAATCTCCTCTGCTGGTGGCCGTGGATGGCCTCACCGACCCCCAGAACCTCGGCGCCATTCTCCGCAGTGCGGAGGCTCTCGGGGTCCATGGGCTGGTGCTGCCGCAACGGCGCAACGCGGGCCTGACCGGCTCCGTGGCCAAGGTGGCCGCTGGGGCCCTGGAACATCTCCCTGTGGCCCGGGTGGTGAACCTCAACCGGGCACTGGACAGCTTGCGGCAGGAGGGCTATCGGGTGGTGGGCCTGGATGCGAAGGGCACCGTGAGCCTGGAGGAGGCGGATCTGGAAGGGCCCCTGGTGGTGATCACCGGGTCGGAAGGCCAGGGACTCTCCCTCCTCACCCGACGGAGCTGCGATCAGCTGGTGCGCATCCCCCTCCGCGGTGCCACCCCCAGCCTCAACGCGTCTGTGGCCACGGCGCTGGTGCTCTACGAGGTGGCCCGAAGGGGCTGGATGCGCGGTCTGCAGGGTTCGGCTCCACCGCCCCGACTGGTGCGACCCAGCCTCACCACCCAGCCCTTGGAGCTGGAGCCGGACGCCCCCCCTGCCGCTCCGGAGCGCATCACGGAAACGGTGTCTGCCCCGGACAACCCCCTGCCCGAAGGGCCCGTCGCAGAGGAACCGGAGACCAACGCGATCCCTGGTGAGGAGCCCTGGATGGAGGGTCTCCCTTCAACAGAGCCTGGACACCCGTCCTTTGCGGGCGACATCCATCTCTGAGAAAGGTCAGGGCGACCCACGATGGGCAGAATGGGGTGATCCCAGCACCCCTCCATGAATCCCCTGCTCTGGCCAGTGCGCAGCCTTGCCAACTCGGTTGGCCTTGCCTGGTGGGCTCGGGTGGAAACCCGCTCTCCCGATGCGGTGTACTGGTTTGGCCCCTTCGTCCGACGGGGCACCCTGGAAGCCGCCCTGGTTCCCTTCCTGGAAGACCTGCGGATGGAAACCCCAGCGAGCCTGGAGCATCGCCTGCTGCGCACCTCCCGCAGCGAGCCCTATACCGAACTGCCCTCACCCTCCCTCCCCGCCTAGGCGGCCTCCCAGCGCGCCGAGGGAGAGCCCATGGCAGCTGGACTGATAGCGTCCAGCAAACCGATGGTGCGCAGGGATGGGCATTGCCGAATGGCGCGGCAAATTGCAGCGGGGGGAGGTATCCGCCCGGGATCTCACCGAGGCGGCCTTGGCGCGCATCACGGCGGTGGAGCCCCAGGTGCATGCCTTTCTGGAGATCTGCCGGGAGCGGGCCCTGGCGGATGCCGATCGGATCGATGCCAGACGGGCAGCCGGGGAAGACCTGCCGCCCCTGGCCGGCATCCCCGTGGCGATCAAGGACAATCTCTGCACCCGCGGCATCCGCACCACCTGCTCCAGCCGGATGCTTGAGGGCTTCGTGCCGCCCTACGAATCCACGGTCACCGAGCGGCTCTGGCAGGCGGGGGCGGTGCTGATCGGCAAAACGAATCTCGATGAGTTCGCCATGGGCAGCTCAACGGAAACCTCCGCCTTCGGGCCCAGCCACAACCCCTGGGATCCCACCCGGGTGCCGGGGGGCAGCTCTGGAGGCAGTGCGGCGGCCGTGGCCGCAGGCGAGTGCCTCGTATCCCTGGGCTCCGATACGGGCGGATCGATCCGGCAGCCCGCGAGTTTCTGTGGCGTGGTGGGGCTCAAACCCACCTACGGCAGGGTGAGCCGCTGGGGATTGGTGGCCTTCGCCAGCTCCCTCGACCAGGTGGGTCCCTTCAGCACCAGCGTGGCGGATGCGGCGGAGGTGCTGCAGGTGATTGCCGGCGAGGACCGCCGGGATGCCACCTGCCTGACGGCGCCCGTGCCCGACTATGGCGCCCACCTCAACCAGCCCCTGGCGGGCATGCGGGTGGGCCTGATCCGGGAGTGCTTTCAGGAGAAGGGCCTCGATCCCCAGGTGAAGGCCTCCGTGATGGCCGCCGCCCGGGTGTTGGAAGCCTTGGGCTGTGAACTGGTGGAGGTGAGCTGCCCCCGCTTCGACGATGGCATCGCCACCTACTACGTGATTGCCCCCTCCGAGGCTTCCGCCAATCTCGCCCGTTACGACGGGGTGAAATACGGCCTGCGCAGTGCGCTCGGCAGCAACGACAATCTGGCCGTGATGACGGCCCGCACACGGGCTGAGGGCTTTGGCGATGAGGTGCAGCGCCGCATCCTGATCGGCACCTATGCCCTCTCCGCCGGCTATGTGGATGCCTATTACAAGCAGGCCCAACGGGTTCGCACCCTGATCCGAAGGGATTTCGACCAGGCCTTCACCCAGGTGGATGTGCTCCTCTCCCCCACCTCGCCCACCACGGCCTTTCGCTTCGGGGCCCACACGGAGGACCCCCTGGCGATGTACCTCGCCGACCTGCTCACCATTCCCGCCAACCTGGCCGGACTGCCGGCGATCAGTGTGCCCTGCGGCTTTGATGACCAGGGCCTGCCGATCGGCCTGCAGCTGATTGCCGGGGTATTGGAAGAAGGCAGGCTGCTCCAGGTGGCCCATCAATACGAGCAGGCCGCTGCCGTGATGCAGGCCCGTCCGAGCGCCCCCCTGGTCCCCTAGATGTGGTGGCCAAAAGGGCGTTAGGGCCACTGGGGCCACTACTTTTGGCGGCAGACATCTCCTAAGGTGTGGCCAGCTGTCGGGCTGGCGCCGTGAGTTTCGTATCCCTCCACAACCACAGCGACTACAGCCTGCTGGATGGGGCCTCCCAACTGCCTGCCCTGGTGGAACGGGCCAAGGAACTTGGCATGCCTGCCCTGGCCCTGACGGACCATGGGGTGATGTACGGGGCCATCGAACTCTTAAAAAGCTGCCAGAAAGCCGGAATCAAACCGATCATCGGCAACGAAATGTATGTCATCAATGGCAGCATTTCCGATCCCCAGCCCAAGAAGGAGCGGCGTTATCACCTGGTGTTGCTGGCCAAGAACGGCATCGGCTACCGCAACCTGGTAAAGCTCACGAGCCTGTCGCACCTCCAGGGGATGCGGGGACGGGGCATCTTTGCCCGGGCCTGTATTGATAAAGATCTCCTCCAGAAACACAGCGAGGGGTTGATCGCCGCCACCGCCTGCCTGGGGGGGGAGGTGCCCCAGGCCATCCTGCAAGGCCGACCGGATGTGGCCCGGGAAGTGGCCCGCTGGTATCAGGGGGTTTTCGGCGACGACTACTACCTCGAAATCCAGGATCACGGCGGTCCGGAGGACCGGCTGGTGAATGTGGAGATGGCGCGCATCGGCAAGGAGCTGGGGATCGAACTGGTGGCCACCAACGACGCCCACTACCTCAGCAGTGGCGATGTGGAGGCCCACGATGCCCTGCTCTGCGTGCTCACGGGGAAATTGATCAGCGATGAAAAGCGCCTGCGCTATACGGGCACGGAGTATCTGAAAAGCGAGGCCGAGATGGGCCGGCTCTTTGCCGACCATCTGGATCCGGACACCATTGCCCGTGCCATCGCCAACACGGGGACCGTGGCCGAGAAGGTGGAGGACTACGACATTCTTGGCCGCTATCAGATGCCCCGGTTTCCCATTCCCGAGGGGCACACCTCCGTGAGCTATCTCAAGGAGGTGGCCATGGCAGGCCTGCGGGATCGGCTGAAGCTGAGCTCTGAGGAGCAACCCGAACCGCTCTATCTGGATCGTCTGCTGTTTGAGTTGGACGTGATGGAGGAGATGGGGTTCCCCACCTATTTCCTTGTCGTCTGGGATTACATCCGCTTTGCCCGCGATAACGGCATTGCCGTGGGGCCGGGGAGAGGCTCGGCCGCAGGCTCCCTGGTGGCCTATGCCCTGGGAATCACCACCATCGATCCTGTCAAACACGGCTTGCTGTTTGAGCGCTTCCTGAATCCAGAGCGGAAGTCGATGCCTGATATCGACACGGATTTCTGCATCGAACGCCGGGGAGAGGTGATCGATTACGTGACCCGTCGCTACGGGGAGGACAAGGTGGCCCAGATCATCACCTTCAACCGCATGACCTCCAAGGCCGTGCTGAAGGACGTGGCCCGGGTGTTGGACATTCCCTATGGGGAAGCGGATCGGCTGGCCAAGCTGATCCCGGTGGTGCGTGGCAAACCCGCCAAACTCTCGGAGATGATCGGCGCCGAATCCCCCGCACCTGAGTTTCGGGAGAAATACGAATCAGATCCCAAGGTGCGCCACTGGGTGGATCTGGCTCGCCGGATTGAGGGCACCAACAAAACTTTTGGCGTCCATGCAGCAGGTGTGGTGATCGCCGCCGATCCCCTGGATGAGCTGGTGCCCCTGCAAAGGAATAACGACGGGCAGGTGATCACCCAATACTTCATGGAAGATGTGGAATCCATGGGCCTCCTGAAAATGGATTTCCTGGGGTTGAAAAATCTCACCATGATTGAGAAGGCCACCTCTTTAATCGAAAAGAGTGGGCATGAGAAAATAGACATGGAGGCCCTGCCTGAGGAGGATGCAGCCACCTTTGATCTCCTGGCTCGGGGAGATCTGGAGGGAATCTTCCAGCTGGAATCCAGTGGCATGCGCCAGATCGTGAAAGATCTGAAGCCCTCCTCTCTGGAGGATATTTCTTCCATCCTTGCCCTTTATCGTCCCGGTCCCCTGGACGCGGGATTGATTCCCAAATTCATCAACCGCAAGCACGGCCGGGAGAGCATGGATGTGGTGCATCCCAAGCTGGAGCCGATTCTGGAGGAAACCTACGGAATCATGGTGTATCAGGAGCAAATCATGAAGATTGCTCAGGATCTGGCTGGCTATTCCCTCGGCGAAGCCGATCTCCTGCGCCGGGCCATGGGGAAAAAGAAGAAGTCAGAGATGGAGAAACATCAGGATATTTTTGTCAAAGGAGCCCAGGAGCGGGGCGTGGATGGGCAGGTGGCCACCAGCCTGTTCGAGCAAATGGTGTTGTTTGCGGAATATTGTTTCAACAAGAGCCACTCCACCGCCTACGGAGCGGTGACCTATCAAACGGCCTACCTGAAGGCCCACTTCCCCGTGGCCTACATGGCTGCCCTGCTCACGGTGAATGCGGGTGACAGCGACAAGGTGCAGCGCTACATCTCCAATTGCAATGCGATGGGCATTCAGGTGATGGCGCCGGATGTGAATGCCTCGGATGAGGATTTCACACCCGTGGCCAACCGCATCCTGTTTGGCCTCTCCGCCATCCGCAATCTGGGCGAGGGGGCCATCCGGCTTCTGATCGAAAGCCGGAGGCAGGACGGCCCCTTCAGCTCCCTGGCCGATCTGTGCGATCGCCTCCCGGGCAACCAGTTGAACCGACGGGCCCTGGAGGCCCTCATTCACTCCGGCGCCCTCGATGCCCTCCATCCCGAGGGAAATCGCGCCCAGTTGATGGCCGATCTGGATCTGGTGCAGGAGTGGGCCAGTGGGCGGGCCCGGGATCGGGCCAGTGGCCAGGGAAGCTTGCTGGACCTGCTGGGCGGCTCCGCCGGCGCCGGTGAGCAGGCCCCGGAGGCCTCCCTGGCGCCCAAGGCCGCCCCCGTGCCGGAATATCCCCCCACCGACAAATTGCGGCTGGAAAAGGAGGTGGTGGGCTTCTATCTCTCCGATCACCCCCTGAAGCAATGGAATGGAGCCCTCCAGCTGCTGGCCCCCATCTCCCTGGCCAACCTGGAGGAGCAACCGGATCGGGCCAAGATCAGCCTGCTGACCCTGGTGGCCGATTGCCGGCAGGTGACCACGCGCAAAGGGGATCGCATGGCCGTGCTGCAACTGGAAGACCTGACCGGAAGCTGTGAAGCGGTGGTGTTCCCCAAAAGCTATGGCCGGCTGGCCGATCACCTGATGGTGGATGCCCGCCTGATGGTGTGGGCGTCGGTGGATCGGCGGGACGACCGGGTGCAGGTGATCGTGGACGATTGCTGCAGCATTGAGGAGCTGCGCCTGCTGATGGTGGAGCTCCCGGTGGAGCAGGCCGGCGACATCGCCATTCAGCACCGCCTCCGGGAATGCCTGCAGCGCCACAGGCCCGATCAGGAGCTGGGGGTGCAGCGGGTGCCCGTGGTGGCCAAGATCGGCACCGATGGCCCCAGTCGTTACGTTCGACTGGGCCATCAGTTCTGCGTGAGCGATGGGCCATCGGCCCTCACCACCCTGGAATCGGCCCAGTTCCGGGCCACCCTGCTGGGCGCTTCAGGCCGGCGGCTCTGAAGCGCCGGCTAAGCGCTGCCGTCCCGCATGGCGCGCACGGAGGCCTTCACCCTGGCCAGGTTCACAGACACCTGCTCCAATCCGAGCAGGGTGCCGGAAGCCTCTTCCCAACTGGCCGACAGCACGCCGTAGCTCAATCCCAGCAAGCCGAGCAGAAAGCATCCCCCGGAGGCCAGCAGGGTGGCGGAGGGAGGGATATCGAGAATCTGGCGGCTCACCAGCAGATAGCTGGCGATGAACACGCCCATGCCAAGCACGGTGGGAATGCCCGTGGCGATGGCAATCCTGCGGGCCATCCTGTTGGCCACCGCATCCGGAATCGCCTGGTTGCTGCGGCGGCCCGGAGGCTTGGCCGGCAAGGGGCTGGGGGAGGACGCAGCGGAAAACCCCGCTGTTTTGTCGCTCCCCGAGGGGGCTTGCCGCGCCTGTTTCGCTTTGGCAGCGCGTCGCTGCCGATCCGAGGCCATGAACGGTCAGCCGCGGATGCCGAGCTTTTCGATCAGGGCGCCGTAGCGCTCCTCGCTCTGGTGGCGCAGGTAGCCGAGAAGGCGCTTGCGGCGGCCGATCATCTTCAGCAGACCCTGGCGGGAGGAGAAGTCGTGGATGTTTTTCTGCAGGTGGCTGCTGAGCTGGCTGATCCGATCACTCAGGATCGCCACCTGAACTTCCACAGATCCGGTGTCGGTACCGTGTTGCTGATGGGTGTTGATCAGTTCCTGTTTGCGGATCGTGGGTAGCGGCATGATCAGCGCCTGGCGCTTTGCAATCAATTCCCAACTTTACCGTGTGGCTGCCGCCCCTCAGGCCGCCGCACGGGACAACCAGCGCAGGCAGTCGCCCAACCAGCGCTCCCCATCGGCCGCCGGATCCAATCCCTGAGCGGCCACAGCCCTCAGGGCCGCGAGGATCTCCATCCGGTCGTAGCCCATGGCGATCAGGGTGTTCTGCAGGTCATCACCCTGCAGGGGAAGCCCGTCAGCCCCTCCCTCACCTCCTCCGGAAGCCACGGCCAGTCCGGCGGGGCCCAGCAGCATCGAGAAGCGGTCGAGCAGCTTCTGCCGGAGCTCCAGGGCCAGCCTCTCCGCGGTGCGTTTGCCCACCCCAGGCGCCTGGCTCAACAGCTTGGTGTTGCCCTCCACGATGGCCCCCACCAGCTCCTCAAGCCCCATGGCCCCCAGCAGGGCCAGCCCCATCTGGGGGCCCACGCCATTGACGGCCACGAGTTCGCGGAACAATTCCCGTTCGTGGCGGCTCTCAAAACCGAACAGGGTCCAACCGTCCTCCCGGATGGTGTGGTGAACATGCAGGGTGATCGGATCCCCCGGTGCGGGCAATTGGGCCCAGAGGCGCTGGCTCACCTGCACCTCGTAGCCCACGCCCTGGCAGATCAACAGCAAGCCGCAGCGGTTTGCCTGCTGCCAGGGATCCTGCAGCTGTCCCTGCAACCAACCAATCATGGGCATCCCGTGAACGCCCCAGTGTGCCCTCCTTGCCAAGGGGCGCGGATCGCTAGCGTCGGAGCAGAGAGCCATCCCATCGTGCCCAGCGGTCCCTTTCGGGAACTCCCCCCTCCCCAGGCGCCGCGTGGGGGTCGGTGGTGGCAGGGAGCGCTCCGCCGGTTTGTGCTTCTGGCGCTTCTGGGCTCCCTGGCCCTGGGGCTCGGGGCCTGCGCGGCCGCCAGCAGACCGCCGCAAGGCACCCTGCTGAATGCCCTGGCACTGCAGATCCAGCTCACCCAGGCGGATGTGGCGCAGGCGTTGAGCCTTGAGAGCGTGGGGGTTCCCGTGGTGAGCCGGGTGCGCGTGGAACAGCAGGAGCCCATCACGATCGGGCAGGGTCAGGGTTTGCGCATCGCGGGCCGCTTCGACTGGCGGCTTGGGAAGGATCCCTTCCGTGTGGACGCCCCCTTCGAGATCTTTCTGGAGCGCGGGGATCGGGGGGAAAGCTGGCGGCTGGCCAGGCCCTCGGGCCAGGCACCGGAAGGGGAGCAGGAGTGGCTCACCTATCCGTTGCCCCTGCGCACCAGCACAAGCTGACCCGCTGAGGGGGCCCATCCCTGGACCCGCCCCCCACAATGGGATCCCTGTCCCCCCGGCCTCCGTCTTGGCCCTTCCCCGCCTCCATCCCCGCACGATCGAGGCCGTCAAGGAGCGGGCCGACATCGTGGATGTGGTGGGCGAGCACGTGGTGCTCAAGAAAAAGGGGCGGGAATTTGTCGGGGTCTGCCCGTTCCACGACGACACCTCACCCTCGATGACGGTGTCGCCCGCGAAGCAGATCTATTACTGCTTCTCCTGCGGTGCAGGGGGAAACGCCATCAAGTTTCTGATGGAGTTTCAGCGCTCCGGCTTCAGTGACGTGATTCTGGAGCTCGCCCGGCGCTATCAGCTGCCGGTGGAAACCCTGGAGGGTCCCCAGCAGGAACGGCTGCGCCAGCAACTCTCCCGCCGTGAGCTCCTGCACCGGGTGCTCAGCCTGGCGGCAGGCTGGTTTCAGGCCCAGCTGCGCAGCCCGGAGGGGGTGGGGGCCCTGCGTTATTTGAAGGACACCCGGGGCCTGAGCGAAGCCACCCTCGCGGATTTCCAGCTCGGCTATGCCCCTGATCGCTGGGACGGGCTCCTCTCGCACCTCTCCACCGTGGAGGGCATGGCTCCCGAGATGCTCGAGGCCGCCGGCCTGGTGGTGCCGCGGAAGGGAGGCAGTGGGTTCTATGACCGGTTCCGACACCGGGTGATGGTGCCGATCCGGGATCGCCAGGGCCGGGTGATCGGCTTTGGCGGCCGCTCTCTGGATGGGGCCGAGCCCAAGTATCTGAACTCTCCGGAAACGGAGGTGTTTGCCAAGGGCAGCCACCTGTTCGCCCTGGATCGGGCCGCCGATCCGATCCGCCGGGCGGATCAGGCCGTGGTGGTGGAGGGCTATTTCGATGCCATTGCCCTCCATGCCGCCGGCATCACCCAGGCGGTGGCGGCCCTGGGCACGGCCCTGAGCCGGCAGCAGATCACCCAGCTCTGCCGCTGCTGCGACAGCAAGCGGCTGGTGCTCAATTTCGACGCCGACCGGGCGGGTGTGCGCGCCGCGGAGCGGGCCATCGGGGAGGTGGAACATCTGGCCCTCCAGGGCCAGGTGGACCTTCGGGTGCTGCAGCTCCCGGAGGGAAAGGACGCCGACGAGTATCTGCGCGCGCAGGGGGCAGGCAACTATCGGGCCCTGCTGGACGGGGCTCCCCTCTGGCTGGATTGGCAGATCGACCAGGTGCTGGCGGGGCGGGACCTGTCGCGCAGCGATCAGTTTCAGCAGGCCGTGGCGGCCCTGGTGGCCCTGCTCGGCAAGCTGCCCCAGAGCGCCGTGCGCAGCCGCTACCTGCAGAAGGTGGCCGAGCGGCTCTCCGGGGGCCAGGCCCGTCTCACCCTGCAGCTGGAAAACGACCTGCGGCAACAGGTGAAGGGCCAGCGCTGGCATGGGCGGGCCAGTCGCTGGGACACCCCCTCCACGGCGGGGATTCAGGAGCGGGCCGAGGGGGAAATCCTCCAGCTCTACCTGCACTGCCCGCAGTTGCGGGCGGAGATCCGGCAGCACCTGCGGAGTTGGGAGCAGGAGGATTTCTGCCTGCACCACCACCGTCGGCTCTGGGCCGCCATCACCGAACTGGAGGAAGCCCATTTCGGGGCACCGCGCCTGGAAGCCATCAGTCGGGGAACCGACGCGGGCGCCGAGCTGGGAGATGTGCCCCTGATCCAGCTGCTCACCAACCAACTGGCCATGGACGACAACGGGCCGTTGGCTGGCGCCCTGGACCGGTTCATGCCCCTGCTCGAACCCAACGAGCTGCAGCGGCAATCGTTCCATCAACCCCTCCTCCACCTCCGTGGCGCCATCGCCAGCCGGGCCCGCCTGGCAGCGGAGAAGCGCTGCCGCCATCTGCTCGACACCTGGAATGCCCAGCGGCTCCACACCCTGGAGCAATGCCTGGCACGGCTCCTGGAGATCGACAGTCCCCCGGCCAACCCCTCCGCCCCCGCGGCCGACATGGAACAACGGCTACAGGAGCTGTTCGAAGAGCTCAACCACGACGCCCTGCGCCTCCAGGCCGACTACTACGCCGAGCGTCGCCATCTGCAGGAGCTGGATCAACACCGCCGAACGGATCTGGTGGAGATCGTGCACACCCCTTGATGCGGAAGCGCCAAAGACTGCTGCAATCGGAGGTTGGCGCGCCCGAAGCCCCTAGGATCAAACTGTGTGGAGGGCCGTATGGCCACCGTTCCATCGGGCTTTTTCGTCAACGACGTCCCGATCCCGGGGGATGAAGATTTGCGGCTCCGGGATCTGGAGCGCTTCGAGCTGGTTGGCGGCGACAGCGATGTTCACCTCGATCGCCTGGTGGAACTGGCCCAGCTGATCTTTGGGGTGCCCATGGCGGCGATTTCGTTGGTGACCCGGACGCGGCAGTGGTTTCTGGCGGAGAAAGGACTCAACATCCGTGAGACCCCCCGGGGGGTGGCCTTCTGTGCCCACGCCATCCTGGAGAACGGGGTGATGGTGGTGCCCAATGCCCTGGAGGATGAACGGTTTCGCACCAATCCCCTGGTGGTGTCCGCCCCCCAGATCCGCTTCTACGCCGGCGCGCCTCTGCGCAGCCGCAAGGGGCACAATCTCGGCACGGTGTGCGTGATCGACAGCCAGCCGATGCAACCCACTCCTGTTCAGATCCGGGAATTGGAGTTGCTCTCCCAACTGGTGATGCGAGAGCTGGATCTCAGGCGGGAACGCTTCCTGTGCCCTGTGACGGGCCTACCGATCCGCCAGAAGTTCCTGCGCATTGCCGAAGGGGAGTTCCGTCGGGCTCACAACGAGAACAAACCGCTCTCGCTGCTGTTGTTTGACATTGATCATTTCCGTTTCATCAACAATCGCTGGGGACACCATTCCGGGGATGAAGTGATGGCTGATTTGTGCAAGATGGGCCGGCAATTTCTGCGTGAAGAGGATTTTGCCGGCCGGCTCGGCGATGGGGAATTCGCCCTCCTGTTGGTGGACACCCCGGCCCAGGAGGCCCTTGTCACCGCCGAATCCCTCCGGCGGGCCGTCGCCACCATGCCGGGCGTGCACAGCCATTCCGATCTGCAGTTGCACATCAGCGGCGGGCTGACCAGCCTGGGCCCCCATGACGAGAGCTTCACCCCCCTCTTGCAGCGGGCTGAACAGGCCCTGCATCTGGCCAAAAGCAATGGCCGCAATCAGATCGCCACCCTGTTGGATGGGATGGCCGGCTAAGCCCACACCAGGGGAACATCCGTGAGGCGGGTGGTGGCGGAGGAGGAGAGGCGGGAGCGGCGCATGGTCCAGGGGGTGTGGAGGCCACAGGCGGCCCATTGGATGGTGCCGCGCCCATGGCGGGCATTGAGGGCATCGATGGTGGCCAGCAGGGCCTGACGGCGCTCTTGCTGGGCCGGGGTGGAGGGGGTGAACAGGTGGTGCTGGAGCTGGTCGTCCGGCTGGAGGGCCTGCAGAAGCACACCGGCCTTGTGCAGGGGCTGGTGGGGGCGGAAGAGGCGGTCGGCCAGGGGGAGGGCAGCAGCCAGGAGCACGGCGGTGTCGTTGCTGGGCAGGGACAGGCTCACGGTGGCGGCATTGCTGTAGAAGGGGCCGCCGGTGAAGGGGCTGCTCCGCACAAACACCGTGATGACACCGGCCCCCTGCCGCTGGCGGCGGAGCTTTTCCGCGGCGCGGCTGAGGTAGGTGGCCACCGCCTGGCGCAGCTCGTGCGGGGTGGTGATCGGCGTGCTGAAACTGCGGCTGACGCAGGTTTCCTTCTTGGCTGGTGGCAGGGCCACCAGGGGCAGACAGGGCTGCCCCTGCAATTCCCGCTGCAGACGCAGGCCCACCACCCCACAACGGCGCTTCCATTCGCCTGGGGGCAGGTCGCGAAGCTGGCGGGCCGTGCTGATGCCCCGCAACCGGCACCAACGGGAGAGGCGACGGCCGATGCCCCACACCTCCTCGATGGCAACGGCGTCCAGCCAGGGATCGGGATCGGCCACGGCGCCCAGATCAAACACGCCTTGTTGCCGCAAGGTGGGGGCGTGCTTGGCCAGGCGATTGGCCACCTTGGCCAGCACCTTGGTGGGGGCAATGCCAACGGCCACCGGCAAGCCCAGTTGCTGCCGCACGGCCTGCCGCAGGGCCTGCCCCCAGGCGGTGAGATCCGCCGGGAGGCCATCGGTGGCACGGGGCCGGCGCAGCAGGCCAAAGGCCTCATCGATGGAATAGATCTCCAGCTCTTCCACCCAGGCTTCCAGGGTGGCCATGAGCCGCTGGCTCATGTCGCCATAGAGGCTGTAGTTGGAGCTGCGCACAACCACGCCATGGCGCTCCAGCTGACGTTGCACCTGAAAGAAGGGCGCCCCCATGGGGATGCCGAGGGCCCGGGCTTCGGCACTGCGGGAGACGATGCAGCCATCGTTGTTGGAGAGCACCACCAGGGGCTTCCCCAGCACCGCAGGATCCAGCAGGGCTTCACAGGAGGCATAGAAGTTGTTGCCGTCGATCAGCACGGTGGCCAGGGGCACAACGGGACGGGGCGCAGCCGCGGAAACAACCCCAATAGTACTGGAGTACTGACGCGGGAGGTGGAAGGGATCCATCCCGAGCGGCCCCAGGGCCTCCAGCCCTGATTAAGTTCAGGCTGCATGCCTCTCTCCCATGCTCTCTTTCTCCCCCCGTCGGCGCGGCCCCCATCAGCGACGTGTGCTCGGCGTGCTGGCCTCCGGCCTGGCCCTGGCAGCAACGGGCTGCAGCACCACCAGCACCCTCAATGGTGCCGGCGCCTCCTTTCCCGCCCCGATCTACCAACGCTGGTTCCAGGATCTCTCCAGCGAGGGGATGCGGGTGAACTACCAATCCGTGGGATCCGGAGCAGGGGTGCGCCAGCTGATCTCCCGCACGGTGGATTTCGCCGCCAGCGACGTGCCGATGAAGGCCGAGGAGATCGCCAAGGTGCCCCAGGGTGTGGTGCAGATTCCGATGACGGCGGGGGCCATCGCCGTGGCCTACCAGCACAAGGGATGCGAGCTCACCCTGAGCCAGGCCCAGCTGGCCGGCATTTTCCTGGGCAAGATCACGAACTACGGTCAGCTGGGCTGCCCGGCCAAGCCCATCAAGGTGGTGGTGCGCTCCGATGGATCGGGCACCACCGCCAATTTCACGGCCCATCTGGCGGCCATCGATCCAACCTGGAAACAGCAGGTGGGGTTTGGCAAGAGCGTCAAATGGCCCGTGGGCACAGGCGCCAAAGGGAACGAGGGGGTGGCGGCCCAGCTCAATCAGGTGGACGGGGGGCTGGGCTATGTGGAAGCAGCCTTCGTGAAAGCACCGCTCCAGGCGGCGGCCCTCACCAATGGGTCCGGGGATGCGGAAAAACCGACGGCGGAGGCGGCCCAGGACGCCCTGGCCTCCATTGACCTGGGGCCCGATCTGGTCGGCAGCAATCCCAATCCCTCTGAGGGCTACCCCATCGTCACCTTCAGCTGGATCCTGCTCTACAAAACGGGCAACGGCCCCAAACAACCGCTTCTCCAGAAGGTGTTCGCCCACACCCTGAGCGAAAAAGCCCAGGGTGTGGCCGAGAGCATCGGCTACATCAGCCTGCCGGCGGCCGTGCGGGAGAAGGGGAGCAAGGCCCTGGCGACGCTTCAGCCCTGAGGCCGACCCACCGCCAGGGAGCCGTCAGAGGGCGCAGCTCTGGAGAAACGTCAGGCTCTCCGGGGTTTGCCCCTCCACGGACCACCCGTAGAACTGAAGCAAGCCAGCGAATTGGCACACCTGCTTGTTGGTGCTGAAAGACTGACAGCAGGGAGCAACGGAGTCTTCTGCACCCGACGGTGCCGGGGAATGGCAGGCGGAATACACCGCTTCACCCTGTCGGTAGATCTGCCATGTGCCCTTGAAGGGCTTGGCATGGTCGACCAGGGTGAGCAACAGATGGCCCTTGAACGCAGGCTCCATGGGAATGGCCGCGATGGATGCCATCGGTGTAGCGCCTCTGGCCCAGATTGGCCGTGAGAACCAACACGGTGGACCATGGGAACGCCCTACCTGGAGATGAAAGGGGTGGAGGCCTGGCTGGGGCCAAGGCGGGTGTTTACGAGCCTCTCCCTCACCCTGTTCCAAGGGGAACACACGGTGGTTCTTGGACCCAATGGAGCAGGGAAAAGTTCCCTCATCCGGCTCCTCAGCCGAGAGATGTATCCCGTGGTGAAAGAGGGCTGCGGATTGCGCCTCTTTGGGAGTGACACCATCAACCTCTGGGCGCTCCGCTCCCGCATGGGGGTGCTGACCCAGGATCAACCCACCACCTACAGAAGCGATGTGCGGGCGTTTGATGTGGTGCTCTCCGGCTTTTTCGGGTCTGTGGGATTGGGGCGCAGCCAGCAACCCAGCATTCAGCACACGCGGAGAGTGGCCGATCTGATGGAGCAGATGGAGTTGGACGACCTGCAAAACGAACCCTTCGGGCGCCTCTCCGAAGGCCAGCGGCGAAGGCTGTTGCTGGCGCGCGCTTTGGTGCACGATCCAGAGGTGCTGGTTCTCGATGAACCCACCAATGGGCTGGATCTCCAGGCCAGATATCAACTGTTGGCTCAGCTTCGCCAGCTCTGTCAAAGAGGAACCACCTTGCTGATGATCAGCCACCGCATCGAGGAGGTTCTGCCGGAGATCCAGCGGGTGGTTTTCCTGAAGAACGGCGCTGTGGTAGCAGATGGGGCCTGCCATGCCCTGCTGTCAGATGATCCTCTGAGTGCCCTATTTGGTACCCCGCTGCACGTTGTGAGCTATGGGGGGCACAGACAGGTGCTTCCAGGAATGGACAAGGCGGATCCCGATTCTGCGAATGATTGAGGGAGGGTTGAGAAGCGACACCGAACGAGACTCATGGGTTCGCCGTGTATTGGGCCGGGTTGCTTCTCCGAATCAGACAAAAAGGAACAAGGGCGCTTGCTGTAGACCAAAATCCCCGCGACTCGTTACAATATCGGTGTTCTTGGGGTAACGAATCATGCTGACCGGTGCAGACCTTCTCAGCAAAGTCAAAGAGTTGGGTGATGTCTCCAAATCCGAGCTGGTTCGCAGCTGCGGCTATGTGAGCACCAAGAAGGATGGAACAGAGCGACTGAACTTCACCGCGTTCTATGAGGCTCTGCTTGAAGCCAAAGGTGTGAACCTGGCTGAAAGCGGCTCGTCGAAGGGTAAAGCAGGCCGGAAACTGAGCTATGTGGCCACGGTGCAGGGGAATGGAAATCTGCTGGTGGGCAAGGCCTACACCGCTCTGCTCGACCTCAACCCGGGCGATGAGTTTGAGATCAAGCTCGGCCGCAAGCAAATCCGTCTGGTGCCTGCTGGTTCGTCAGAAGAGGAGTGAGGGTGATCTGAACGGGTCCATGCCAGGGCACTGCGATGCTGGAAGTCGCCCTGGCCATGGCGGAACAGAACGGACAATGGCTCCTCCAACTCCGGGATGATCTGGATTGGATCGTGGCGCCGGGCTGCTGGGGCCTGTTCGGAGGGCATCTGGAGCCGGGAGAAACGGCTGAGGATGCTCTGCGCAGGGAATTGCTGGAGGAAATCTGCTGGACGCCAGGACCTGTGCGCCCCTGGTTCACCCACAGGAATTCCCAGCGGATCGCCCATTTTTTTCTCACAACCCTGTCTGTCCCCCTGGAGAGCCTGCGGCTCCAGGAGGGTCAGGATGTGGTGCTTGCCGATCTCGAGGGCCTGCGGGCGGGCCAGATCTGGAGCCCAGCGCTCGGAAGCACCAGACCTCTGGCCCCCTCCCTGCAAGTGGCCGTAGCCGAACTGAACCGTGGTTCACAGTTCTCAATAGGGAGCTAGGTAGCTCTGCTCAATTCACTTGTGTCAGAAGTTCAACACCTATACGTTGGACGCATTCGACACCTCTGTGACACAGATGAGCCACTCCCATTCCTCCCGTGCCTCCTCCGAAGCTTTGGGCGCAGAGCTCAGCCCTGATCTGTCGTTTCTCCAGGCCTTTAACGGTGATGGAGACCCGGTGGAGGCCTACTTCGAGTGCATCAGTCAGTGCTCTCTCGACGATGGAGAGTGCGTCACGGTCTGCACCACAATTCTGAGGGAAAGCTGAAGATTTCAGGAACTCCAGCAACAAAACTCTCAGAACCACTCAGCGACAGCTGCGTCCCGCGTGTTCACATGCGCGTGGGGCGTCGTGCGCCGGAAGTCGAGCGTGATGGAGCGCTTCTGTTCGCCATCCGCAGCCAGGGCCTCGATGGGATAGGTCTGATCACCATCCGGAAAAGCCATGTGCAGATGGAAGGTGCCTTCACTGGTGAGGGCATGGGGCTGCGAGCCCACGGTGAGGGTGGCTGCCGGATCGGTGGCGCCGTAAACGATGAGTTCCGCATCCGCCACCAACCAGAAACTGCGCTGCCGGGGAGTCAGACCGGCACCGGAAGCCTCCCGACCACTGGCCCAGAGCCCAGCACCCGAGAGATGGCCACCTGCCGCACCCTCCGCGAGAGCACCCTGCTCATGGAACGCTTCCGATCCCACACGCAGGCGAGCAAACCCTGCACTGGCTTGCTGATAAAGCCGCTCATGCTGGCCAGGAGACGCCTGGGGTGCCGCCCAGGTGACACCGCTGGCGTCGGTATCCACAAGGGAGAAGGGAATAAAGGATGGGCTGCCCTGATGGTGATCCGCTGGCATGTGGGCAACGGCTGAAACCCCGAGGGAGATCCATCCACCGGTGGCGGTTCTGTAGCCCAGCTCCACCCGGTAGTCGCGGTTTCCAAGAGGCACGGGGATGTGCCATTCCTGGCTGTGGGCCTCCACCAGCACTTCCTGAAGGGTGTGGGGGCGACCGTCCTGGGACGGACGATCGGTGACATCGGTGATGCGGAGGGCCAGCTGCTGCCCACCGGCCGCCCGAGCCTGCTGCCGATCCCCGCTGTGAATGCCCCAGCGGACAAGTGCCCACTGGGAATCCAGGGGCTGGAACAAAATCCAGGTGGGCGCTTCCGCGGTGAACTCCCCACCCTCAGCGGCCCAGGCCGCCTGGGGCGCCGGTGCTTCGGCGAGCTCGCTGGAGGGCAAGGGTGCCGTGGGCTGGTCGGGTGCATCGGCCCTGGGAGTCTGGCCCTGGATGGCGGAGAGAAGATCCAGCCTCAACATGCTGCTGTAGCGCCCCACCCCAAGGCGTCGCGCCAGCTCTCTCAGTTGAGACAGGCGCATCTGCGCGAGCACGTCCTTGGAGAACCGAGGCGAAATCATCCCAGCTTTGCAAATTCTTCATAATTGTCACCGACGATCCCCTCCGTTCTTCCGTCTGTCAGCGCACCCTGATCCAGGATTCACCATGGACAGCGGCGAAAAATAAGCACATCTACTGAGCCGTTTCCCCCCGCATCGGGCCCAAAGCCCCCCGGACGATCGCTACATTCCAAAGTGGTGCGCAAGCCTTTCGTCCATGGCCTCCATTGCTGATCAACTGAACTCCTACCGCTCGGCTTTAGAGGCAGCGCAGGCCAACGGGGATGAGGCAACCAGGAAAAAACTGGAGCAGAACATCCAGGATCTGGAGGCCTTCAGCCAGCGGCACCCCGAGGCCACGGAAGCCCCCAGCCCCCTTGAAGTGTTCTGTGATCTCAATCCATCCGACATCAACTGTCTGGTTTACGACGACTGAACCGCGATGGATTTCACTCCCTACCTCTTGACGTCAGACCCCTTGTCGTCTGAGGAGGGATTGCTTTCTGTTGATGTTTCAGGACGGATTGCGGT
>JAYKJF010000088.1:0-25800 GCA_035285785.1 Cyanobacteriota bacterium
TCTGTGTTACAGACAGTTGTGCTTGGCTGACATTGCAGGGGAACTGTTCCTTCTTTCTTCGCTCAGAAGTTGCGCTCCGTTGGCGAAGATATTGACATCTTGTGGTTTCCAGGGCAATTGTTTTTCGCTCGTTGCTCCTCTGGCGCACCGCTGGGCCGGGCCCTGAGGCGTTGCCTTGGAGATAGCGCCAAGTTTCCTTGGGTCCGTGCTGATAAGGCCCCTCAACTCCGGCCAACGGGTCCGCAGAAGCGGCTCCGCTGCGAGGTGGCCAAGCGGGAGTCGCGTCCTCGGGCTGGCGGAACAGGCCCGACCCGCGGCAGAGCTGTGCGGCCCCGGCCAGGAGGACTGCGCGATAGCCGTTCCCGGTGGTTCAGCTCCGGTCGAAGGCGATGGGTCTGTCGGCGTGTGCGGACGCTGGCTGTGGAGTCCAGTGACGAAGCCAGGCTGGTCTTGTCCTCCCAGGTGATCTGCGGTGAATTCCGCGCCGTTTGGACGGGTGTGATCTCCCTGATCGGTTGTGATTGACAACTGCGGTCACGGCAAGAGTGACCCGCCATTACCCCAGAGGCGGCGGTCGCCATTGCGGCGGGCAGGCAATCCAGCCCTCGCGCCGCAGGGATCGCCACAACGCCAGCGCCTGCTCGCGGCTGAGCTCTCGCCGGTGTTTCAGCAGGGGCTCTGGCTGGTCCGGAAGCCACTCACCGCTGGTGATGACCAGGGTTTGGCGCCACTGGTCCCAGCGGGCGGGGCGAAAATGCAACACCTGGCGGCCGTCACTCAGCCAGGCCTCCCGCGGGGTTGGGGCCCGTCGTCCGCCGCCGTTCATCGGCTTGGCTCAGGCGACCTCCGGCGCCCAACCCCGCTGGCGGGTCTGGTCTTCGGTCCAGCCTTGGCAGCGGTGGGTGAGGTGGTCGCCGTGGGCGAGCAGGGCCTGGTGCAGCTGGCAGGTGAGCAGCGGAACGCAATTCGGCCCGGCGTGGTGGCGAAACCAGTGGCAGGTGAGGCAAACCTGGCGGCTGCGGCTGGCCAGCAACATCTCCTGATCGAGATAGGGCCAGTCCTCCATGGCATCCAGTGGACTGGAGCCCCCGCGGAAGGGGTGGGACGAGCGGTTGGCCATGGACCTTGCCGAACAGTACACACGTACTAGCACGGAAGGCGGGGTTTGGCTGTCGCCCGCGCCCTCTTGTCGGTCCGTCGGCACGCCCGCGCCGGTCCGGTGAACCCGCTGGCTCATCCAGCCGCTTGTCCAAGCCACTGCTGATACCAGAGTTCCATCTGCGCGATCTCCTCGCTCTGCACCCGCACCATCGCCCCCTCCAGCTCCCGCAGCTCCGGATGCACCGTGCCCCACTGGGCATGGGAGGCCATCATCACCCCCATGCGGTGGTGGGCGATCATCTGCACGAGGAAGGCCCGGTCAAAGTCGGGCGCATCCCGCAGGGCCTGCAGGCTCGTGGCCATCCCGGGCATGCCCATGCCCATCCCCATGCCGCGCCCCGCCCCCGGCCAGACGGGCACAGGTCCGCCAAACCATTGCTGATGCCACTGGCGCCTCTGGGCGTTCTCTTTGGTCTGGCTGGTTTTGCTCCTTTCGGCCAGGGCCTTGAGCTCCGGATGGCGCGCCCGTGTGAGCGCCAGCTCTGCCATGGCGATGGCGCCGTCGTGATGGGGGATCATCATCGTGATGAGGTGGGCATCGGCGGAGCGCTGGCCCATGCGCCCCATGCCGACACCCATGCCCATGGGGGGTGTGGTCTCCGGGGCGATGGGCGGGCTCCCCGCCCTGGAGGGGCCTGCCGCCGCCGAGATCAACAGACCGGCCGCGATCAGACCCAGCCACACCCCCCGGCCGCGCACGCGGTGTCTGCGCCGTTGCCCATTCGTGGATCACGCCCCCTGGCGCCACTGCTTCCATGCTGGGCAGGCGGAAGACAGGCCTTCTTCGATCCATGCAGACCGTTACAACGGCCTGCCGCCTGTCCCCTCACCCCCGGTTTCGCCGGCGACGCCAGCCGGAAGGCGAAACCAGGGGGCGAATCAGACCAACGCCGGCACAGGCCCCGTGAGGTTGGCGGCGGCCGCCTGCTGGAAGCGCAGCCGCTCGTTTTGCACGTCCACCGCGATCGTCGCGCCCGGAGCGAAGGTGCCGGCCAGGATCGCCTTGGCGATGGGGGTTTCCAGCTCCCGCTGGATGGCCCGCTTGAGGGGGCGGGCGCCGTAGACCGGGTCGTAGCCCACGCCAGCGAGCCAATCGAGGGCTTCGCCATCGAGCTGCAAGCCCAGCTTTTTGTCTTCCAGCCGCTTCGCCAGACGCTTCACCTGCAGCTCGACAATCTGGCGCAACTCCTCGGCCTTGAGGCTGTGGAAGATGATCGATTCATCCAGGCGGTTGAGAAACTCCGGACGGAAGTGGGCCCGCAGCGCATCATTCACCCGCTTCTCCATCTCCGCGTGGCGCTCTGGATCGCCGGCGAGATCGAGGATCGAGGCGCTGCCGATGTTGCTGGTGAGGATCAACACGGTGTTGGTGAAATCCACCGTGCGGCCCTGGCCATCGGTGACGCGGCCGTCATCGAGGATCTGCAGCATCACGTTGAACACATCGGGGTGGGCTTTCTCCACCTCGTCGAAGAGGATCACCGCGTAGGGGCGGCGCCGCACCGCTTCGGTGAGCTGGCCGCCCTCCTCGTAGCCCACGTAGCCCGGAGGGGCGCCGATCAGGCGGCTGACAGCGTGCTTCTCCATGTACTCGCTCATGTCGATGCGCACCATCGCTTCCTCGGAATCGAAGAGCTGGGAGGCCAGGGCCTTGCTCAGCTCCGTTTTGCCCACCCCGGTGGGGCCGAGGAACAGGAAGCTGGCGATCGGACGGTTGGGATCGCTCAGGCCGGCACGGGAGCGCTGGATGGCATCCGCCACGGCGGTCACCGCCTGCTGCTGACCGATCACCCGCTGATGCAGCTCATCTTCGAGGTGGAGCAGTTTTTCCATCTCGCTCTGCACGAGCTTGCTCACCGGAATGCCGGTCCACTTGGCGATCACCTCGGCGATGTCATCCTCGGTGACTTCTTCGCGCAGCAGGGTCTTGCCGCTCTGGCCGCTGTTGAGCTCCGCCTCCTTGGCGGCCAGCTTGCGGTTGAGGGCGCCCAGGGTGCCGTATTCCAACTCCGCCGCCTTGTTGAGGTCGTAGTTGCGCTTGGCCTGCTCGACTTGCAGTTGCACCTGCTCGATCTCCTCTTTGATCGCTCCCAGGTCATCGATGGCGCCCTTTTCCTTCTGCCACTGGGCATTGAGGGTGCTTTGCTGTTCGCCCAGTTCGGCCAGCTCTTTTTCCAGCCGTTCCAACCGGTCTTTGCTGGCCACATCGGATTCGCGCCCCAGCGACAGCTTCTCCATCTCCAACTGCAGGATGCGCCGATCCAGTTCGTCGATCTCCTCCGGCTTGGAGGTGATCTCCATCTTCAGCCGGGCGGCGGCCTCATCCATCAGGTCGATGGCCTTGTCGGGCAGGAAGCGATCGGCGATGTAGCGGCTGGAGAGCACGGCGGAGGCCACGATCGCGTTGTCGGCGATGCGCACGCCGTGGTGCACCTCGTAGCGCTCCTTGAGGCCCCGCAGAATCGAGATGGTGTCTTCCACCGTCGGCTGATCCACAAACACCTGCTGGAAACGGCGCTCCAGGGCCGGATCCTTCTCGATGTGCTGGCGGTGCTCGTCGAGGGTGGTGGCGCCGATGCAGCGCAGCTCGCCGCGGGCGAGCATGGGTTTGAGCAGGTTGCTGGCATCCATGGCGCCGCCGGCGGCACCGGCTCCCACCACGGTGTGGATCTCATCGATGAAGAGCACGATCTGCCCCTCGGAGGCCGTCACCTCCTTGAGCACGGCCTTGAGCCGTTCCTCGAATTCACCCCGGTATTTGGCACCGGCGATCAGGCTGCCCATGTCGAGGGCGATCAGCTGCCGGTTCTGCAGGGCGGCGGGCACATCGCCGTTCACGATCCGCTGGGCCAGCCCCTCCACGATGGCGGTTTTGCCCACGCCGGGTTCGCCGATCAGCACCGGGTTGTTCTTGGTGCGGCGGCTGAGAATCTGAATCGTGCGGCGGATTTCCTCATCGCGGCCGATCACCGGATCCAGCTTGCCCTCGCGGGCGGCGGCGGTGAGATCGCGGCCGTATTTCTCCAGGGATTCGTAGGTGCCTTCGGGGTTCTGGTCGGTCACTTTCTGGCTGCCGCGGATCGCCACCACAGCTTGCTTCAGTTTTTCGGCGTTGGTGCCGCACTGGCTGAGCAGCTGCTTGCCGCAGCGGTCGTCGATGGCCAGGGCCAGGAGCAGATGCTCAATGGCGATGTAGCTGTCGTCAAAGCTGTTCTTCAGGGAGTCGGCCTGATCCAGCACGCTGTTCAGACCCTTCCCCAGATAGATGTTGTCGGGTGGAGCACCCAGGCTGGGTTGGCCGGCGGTGAACGCCTCAATCTTCTGGTTGAGGGTGCCCACATCGACACCGGCTTTCTCCAGGATGCGACTCGCCAGGCCCTGCTGGGCGATCAGGGCCGCAAACAGATGCTCGCTTTCCATCTGCTGCTGCCGTTTCTGCTGGGCCAGCTGTTGCGCGGCAACGACAGCGGCCCAGGCCTTTTCTGTGAACAGTTCGGCGGTGGGATGCATGGTTGACGGGGGATGGGATGGGGTGTTCCGACCGTATGGCCCCTGGATGGGTGGGGCCCAGGCGGAGGCCCGAATCGGGCGGTTCGGGCCTCACCACCGGCGGTGGGGCCTCCTCACCAGGTTGGCGAGAGAACCGCCCGCTGACGCGCCTGTTTGGAAAACGATGGATCGGCCGCGGCGCGGGCGAAGGCCCAGGATGACGAACAGACGCCCCGTGCCATGACTTGCCCCAGCTCGCGCCCGCTCCTCCCCCTGGGGGTTTTGCTTCTCTGCCTCGGGGCCTGGCTCTCCCCGGCGGCGGCCCTCGCCCGCGGAGGAGGAGGAGGAGGGGGTGGCGGTGGTTTTCGAGGCGGTGGGGGGGGCGACTTTCGCGGCGGTGGCGGTTTTCACTTTGGCGGCGAGGGCTACGACGGCCGGGGCTCCTCCGAGGGGTGGAAGCGCGGCTATCAGGGGGATCACCCCCATTACGGCCCCAACACCCGGCCCGCCTGGGACCAGAAGGAGGTGGACATCGACAGGAACTTCTACAACCGCAATGGCGATGGCTGGAGTGCCAACTGGGTGAACGGGGGCTACTGGGCCAACCGTCCCTGGAACGCGGGTTGGTATGCCTGGACCCCCGCCACCTGGGGGTGGTGGGGCTGGAACACGGCGGGTTGGGGGTTGGCCGCCGTGGCCACGGGGGCCACGATCACCGCCCTGGTGAATGCGGCCGCCAATCAGCAGCAGACCGTGATCCTGGTGCCCGGCAGCACCCTGCGCCTGAACTACGCCTCCGTGGAGGCCGTTGGCTTTTATGGGGCCAGCTTTTCCTACAGCCTGGGCGAGACGGACAGCCTGATGGGGGCGGCCAATTGCCAGGCGGGCCTGCTCAATGGCCAGGTGCCCGCCACGGTGGCCCAGGTGCAGCTGCTCAATGCGGTGTGCCAGGTGGCCTACGGAGGGGGCAGCTGAAAGGCCCCTTCGTTCTTGCCGCAGAGGCGCACGGGGCAGCCGTCAGGCCCGTACACCGCATCGGCCGGGGACAGGCAACCGAGGCGGTTTTTCAACGGCACCTGCTCGGGCCGGATCTTCATCGGCTGGAGCACGGCCTGATCCGCCGGCACCACGAGCTTGCAGGGGGAGGGCACCAGGGCCTCCGGACCACTGATGGCCAGGGGCTGGTTGGGAGACGACAGCTCCTGGGCTGAGCCAGCCGGGGGGGCGGCCAGCGGAGCCACCACAACCAGCAGGGCTCCGATCAGGGAGGGCCAGGGGGGGGCCTCCCGATGGGGAAGGGCTCTCGCCATGATGGGCGCCATCTGTGCCTCTCCAGTTTCCCTGCCCATGGCTCTTCCGTCGACCGATCCCTCCGACCAGGACCTGGTGCGCGCGCTGGTGGAAGCCTCCCGGGCGTTTGATGCCACCGGGGCCGACCCTGAGCGGAACTGCTGGATGGCGGTTCACCGCCATGTGCATGGGGTGTTGCCTTCTGAATACGACATCCGGGAGGTTCCGGAACCGCTGTATCTGGCTGTGCTGGCGGCTCGCCGGGAAACCACCTAGCGGTTCGATGCGCGAAACGCGCAGGCCACAAAAAAACCTGGCGAAGCGACTTCGCCAGGTGGGGTGTGCCAGGTGGGTTCGGCTGGAGCTGCCCTTGGGCTGCTCCGGGTGACTCAGGCCCAGCCCTTGGCGGACTGGTCGATCACATAAGCCGCCACATCAGCGATATCGGTTTCGCTGAGCTTGCCGCCGAAGGCGGGCATGGCGTTCTTGCCGTTGGTGACCTGGTAGGCCACGGCGGCCTCAGGACCATCGGCGTAGTTGGCCAGATAGGCCTTGAGGGCATCCGCTTTGAGGGTGCGCTCGGCATTCACCACATTGCCGCCGCCCATATGGCAGGCCGCGCAGTTGGCAGAGAAAACCTGGGCGCCATGGGCGACATCAGCCGCGAAGCTCGGGGCTGCACCCAGAACCAGGGTGAGACACAGAGCGATCAGAGAGAAAAGACGACGCATGGGAGGTGCAAAACGCACACGCAACCGGTTCAGGTTAAGGAGTTCCCAGAGCTGCCTCGCCCTTCCTGACAGATCTGCAACATTTCAGCCGGGTCGGGCTTCGGGCAGCGGCCCCCGGTGGGGGACGCCAGCTGTTTCGAGCACCTTCTCGAGGGTGGGGGCCAGGCTCACGAGGCCAAACCGTTCCGGGGGGCTCACCGGCTGGTGCACGAAGTGGCGCTGGCGGATGGAGAAGCGATCCCAGGCATTCACCTCCAGGCGGAGCAGCTTGATGAGCCCCTCGATCAACCACCCCTGCAGATCCAGGCCCACGGGCGGTTGCCAGATCCCGCGCCAGCGGCAGAGGGTGGCCACCGCCGTGTTCACCTCCAGGGGGGCCTGTCCCAGAACAAGGCGCCGCACCGGCCCTTGCCCCAGCTCCGGATTGGGCTGGTGGGGTGTGGTGGCCAGATGGGCGCACACCGTGGCGATGTCGGCTGCATGGATGAAGTGGAAACTGGCCTCCGCCCGAAGCCAGCGGGCCAGCCAGAGCCAGCGGATGCCTTCCCCCACGCCGGCCGTGAGGTAGCTCGTGGGGTGGGGATCCCCCGGCCCCAGCCGCCCCCCGAACACCAGGGTGGGGAACACCGCCACGATCCGCTCGGCCAGGGGATGGCCCTCCAGGTCTTTGAGGCACTGGGCCTTGGTTTGGATGTATTCCGTGCCGTAGGCCTCCGCTTCCGGCAGGAGCCGGAGATGGCGATCGAGAATGCTGGCGGTGGAGAAATAGATCACCTGCTCCAGCCGCTGGGGGTCGAGGAGGGCCAGGAGCTTTTTCACGGCCACCACATTCACCGCCTGGGCCCGCTCCGGATCGCCCCAGGCGGTGGCGGTGTGAATCACCCGCGTGGCCGTGGCGATGGCGGCGGCGTGGGGATCCAGATCCCGCAGATCGCCCACCAGCAGGGTGATGCGGGGATCGTTCCGGGGCACGGCCGTGAGCTTGCCGGGATCACGCAGCAACAGCAGGAGATGGGCGTTGCTGCGTTGGTAGAGGGCTTCAGCGGTGTATTGGCCCACACAGCCGCTGGCCCCCGTGATCAGGATCCGTTGGGGAGCCGCGCCGACGCCATCGGAGGCCGTCACACCGCCGCACCCAGGAGTTCGGGGATGGCCTTGCCGGTTTCAAAGAACACCCGGGCGTTGTCCTCCGGGGTGCCGGGCAGGATGCCGTGCCCCAGGTTGAGGATGTGGCGCCGCCCCCGGGCCTTGCGCACCGTGTCGAGGATCCGCTCCCGGATGGCCTCGGGCGTGCCGAACAGCAGGCCGGGATCCACGTTGCCCTGCACCCCCAGATGGGCGGGCAGACGGGCACAGCCATCGGCCATGTCCACGGTCCAGTCGAGGGAGATGAAATCCACCCCGGTGCGGGCCATGCGCTCCAGCACGCCGGCGCTGCCCGAGATGTAAAGGATGAGGGGGGTGTCGGGATGGGTGGCCTTCACCTGATCGATCACCCGCTTCTGATAGGGAGCGGCGAACACGTCGTAATCGATGGGGCTGAGCTGGCCGGCCCAGGAATCAAACAACTGCACCACCTGGGCACCGCAATCGATCTGATAGCGCACGTAGGTGGCGATGGAGTCGGCCAGGTGGCCCAGCAGCTGGTGCAGGAGGGCGGGCTCCTGGAAGGCCATCGCCTTGATCACCGCATAGGTTTTGCTGGATTTGCCCTCCACCGCATAGGCGGCCAGGGTCCAGGGGGCACCCACGAAACCCAGCACGGTGGCCTGGTGGCCCACATCCCGGCGCAACCGACCCAGCACCTCTCCCACGAAGGGAACGGAGGCTTGCGGCTCCAGGGGCCGGAGGCCATCCACCTGGGCCTGGGTGCGGATCGCCGGCTCGATGATCGGGCCCTTGCTCTCGATGATGTCGAAATCAATCCCCATCCCTGGCAGGGGGGTGAGGATGTCGGAGAAGAGGATCACCCCATCCGGCTGGAAGGCGTGAAAGGGCTGCATGGAGATCTCGTAGGAGAGATCGGGGTTTTCTGAACGCTCCCGAAAACCCGGGTGCCGATCCCGCAGATCGCGATACACCTTCATGTAGCGCCCGGCCTGGCGCATCATCCACACCGGAGGCCGCTCGACGGGTTCCCCTCGGGCGGCACGCAGCAGGAGGGGAAGCGTTTCGGCCATGGAGAAGGGGTGGCAGGCACTCGGTGGCCGAAACCTAGCGGAGCGGCCCCCGGGCCCCCTTTCGGGGCACCGGCGGGCCAGAAACGGCGACGCGTTTCTTCACGCTTGGCCGTGCTCAGGCGGGTTTTCGGGCCACGGGGCCAGATTCAGGTCGAGGGTGAGCCAATCCCGGCCCTGGGCGTGTTGATGAGCCAGCTCCAGGCTGCGCGTTTCTGCTTTCAGTTGCTCGATTCGTTGGCGTTGGTTGCGATCCAGATCGAGTGCTTTGGCAAACAGAAAAGGCCGAAGGAGGGCTGATAGTGGAGTGATTCCCAGAAGTTCCGTGAAGGCGCGCCGGCGAATCCCTGGCGATTGAGAGGCGTTTCAGTGATGATTGAGTGGCGATTCAGTGGTAATTGAGTGGTGATTTGATTCGGAATTCGTGGTTGTTCAAATTCCATTCCCCGTTACAGTGTTTTCAGCACTTCCGTTCTGTCCATTGTTCCTTCAGTCGGCTTAAGACTCTTGCTCAAAAGCCTTCCTCTGCTGGCCCTGCTCTGCGCCATCCTGCAAGGCTGTGCGCCCCTGCCCCTGATCAATGGGGACACGCTGTACGTGATGGTGGCGACCCAGCGGCGGATGGATTGGCTGAAGCGCAACCAGACCAACGGTCGGATGTGGGCCCCTCTGCTGAAGGAATACCGGCGCCTCCATCCCAACGTGCGGGTGAGCTTCTACACCGTCCGGGAGGAAGACCTGGAGGAGGAGCTCCGCCAGCGCATCGGTCGGGGGCTGGGACCGGATCTGATCCTCACCCGTGGCCCGATGGCCAACACCCTGCTGCACGAGGGATTGATCGCACCCGTGCCCCAGACCCCCGGGATGGCGCGCAGCCTTGCCGAGATCCGGCCTGAAGCGCTTCGCCGCGTGCACAACGGCCCCGTGCTGTCTGCCGTTCCCGTCAGTGATGTGGTGACCCTGGCCTGCTATGACCGCAAAACTCTGCCCACCCCTCCCCGCACAACGGCGGAACTCATGGCCACGGCCGCCTCTGGCCACATCATCGGCCTCTCGCTGGATGGCTTCGGGATCTGGTGGACCGCGGGAACCCTGGGGGCGGTGGAGGATCTTGTGCCGATCCTGCTGGGGGAAAAGGCAGCCACCCCCCCCGACGCAGCCCGGGCGCAGAAGACGATCGCTGATTGGCTGGCCTGGCTCCGCCAGCTGGCCGTGCTGAGCCGGGTCGACCTGGCCTCGGGGCCTGAGGAGCTGTCGCAGGGCCTTGCGAGTGGCCGGCTGGACTGGATCCCCTGTTTCAGCCTCACCCTCGGCACCCTTCGGGAGCAGATGGGCGACCGGCTCGGGGTCAGTGCCTTGCCCTCCGGACCGGATGGGCGCTACCCCAGCCCGTTCAATTCCCTGGATGTGTGGGCTTTCGGCCTGGATTCCAGTGTGCGCCAGCACCAACGGGCGATGGATCTGGTGAAACTGAGCGTGGATCCCTTTCTGCAGCGGCGCATCGTGCTGGAGAGCCAGGAGGTGTTGTCGGTGAATCGGCTGGTGCCCACCCCCGTGGCCAGTTCCGGGGTGCTGGCGGCCCTGGCCGAGGCGCAGAAACAGTCGGAAGCGGGGGCGCCGAGCTTCCGCAAGCCCTTCGATCTGCACCATCTCAACACGGTGGTGCCCCAGATGGAGGGGGTGATTCAACAGGTGATGGTGGGGGTGCTCACCCCTGAGGAGGGGGCGCGGCAGATCCGTTCGTTCGCCAGGACCAAAACGCCATGACCGACAACACCCTTCTGCAGGGGCTGGGCTGGCTGGCATTCCTGGCGCGCCCCACCGTCTTTGAGCAGTTGCTGCTCGCCGGCCTCGTGGTGCTGCCCCTGCTGCTGCTGCGGTCTTGGCTGCCGGGCCTGCGTCGGGCACCGAAAACCCTGGTGTTCCTCCTGGGGATCGCCCTTTCGGCGGCCCTGTCGGCCAGCCTCGGCCGACGGTTCGGCCTGCTGCTGCTGCTGGGCCAGATCCTCGCCGCCTATGGGGCGCTGCGGTTGGTGGAGCAATGGCTCCTCAGACCCTTTCTGCAACCGGCGCTCTTCCATGCCCTGGTGAGCCGCTTCCTCCGGCCGGCCTTCCTGCTGGGGGTGGTGATCGTGCTCCTGGATGCGGTGGCGTCCCTGCGGGATCTCACCATGATTCCCCTGGGCACCTGGTTCGGCAGCGACATCCTGCTGGGCACCCTGTTTCAGGTGGTGGTGGTGCTCTACTTCCTGGTGTCGAGCTCCCTGCTGCCGGCCCTCGCCATCGGCTGGCTCGCCCGGCACACCCTGGGCATCAGTGAAGGCAGTGAGCGGGCCCTGGTCACCCTGGTGCGCTACGGCGTGATCGGCCTCGGGGTGATCTGGTCGATGTCCCAGCTGGGCATTGATCGGGCGGGGGTTCTGGCTGTGGCCGGTGGCCTCTCGGTGGGGCTGGGATTCGGGGTGAAGGAGGTGTTCTCCAACTTCATCAGTGGCCTCTGGTTGCTGATCGAGGGATCGGTGCGTCCCGGGGAGGTGCTCATCCATGAGGGGGAGGCCTGCGAGGTGCGCCGCCTGGATCTGCGGGCGGCCACCCTGCTCAGGGCCAGCGACAACGCCGAGCTGGTGGTGCCCAACCAGAGTTTTTTCACCTCCACCACCACCACCTACACCCGCAGTGATCGGATGCGGCACTGCAGCATTGAGGTGTCGGCGCCCAGCTCCTCCACCCCGGAACGGATGATGGACCTGCTGAAGGCCCTGGCCGCCTCCAACCCCCAGGTGCTCACCTCCCCCCCGCCCCGGGTGGAACTGCTGAGTTTCAGCCCCACCTCCCACAGCTACCGGCTCTCCTTCTCCATCGCCGATCCCCTCCGGGCCGCGGCGATCACGGCGGACATGAAGCTGGCCCTGTGGCGCCGTTTTGACATGGAGGGCCTCCTCACCCCTCCCGGAGGGGGCGACGGAGCCGGTTCAGCCTCCTGAGCGGTCTGTCAGCGATCGGCTCACCACCACCCCGATCACCACCGTGATGTAGAGGGGGCCCAGCACGCTGAGCCCCACGCTGGCCAGCTGGGCGATGGGGTGGATCGGCGCGATGTCGCCATAGCCCACGGTGGTGAGACTGACGAAGGCGAAATAGGTGATGCGCTGCACATCGCTCTGCCAGGCGGCGGTGGCCTCGAGGGCGGAACCGATGGGCGGCAGGGTCACCAGGGCCCCGGTGGCGGTGTCGCGGAAGCTTCCGGGCAGAAGGCTGTCGATCACCGTGAGCAGGAGCCCACCGTGAAGGCCCAGCAGCAGATAGCCCGCCAGCCCACCGGCGATCAGATCGCCCTCGGCGGGGGAGTCGGAGGCCAGCCTCCGGATCAGGCGCACCAGGCTCCAGCCGATGAAGGCCATGACCAACACGAGCAGGGGCAGGCCCGTGAGAAGGAGGCTGCGGGGATGGATGGCCCAGATCAGCAGGGCGGCGATGGAGGCGGCCCCACTGGCGAAATAGAGCAGGCGATCCGCGCGCCGGGCCCAGGGGGGGCGCTGGCCCAGGCCCACCATGAGCAGGGCGCACAACACGGGGTAGCCCAGCCAGCTCAGCCGGGTGTAGGGGGCTGGCAGGGCGGAGCCGGCCAGCACCCCGAGGCAGGTCCAGAGGAGGAGGCGATAGAACCGATCCCGTTCCATCCGGGTGTGGGGCCCCGGCCTCAGCTGGCCGCCGGCAGGCTCGCCTCCCGCTCGAGGCTCTTCACCTCATCGCGGCGGAACACCACCACGGAGAGCGGTGGCAGGCAGAGATCCAGAGATTGTTCATAACTGTGGATCGCCCAATCATCGGTGAATTTTCCACCAAGATTGCCCAGGTTGCTGCCGCCGTAGCGGGAGCTGTCGCTGTTGAAGGCCTCGGCGTAGTAGCCGGGGAGCGGCACCCCGATCCTGTAGTGGGAGTGAGTCTGGGGGGTGAAGTTGGCCACCACCACCAGCCAGCGGCCGGTGATGCTCTCGCGCCGCATGAAGCTGATCACGGAGTTGGAGCTGTCGTTGCAGTCGATCCACTGGAAGCCGTACTGGCTGAAATCATCCCGCCAGAGGGCCGGTTCATCCTTGTAGAACACATTCAGGTCGTCGATCATGCGCTGCAGCCCCTGGTGGGGTTCGTATTGCAGCAGGTCCCACTGCAGATCTCCCCAGACGTTCCATTCCGCCCGCTGGCCGAACTCCATGCCCATGAAGATGGTTTTCTTGCCGGGATGGGTCCACATGTAGGCAAGAAGGGCACGCACGTTGGCGAATTTCTGCCAATCATCACCCGGCATCTTGTGGAGCAGATTGCTCTTGCCATGCACCACTTCATCGTGGCTTAAAGCCAGCATGAAGTTTTCCGTGAAGGCATACCAGATCGAGAAGGTGACGTTGTTCTGGTGGAACTGGCGGAACCAGGGATCCATCTCGAAGTAATCGAGCATGTCGTGCATCCAGCCCATGTTCCACTTCAGGTTGAAGCCCAGGCCTCCGATGTCGGTGGGCTGGGTCACCAGGGGCCAGGTGGTGGATTCCTCCGCGATCGAGAGGGCACCCGGGAAGTGCTGGAACAGCACATGGTTGGCCTGTTGCAGGAAGCGCACGGCTTCGGTGTTTTCCCGGCCGCCGTGCTCATTGGGAATCCACTCCCCATCGGGGCGCAGATAGTCGCGGTAGAGCATGGAGGCCACCGCGTCCACCCGGATGCCGTCGATGTGGAATTCCTCGAACCAATACACCAGGTTGGCCACAAGGAAGTTGCGCACCTCATTGCGGCTGTAGTTGAAGATCAGGGTGCCCCATTCCTTGTGCTCGCCGATGCGCGGATCGCCGTGCTCGTAGAGGTGGGTGCCATCGAAGAAGGCCAGACCATGGGCGTCTTTCGGGAAGTGGCCCGGCACCCAGTCGAGGATCACGCCGATGCCTTCGGCGTGGCAGCGGTCGACGAAGGCCCGGAACTCATCCGGGGTGCCATGTCGGCTGGTGGGGGCATACCAGCCCGTCACCTGATACCCCCAGGAGCCATCGAAGGGATGCTCGGAGATGGGCAGCATCTCGATGTGGGTGAAGCCCCGCTCCTTCACATAAGGGATGAGGCGGTCGGCCAGTTCCAGGTAGGTGAGGAGGCGGGCGCCGGGCTTGAGATCCGCCGCGGGCACCGGTGGGCGGGGCGTGCCATCCGCTTCGATGAAGGGCTCGTCGGCGGCGGCGTGGATCCAGCTGCCCAGGTGCATCTCATACACCGCGATGGGCTGATCCAGGGGGTTGCGGCTGTCCCTCTGATCCATCCAGTGGCCGTCGTTCCAGTGGTAGCGGCCGAGGTCGGCCACGATCGAACCGTGGTTGGGACGCACCTCATGGCGGAAGCCATAGGGATCGGCCTTCTGGTAGCAGTGGCCGTCCTGGGTGCGCACTTCATATTTGTAGATCGCACCGGGGTGCAGGCCGGGGATGAACAGTTCCCAGATGCCCCCCAGCCGCAGCTGCATGGGGTGATGGCGGCCGTCCCAGCCGTTGAAATCGCCCAGCACCGCCGCGCTGCGGGCGTTGGGGGCCCAGAGGCAGAACTGAACGCCGGCCACCCCATCCCGCTCGCCCGGGTGGGCGCCCATGAACTTCCAGATGTGGTGGTGGTTACCCTCGGCGAACAGGTGCCGGTCGAGCTCGCCCATCCACTCGTGGCGGAACGCCCAGGGATCGTGCTGCAGGTGCTCGATGCCCGCCCGTCGCACCCGGTAGCGGTAGGTGGCTCCGGGGTTGTGGCCGAGTTCGGTTTCGAACACCCAGGGATGGTTGGGGGTGCCCATGGGGATCGGCTCAGACCCCTCCAGCAGGAGCTCCACCGCTTCCGCCTCGGGCATCCAGCAGCGCACCACCCAGCGATCGCCTTCCAGGATCTGGGGGCCCAGAACGGCCAGGGGATGATCGTGCCGGCATTCCGCAAGCCGGTTGGCATCGTCGACCATCCAGTCGAGGCGGGTCATGGGCGGGAGGGTGTTGAGGGGCGCGACGGGAGCTTACGGCGGCTTGCCGGCTTCCCAGGCCCCCTCCCCCCCGATGGCTGGCCTAGGGCTTGGCAGGAGGGGCAGCCAGCTGGGGATCGGTGGGGAAATCGACACCAATAATCTGGTTGGTGCTGTCGAGAATCACAAAAAGATTGTCGGTGGTGCGGGTGAACTGGGTGTTCACCAGCACCAGCTTCAGCTCCGCCGTGCTCTCGGAGCGGGCAATGCGCTTCACCTTGATGAAATTGCCCGTGTTGCGCTGCAGTTGCTGCCACTTGCGCTGCAGGATGGCCGGGGGGATCTCCTCCTGCAGCTCCGGGGCCAGGAAGCTGGTGGCGGCCACGAAACGGCCGTCCGTCAGGGCGGTCATGAACTCCGACACCACCTTCTCCGCCGGTTGATCCGCCACGTTGATGTGGTAGCCCGCCAGCAGGCCCTTCTCATCGATCACCATCAGCAGCAGGCGCTCTCCGGTGCTGGTCTGCAACTTGGCTTCCACCGTGCTGGAGTCGATCCCAGGCACCACGGAGGTGATCACCCAGCTGAGCACCTTGGGTTGGCGGCGCATGTTCATCGCTACCAGGTAGGGGCTGGTCATGCGCTGCAGTTCGGGGGCGAACTGGGCGTAGCGGGCCTCCGCATTGCCATCCCGCAGGGCCTGGAGCACCCGCTCGGCCGCCAGCCGGGCCCGCTGTTCCACCGCCGCCGAGCTGTTGGAGACGGGGGCCGCCGCCTTGGTGCCCGCGCTGCCGGCCCCCATGCCCTGGGCCTGGGACGGTGCAGAGAGGGAGCCGGTGGCCAGGGCCGCCAGGGCGAGGGCAACCACTCTGAAGCGCAGGGGCACAGGGGCCATGAAGAACGGAAAGGATGCGCCGTCAGTTTGCTGCAAGGGTCGCGTCCTCGCCATCCGTGTGGGCCGGCAGGAGGGGAAGAAGCGCCAGCTCGGCGCCCGCCGGCTCCAGCCGGAGGCTGATGATCCGGTGCCCGGCCGAGGGGCCACCGCTGGGCAGGCGCCCATCGCCACCGTTCACGGCCAGGTGGGGCCAGGCCGCGGGGGCCAGTGAAAGGCGAAGCCGCTCGCCAGCCTGGAGGGTGGCGGCCAGGGGTTGGAGATGCACGCAGCGCTCCAGGGGCTCCAGCGCCTCCGGGCCCAGCACCCGCAGCGCCCCCGTGCAGAGCTGCCGCGATCGGGTGCCATCGGGGCCCACCACCGCAAGGGCGGCGCAGAGATCAAAGCCCGGCTGGTCGGCCTGCACCCGCAGGCGGAGCCTGGGGCGCCCCACCAGCTGGAGGGGCTGGGCCAGGGGGGCGGAGGTGAAGCAGGCCACATCCGTGCGCTGATCCAGATCCGTGCGATCCACCAGGAGGGCCTCCCCCCCCAGGTGCCCCCCCCGCCCGGGTACGGGGCGCCAGGGATCGTGCACCACCACCACCGGTTCGGCCGGGCCGGCACCCTGCTCCAGCAGGCGGCCCTCATCGCTGCGGATCGCCGCCAGCCCCCCGCTGCCCAGCCGCCAACGGGGGAGGGGCCGGGGCGCTGCGGGGTGAAAGGCGAACCAGTGGCCCGTGGTGGTGTCCTGCAGCCAGATCTCGCCGGGCCCGGTGGAGCGGCTGGCGGGCTCCCCGGCGCTGTCCGCCCCCCCTGCCCCCAGATGCCGGCGGAAGAAGGCCAGCTGCTGCGGATCCAGGCCCCCCTGCCATTGGAGGTGGCTCCAGGCCCCCACATGCAGGCAGGGGTTGCCCCCGCAGGCCATCGCCCGGCTCCAGAGCCGCAGCACCCCGCCGAGGTGGGGGTCGTGCCAGCCGCCGATCAGGAGCAGGGGCCGCTGCAGCAGGGGGGTGGAGGGTTGGTGCACCACCCAGCCGAGGGGATCCCGGGGATCGGCCCGCAGCCAGGCCAGGCCCATGCCGTCGGGATCGTGTTCAGCGAGGAGGGCCAGGCCGTCGTGCAGGTAGGCGCCGGTGTCGAGGCTGCGGCGGATCGCGTTCCAGCCCTCGCCATCGCCCCGATGGCGGGCCCCCTGGGCGGCGAGCTGGAGGGCCCAGCCGAGCCCCAGGGCCCACCAGTGGGCCCCGCCCTCACTGGCCCAGTCCAACCGCTCATCCAGGCCACACATGGCCGGGGCCAGGCAGTCCGGCAGGTCGGCGGGCCCGTTGCCGGAATTGAGCAGCTGGGTCAGGCCCTGGTAGGAGAAGCCATAGGTGCCGAGCCGTCCGTTGCTGTCGGGCAGGGCGCGGGCCCAGCGCACGGCCTCCGCCCCATCCCGGGCTTCCTGGGCGAATCCCCCGAAGCTGCCCTCCGAGTCGCCCCGCCCGCGCACGTCCTGCACCACCACGAGGAAGCCCTGGCGGGCATACCAGTGGGGATGGGCATAGGTGACGGTGGAGGCCAGGGCCGAGCCATAGGGCTGGCGCATCAGCAGCACGGGCCAGGGGCCTGGCCCGGGGGGGCTCCAGAGGCGGCTGGCCAGGCGGACGCCGTCGGCGCAGGGCATCCAGGCCTGCCGGACGGAGACCACTCAGCGCACGTCCGGGCAATAGAGCCCGATCACGTAGGTGGTCAGCACCTCCGCGTCCATGGTGCTGAGCCCCTGGCTGCTGGCCACCATGGCGATCGATTCGGGGGAGGTGGCGGAGCGGCCCGCCGCGTTGAGCTGCTTGAACTGGGCGCAGAGGCTCTTGGCCCGGGCCGGATTCTGTTTCACCGATTCCAGGAGGGCGGAGGCCGCCTGCAGAGGCTGGGCGAGGGCGATGCAGAGCAGCAGCCCGCCAACCAGCAGAGACTGCCGCCGCATCGGTTGAAGCCTGGGACCAGGGAGGTGGGCGTGCATGGGCATCCCCGAACGGGGCACCAACTCGTGCTGCAGTCCTATTCCATGCAGGGCAGCCTGTCCCGTCTGCCGTCCGAGGGTCAGTTCGCGGAGCGACTGGAGGCCGCCGCCTGGATCCAGCGCCGCACGGTGCTGAGCGGGGGCGGAGGGGAGATGGGGCCGAGAAGCCGTTGCCAGAGGCGCCCCACCTGCACCTGCAGCCGCTGGGGATCGGCTTCAGCCAGGGCCCGGGCATCGGCGATGCCCGCATGGAGCAGCAGGGAGGCCACCTCCGGAGCCAGCTGGGCGGTGGCCATCAACCGGGCCTGGGCGCGGATCCGCACCAGCCGGGCTTCGCTGGCCACCCCGGGGCTGGCCAGGGCGCGCAGCCGCTCGTCCGGGAGGTTGGCCACCTGCTCCCAGGTGGTGAGGCCGGCCGCCAGGAGGCTGGCGCGCTCCCGGTGGAAATGGGTTGGCAGTTGGTCCAGCCCCGCGGGGGTGGGCCGGCTCAAGAGGGGCGGCGCTGCACGCTGATGGCGCCGGTTTTGAGATCCAGATCGGCCTCCGCCAGCACCACGGGGCGCGACACCCCCTCCCCCGCCGGCTTCAGAGCGCGCACTTTCACCCGCACCACCCCATCGGCGGGGGCGCGCCCGGTGGGGCGGAGGTTGCGGGCCACCTGCTCGGCGGTGGGGCCCTCCGCTTCGGGGGGGAGATCGGCGGGGGCGGCGGCCACCACCAGATCGGAGCCGTTGTCGAACACCACGGGCACGGTGACGGCCCCCGGCACGCTGACGCGGGGGCTGTAGCTGATGGCAAAGGCCGCGCAGGAGATGGCCAGAAGGGTGGTGAAACTCGTGACCCCCACCAGGCGGAAGCGGATCCCCCAGCGGGAGACAAACCCGATCACGGTGAGCAGCAGCAGGAGGCCGGCGGCCAGGCCGAGCCACTTGGCGGCCACCAGCAGAATCGGATCAGCGGCCATGGCACTGGTCAGGACGTACAGGCTCCTTATATTGCGCCCGCCCAGAGAGGGTTGGACCCAGGCAGATGAATCAGCTGCCTGAACCGCCCCCCTCCCGTTCCCGGTTGGTTCGATCGTCCCGCGGGGCGGCGATGGTCCTCGGCCGCTGGCTGCTGCGGCCCCTGGTGTGGCTGGCCCTCCTGGGGCTGGTGGCCGCCGTGGTGGGGCTTCTGATCGCCTGGCAGCGGTCGGATCTGATTCTTGGGCGCCTCTACAACCACTGGCGCCCTTTGTTGGAGGGGCAGGTGGGGAAGGTGATGGGCCGTCCCCTGGAGCTGGGCCCCTACGAGGGCTTCGGCCCGGAGGGGGTGCGCATCGGTGCGAGCCGCTTTCTGCCGGGAGCCAACGATCGCTCCAGCGCCGGGGTGAAGGGGTTGGTGGTGCGGGTGGATCCCCTGGCCAGCTGGCGGGATCAGACCCTGCGGCTGGAGCTGGATCTGCAGGGCGCCCAGGCTGATCTGCGCCGCAATGCCAAGGGCCAGCTGTGGACCTTCGGTCGGGTGGCGCCGGGCCGCAAGCCCCCCCGGATCGCCCTCACCTTCCGGATGCTGGAGCCCGGCCAGGTGCGCCTGTGGAATCTGGGCGCCAATCCCAGGCCCTTGGTGGTGGATCTGCAGGGGCAGGCCCGGGTGGTGATCCATGCGCAATCGGTGGATTGGCGCGCCAAGGCCCAGAGCCCCGGCAAGCCCGGCGTGGCCAGGGTTCACGGCGGGGGGAACTGGAGCCAGCAGCGCTGGCAGACCGAGGTGGTGGCCACCCGTTGGGAGGTGGCCCCCCTGATCCAGCTGCTGCCCCTGCCGGGGCGGGTGCGGGGGGAGGGCACGGGCCAGGTGGCCCTCAGCCTGGAGAGGGGCAAGGGCCGCTGCGCGGGGGCCCTGGTGGCCGACGGTCTGCAGTGGCAGCTCAATCCCACGGCCCCCGTGCTTCAGCTGCCCAAGGCGCCGTTGCGCTGCCAGGGGCAACGGCTCTCCCTGGCCACCAGCGACTGGCGGGTGGGCCCCTGGGCCGGGAAGGTGAGCGGCGATCTGGAGAACAGGCGCCTGACGCTGCAGGCGTCGGCCCGCCCGCCGCAAAGCCTGGATCTGGGCCCGGATCCCCTGCGCGGTCGGATGGAGAGCCGGATCGGCAAAGGGGGCCTGAACGACGTGCGGATCGTGGCCCAGCGGGGTGGATCCCGGCTCACCGCCACGGGGGCACTGGGCCGGGAGATCGCGCTGGAGGGCGCCTGGGAGGCGGTCCTCGCCGAGGTCCCCCGCCTGGCGAAGCTCCCCCCCTGGCTCCAGGAGGGCCCCCTGGGGGGCACGGTCCGGTTGGACGGGCGCTGGGCCTCCCCCCGGCTGGCCCTGGCCACCGGCCAGTCGCGCCACAGCCTGCTGGGTCGCTGGCGGGCTGATCTGGTGTGGGCCGATGGCCAGCTGGCCCTGCCCCGGTTTGCGGGGGAGCAGCTCGCGGCCCAGGCCACCCTTCCCCTCGCCCTGCAGCCGGGGCGGGGTTGGGTGGCCGGCCCCCTGGAGGCCCGCGTTCAGCTGGCGCCCTTTCCCCTGGCCCGGCTCAATCCCCTCCTGGGCACGGCCCTCGATGGGCGGCTGGAAGCCCGGGGGGTGGTGCGGGGGCCGTTGCGCCATCTGCGGCCCGATCTGGAGCTGCGGGTGCAGCGTCCCCGGGCCGGGCCCCTGCGGTTGGAGGAAACCTGGACGGGCCGCCTGCAGGCCGAACTGGATCCCGCCAACCCCCTGGGCGGGCAGGTGGGCGGCGGCGTGCTGCGCATGGCGGCCACCGTGCCGTCGCGCCCGGGCCAGGTGGAGGCCTGGCTGGATCGGCGCTGGCAGCCGGTGCGCATGATCCTGCGCCGGGATGGGGGGCGGCTGAGCCTGCAGGGCACGCCACGGCGCTATGTCTGGACGGCCCATCGGCTGCCGTTGCAGGGGCTGGCCCTGGCCTTGGGGCAGCGCATGGAAGTCCTCCAGGGCCTGCTGAGCGGCACGGGAGAGGTGGGGTTCCAACCCCTGATGTTCCGGGGGGATGCAGAGTTGAGCCAGCCCCGGTTCCTGGGCCTGCCGGGCCGGCGGGTGCAGGCCCGGGTGAGCTACGCCGATCGGGCCTACCAGCTCCGGGGGGTGGCCGAGCCCCTGGGGGCCGGAAGTGTGGATGTGAGCCTGGAGGGCCGGTGGCAGGGGCCGTTCCGGGCCCGTTTCCAGGCCCGCCAGCTGGACGGCCAGGTGTTTCGCGATCTGCTGGCGTTCGGCAGACGGGGGCGCGGCGCGCCGGCCCGCCGCTGGGGGGTGGCGGACGACCTGGGCCAGCTGGTGTTCGACACCCTGGGCACCAGCGTGGATGCCCAGCTGTTGGCGCTGCGCCGGGCCATCGACGACACGGAGGGCCGCAATCGGGCCCTCAACCGCCCGAAGGGCGTCGGGCCCCTCCTGGAGGCGCTGCAGACCAGCGTGGATGCGGATCTCACCCTGCAGGGGCCCGACTGGACCCGGGTCCAGATGGACCTGAAGGGGTCGGGCTACCTCTGGGTGGGCCTTCCGGACCGGGATCAGGCCCTCACCAGCACGCCGTTTTCCCTGCAGCTGGCCGGCCCCCTGCAGGGGGGGAAGGGGGAGTTCGCCCTGGGGGGTCTTCCCCTGGCCCTGCTGGCCCTCCTCACCCCCGTGCCGGACACCCTGCGGGGGCGGTTGGCCGTGCGCGGCCGCTACCGGCTGGGGGCGCAGCCCAGTCTGGAGATGGCCCTGGCCCTGGAGGAGGGGGCCATCGGCCCGGTTCCGCTCTCCCTGGAGCGGGGGGCGGTGACCCTGCGGCAGGGCACGGCCCAGGTGGATCTGGTGGCCCGTGGGGGCGGGTCGGCCAATCCGGTCACCCTGGCGGGCACCCTTCCCCTCAATCCCCGCCAGGGGGGGCTGGAGCTGCGCCTGTCCAGCCGGGGCGATGGCCTGCGGGTGCTCACCCAGCTCGCCGGCGACGCGGTGGCCTGGAAGCGGGGCAGCACCGACCTCCAGCTGCTGGTGCGGGGCAGCCTGAGCGATCCGATCGCCAACGGATTCGTGCGCCTGCGGGGGGGCGAATACGTGCTGGCGGGGCAGACCCTCTCGGATGTGGAGGCCACCGTGCTCTTCGATTTCGAGCAGGTGCTGGTGCAGGAGCTTCAGGCCCGGGCCGGCCGGCGGGGGCGCATCCAGGGCGAGGGCCGCATCGGCCTCTGGCGCCAGCTCGGGGCTGTTCCCTCCCTGGCGCTGCAGTTCAAGGAGGTGCCCTTCGCCATGAGCCGCATCGCGGCCCGCAGCGATGGCCGCCTCACCATCGGCGGCACCCTGGGGGCTCCCGTGCTCGGCGGCGAGCTCACCATCAGCCGGGGCAAGATCAATGCGCTGCCGGGCCAGCTGTCGCCCACCCAGCCCGCGTCGCACCGCCCCGTCAAGCCCACCAGCGTGGCGGAGCTGCTGGAGCAGAAGTGGGATTTTCAGCAGCCCCTGGTGTTGCTGGGTCCCCAGATCCAATCGGTGGGGGCGGGGCAGGTGGAGGACGCCATCCCCCGATTGCCCTGGCTGAGTTTTCAGGATCTGCGGCTGCGCTTCGGGCCGGAGCTGCGGGTGGTGGTGCCCAACGTGGCGAGCTTCGATACGGGCGGGGCCCTGAAGATCACGGGGCGCCTCGACCCCAGCCTGCGGGCCAGTGGCGTGGTGCGGTTGCTCTCCGGCCGCCTCAACCTGTTCACCACCACGTTCAGCCTCGATCCGGAAGCGCCCAACGTGGCCGTGTTCACCCCGTCGCTGGGGCTGATGCCCTATGTGGACATCGCCCTGCGCACCCGGATCGCCGACAACCTCGGTCTGGTGGCGCCCAGTGGCTTCGGGGAGGCCCAGACGGGCGGGGGCGCCGTGGAGGGGCCCTCGGCGGGGGTGCCCGACAGTGGTTTTTCCTCCCTGCGCCAGCTCAACCTGATCCTGGTGACCATGAGCGTGAGCGGCCCGGCCGATCGCATGGCGGAGTCGATCCGCCTGTCGAGCAATCCGCCCCTCCCCCAGGAGCGGCTGGTGGCGTTGATCGGCGGCAACAGCCTGGCGGGATTGAGTCAGGGCGGGGCGGGCACGGCCCTGGCCACGATCGTGGGCCAGTCGCTGTTGTCGCCCCTGTTGAGCGGATTGAGCGATGCCCTGGGGCAACGGGTGAGCCTGGCGCTCTACCCCACCTACGTGAACCCGGAGATCGCCAGTCCCGCGGCGCGGGAATCGCGTCGGATCCCACCCCAGCTGGTGCTGGGAGCCGAGGTGGGGGTGGATCTCACCGACCGGCTCAACCTGTCGGTGCTGGGGGCGCCGAACCGCTCCGATGTGGCGCCCCAGGTGACGCTCAACTACAAGGCGTCGGAGGCCCTCAACCTGGAAACCTTCGTCGACACCCTGGGGTCGTGGGGCGCCCAGCTGCGGATGCTGATCCGCTTCTGATCCGGCGCTGCCGTGGGACCATGACCCTGCTGCCGCGCCCCCCGCACCCGGATGACAGCTGCCGCTCGCGCGTCTGAGTTGATCGGCATCGATCTGGGGGGAACGGCCATCAAGTTGGGGCGGTTTGATCGGGAGGGCACCCTGCTGGCGGAGCTGGAGGTGCCCACCCCCCAACCCTCGGTGCCCGGTGCGGTGGCGGTGGCCATCGCCGAGGCCGTGGCCCGCCTGGATCCGGAGGGATTGGCGGGCCGGGTGGGCGTGGGGCTGCCGGGCCCCACGGATGGGGCGGCCCGGGTGGCCCGGTTGGCGATCAATCTGGAGGGCTGGGAGGATGTGCCGCTGGCGGATTGGCTGGAGCCCGAGCTGGAGCGGCCCGTCACCCTGGCCAACGATGCCAACTGCGCCATGGTGGGCGAGGCGTGGCGCGGTGCGGCGCAGGACTGTGCCAACGCGATCCTGCTCACCCTGGGCACGGGGGTGGGGGGTGGCATCTGGCTCAACGGGGCGCTGTACACCGGCCCCCGGGGGGCCGCCGGTGAGCTGGGCCTGATCGGGGTGGATCCGGAGGGGCACCCCTGCCGCAGCGGCAACCGGGGCTCCCTGGAGCAGCACTGCAGCATCGGCGCCCTGGCGCGCCTCAGCCCCATCGATCCCCAGGAGCTCTGCCGGCGGGCGGAGGCGGGGGATGGGGAGGCCCTGGCGGTGTGGGAGCGCTACGGGCGCTCCCTGGGGATCGGGTTGAGTTCCTTGCTGTATGTGCTCACGCCCCAGCGGGTGTTGATCGGCGGCGGGCTGAGTGGGGCCTTCCCCCATTTCCTGCCGGCGGTGTGGCGGGAAGTGGAGGCGCGGGTGCTGCTGCCCAGCCGGGAGGGTCTGGAGATCCGGCCCTGCGCCCTGGGCAATGGGGCGGGCCGGCTGGGGGCCGCCCGGCTGGCCCTGGATCGGCTGTAGGGCCGGATGGCTGCCAGTGAAGAAGTTTGTGCCGAAGTAAAGAAGCTTGTGTCTTGGAGAATCGGCAAAGAAAGTGCTTTTAATCTCCCCCTATCCCCCCCACTCATGACGGATGACACTTCTCCAGGCTCCAGCGCTCGGATTGAATGCCTTTGCGCCGGTCCGTTCCAGTGAACGCCGCCAGGGTTGGTCGGCTGAAGAGTGTGAAACCATCCTGAGAGCCGTTTACCAGCAAGTGCTTGGCCATCAATATGTGATGGAGAGCCAGCGGTTGCAGGGAGTGGAATCACTGTTCCGAAATGGCCATCTCAATGTGCGGGAACTGGTGCGCGCTGTGGCCACAAGCGACCTCTATCGCACCCGTTTCTTTGACACCTGTAATCCCTATCGGTTCATCGAACTGAATCACAAGCACCTGCTGGGTCGGGCCCCCCATTCGAAGGAGGAGATGCTGGCCCATTTCACGATCCTGCAGGAGCAGGGATTCACCGCTGAGATCGATTCCTATATCGACAGCCCCGAATATCAGGAGCGCTTCGGCACCGATCGGGTGCCTTACCTGCATGGCTGGGCCTATTCGGCGGGCCAGCAGGGGCGTCAGTTCTCCTGGTTGAGCCAGATCGCCAGGGGGGTGTCGGCCTCCGCCAAGGGAGATGGGGATGTGCGCCGGGCCAAGCTGGGACGCGCCCTGCACCAGGGACGGGCCCTGCCGATCGGGGGCAGTCTGGGCCGGGTGGTGGTTGTGTCCACGGAGGGTCCATTCCGGGCCCTGATCAGTGCGGATGCGGAGTTGCCCCGGGGCGACCAGGGCGAGGGGCTGCGGCAGACGCCCGCCCGGGAGCATCGCCGGGAGCTGCTTGGCGTGGGTGCGGGCAGCCGCAACAGCAGTGATGGCGCCGGACGGCTGGCCACCCTTGCCGCCACGGGGGTGGCCCAGAACGGGGTGGTGCGCAGCGGCGCCTACGTGCTGCGGGTGCCCTACAGCCGGCTGAACCAGGCCCTGCAGCGCATGAACCGGTTGGGAGCCCGGGTGACGGAGGTGAGCGTGCGTTGAGGGAGGGCGCCTGCGCTGTGGGTGGAACTGCCACAATCCCCACCAGTGAAGTGGGGATTGATGACCTTCAGTGCCAAGACCCAGTACGCCCTGGTGTCGCTGATTGAGCTGGCGGCGGTGTATGGCCAGGGGGGGGTGCTGCAGGTGGGGGAGATCGCCCAGCGGCAGTCGATTCCCGATCGTTATCTGGAACAGATGCTCACGGCCCTGCGGCGGGTGCAGATCCTGCGCAGCCAGCGGGGCCCGAAGGGGGGCTACCAGCTGGCCCGTCCGCCGTCGCAGGTGAAGCTGGCGGAGGTGGTGGCGTCGCTGGAGGGCCATCCGGCGCCGTCCGCTGAGGCGCGGAATTCACCGGAATTCCAGGTGTTGGCCAGCCTGGAGGATCAGCTGGAGCGGGCCCGCCAGCAGGTGTTGCAGCAAACAACGCTGCAGGACCTGTTGGAGCAGCGCAACAGCCTGGCCCAGTCGCAGATCATGTATTTCATCTAGAACCCAAACCACTCCAGCCGCTGCCGTTCCCCCTGGGCTGTGGTCTGCACCAGTTCGATCCCTTTCACGGTGCCGTCCTGCCCATACCAGGCATCCTGTCGGAGGGCGATGAACGCCTGGCGGGCGTCCTCCAGGGAGGAGAAGTCGCCCACATGCA
>JAYKJF010000089.1:0-3138 GCA_035285785.1 Cyanobacteriota bacterium
GGTTTCCCGCGGGATTGGCCTTCATGCTCCCTCCTGACACCACAGGCGTTCAGTTGAGCCCCGATGAGGTGGCCCGGTTCTCTCGCCACCTCATCCTTCCCGAGGTGGGCATGGAGGGGCAGAAGCGTTTGAAGGCCGCCTCCGTGCTCTGTGTTGGCACCGGTGGCCTGGGATCACCCCTGCTCCTCTACCTGGCCGCAGCCGGGGTGGGCCGGCTGGGCATCGTGGATTTCGATGTGGTGGATTCCAGCAACCTCCAGCGTCAGGTGATTCATGGCACCAGCTGGGTGGGCAAGCCGAAGATCGAATCGGCCCGCCATCGCATCCTGGAGATCAACCCCCACTGTGAGGTGGAGCTCTACAACACGGCGCTCACCAGCGAAAACGCCTTGGAGATCTTCGCCACCTATGACGTCATCTGTGATGGAACCGACAACTTCCCCACCCGCTACCTGGTGAACGACGCCTGCGTGCTGCTGGGCAAGCCCAACGTCTACGGCTCGATCTTCCGCTTCGAGGGGCAGGCCACGGTGTTCAACCATGAGGGCGGACCCAACTACCGCGATCTCTTCCCCGAACCGCCGCCTCCCGGTCTGGTGCCGTCCTGTGCTGAGGGGGGCGTGGTGGGTGTGTTGCCTGGGATCATCGGCGTGATCCAGGCCACAGAGACCGTCAAAATCCTCACGGGCATCGGCACCACTCTCAGTGGCCGTCTGCTTCTCTTTGATGCCCTCAAGATGAGCTTCCGGGAGCTGCGCCTGCGCCCCGATCCGGATCGACCCGTGATCGATCGGCTGATTGACTATCAGGAGTTCTGTGGGGTGGCTGGCACCGCCCCTGGCCAGGAGGAGGCTGCCGCCGTGGATGCGATCACCGTCACTGAACTCAAGACCCTGCTGGAGGACGATGCCGCCAGCTTGGTGCTGCTTGATGTGCGCAATCCCCCAGAGGCGGAGATTGCCGTGATTCCGGGATCTGTGCTGATTCCTCTCAACCGGATCGAGAGTGGCGAAGCCATTGAGGAAGTGCGCCAGCTGAGCGCGGGGAAGACCCTTTACGTGCACTGCAAGATGGGTGGGCGCTCCGCCAAAGCGTTGATTGCCCTGCGACGCCATGGCATCGAGGGGGTCAATGTCACTGGCGGCATCCAGGCCTGGAGTCAGGAGGTGGATCCGGAGGTGCCCCTCTATTGAGGGGGCGCCGCCCGCGGATCCCTTTCAGTAATCCACGCCGCGTTTAAGGTTCACGCCTCGCTCGGCGTAGTGCTTGTGGCAAACCATTTCGGAATGCACGCCAGCGAGGTTGAAATACGCCGGCCGACTTTTGCATCGGCCGGTGATGATCACTTCTGTCTCCGCCGGTTTGCGTAGCAGGGTCTGCACGATCGGCTCTACCGGCAGTAACTCCAGATCCACTGTGGGGTTGAGCTCATCAAGGATGACGGTTTTGTAGAGGCCACTGGCAATGGCTGCCCGCGCAATTTCCCAGGCCCGCTCCGCTTCCACATAATCAATCGGCTGTTGTTGGCCCCGCCAGACGATGGCATCACGCCCACTGCGCAGATGATCGACGAGGTGGGGGTAGCTTTCTCTCAGCGCGGCAATGGCCGCATCTTCTGTATAGCCGTTCCCTCCTTTCAGCCACTGCAGGATCAACACCCTGTGGCTTTTGTCCTGGCTGATGCCCCGACCGATCGCCTGCAGGGCTTTCCCCAGGGCGCTGGTGCTTTTCCCCTTGCCTTCGCCGGTGTAGATCTCGATGCCTTGCATGCCCGGAGCCTCCACGCTGTGGGCCCGCATTTCGGAGTGGAGATCCGCCAGTTGCACCAGGGCCGCCGGGGCCCCGCGGCCGGTGCAGATCACCTCCATCCCCGGCGGTTTGGTGGCCAGGGTGCGCACCACCTCCTCCTCATCCAGCAGGCCGAGATCCAGAACGGGGTTGAGTTCGTCGAGCACCAGTACCGAGTAGAGATCGCTGGCCAGGGCTCCCTTGGCGATGTCCCAGCCCCGTTGGGCCTCCATGCGATCGAAGGAGGTCGCTTCGCTGGCGGTGAAATAGTCGCCCCGACCCGTGCGCACCTGGTCAATGAGATGGGGGAAGCCCTGCTGCAGGGCCTCGATGGCCGCATCCTCGTCGTAGGACCGTCCCGGCCCCTTCAGAAAACGGAGCAGCAGCACCCTGGTGCGCTTCTGTTCACAGATCCCCAACCCGATCGTGCGCAACACCACCCCCAGGGCCGCCTGGCTTTTTCCCTTCCCCTCGCCGTCGTAGACGTGCAGTTGGCCGTGGGCTCGTTCATCCCTGTCCCGGGCCGTGCGGATGCCGATGCCCCTGCCGGTGCCCCGTTGGTTGGTTGGGCTGGGGGTCGGCGGGGTCATGGGCCAGGCCTGGGGGTGTGGATGCTACTGAGAGGTCAACCCATCCCCGGGGTCGCGGCCGACTTGCCAGGATGCGCAGTGGACCGGGGCAATGGATCGGATGGCGCTGAAACCTTCCCTCACGCTGCTGGAGCCCCTCCCCCCCGATCTGGCCCGTGCCCTCGACACGATGCGGCAGACGCTGGATGCCCTTGGTCGGGTGGTGGTGGCCTACTCCGGTGGCGTGGATTCCTCCCTGGTGGCGGCCCTGGCTGCCGAGCGGCTTGGGGAGGGCGCCCTGGCCATCACGGGGGTGTCCCCTGCCCTGGCCCCCCAGCTTCGCGCTGAAGCCCGTGCCCAGGCCCGCTGGTTGGGCCTGAGCCACCGGGAAATCGCCACGGCCGAGCTGGAGGATCCCGCCTATGCCGCCAATCCCCCGGACCGCTGCTACGCCTGCAAGCGCGAACTGCATGGCCTGTTGGCGCGCATCAAGGAGGAGGCGGGGGCGGCCCAGGTGCTCGATGGCGTCAACCTGGATGATCGTCAGGACCATCGCCCCGGCTTGCGGGCGGCTCGGGAGCACAATGTGCGCTCTCCCCTGGCGGAAGCGGGGGTGGACAAGGCGGGCGTGCGGCACCTCTCGCGTGCCTTGGGCCTGCCGTGGTGGGAGAAGCCGGCCCAGCCCTGTTTGGCCTCCCGTTTTCCCTATGGGGAGGGAATCACCGCGGCCCGGCTGCGACGGGTGGGGGCGGCGGAGGAGTGGTTGCGGCGGCAGGGATTC
>JAYKJF010000090.1:0-4822 GCA_035285785.1 Cyanobacteriota bacterium
GCTCGAGCCGGCTCTGCTGCTGCTGCAGCTGACGGCGCAGGGCGTGCAAACGCCAACCCACCACCTGGCGCAGATGGCTCCGCAGCTGCTGCAGGGCGGCCCGCTCCGCCATCTGATCGGGGAGGAGAGCCACCAGGGCAGCGGTGGGCGTGGCGGCCCGGTAGTCCGCCACCAGATCGGCGATGGTGGTGTCGTCCTCATGGCCCAGACCGCAAACCACGGGCCGGGGAAAGGCCGCCAGGGCCCGGGCCAGATCCTCCCCATCAAAGAGCGCCAGATCCTCCCGGCTTCCGCCCCCCCGGGCCAGCACCAGGGCCTCCAGGCCGAGGGCATCGGCCTGGGCAGCCAGGCGCCCGATCACCTCGCACACCCGCGCCTCCACCGCCCCCTGCACGGGCACGGGCACCACTACCAGGCCGGTGAGGGGCCAGCGCTCACCCACGGTGCGCAGCATGTCGGCCAGGGCCGAACTGGGCACGCTGGTGAGCAGGGCGATGCGGGAGGGCCAGGGGGGCAGGGGCCGTTTGCGATCGGGGTCGAAGAAGCCCTCGGGGGCCAACCGGGCCCGCACCGCCTCAAACCGCCGCATCACGGCCGTGAGGCTGGGGCGCACATCCAGGATCTGCACCGAGAGGGCCGCCCGGGCCGTCCAGAAGTTGAGCTTGCCCACCACCGTGACGCCATCGCCGTCATCGGGCACAAAGCTGAGCTTGCGCAGCTGGGACGACCAGATCACCCCCTGAATGGTGGCCTCCCCATCGGTGAGGGTGAGCCAGAGGTGCCCCTTCTTGAGCTGGGGGCGGCTCACGGTGGCCTCCAGCAGAAAGCGGGGGGCAAATCCCCGGCCAATCAGGGTGGCGATGGCCTCATTGAGGGAAGCCACGGAGTAGCGGTGCAGGCCATGGCGGGGCACCAGGGGCTCCACGGCCTCCACGGCCTCGGCGTTCCAGTCCATGCCGCCCGTCCGCTTCAGGGGGCCACCCTAGGCAAAAGGCCCGAGGTGGCCGAGGATCGGCCCGGCCCTGGCCTCCCCCATGTCACCACCAGCATTTGCCAGCCCCCGCCAGCTGCTGGAAGAGGGCCTCCGGGCCCGGCTGCCCACCGCTCCCGAGCTGGTGTTGGTGACCGATCTGGACGGCACCCTGCTGGAGGGCACACCCCGGTGGAGACGGCGCTTCTACCGCTGGCTGGACACCCGGCGCGACAGCGTGCTGCTGGTGTTCAACACGGGGCGGGACCTGGCCTCCATCGCCCGGGTGCTGGAGCAGGAGGCCGCCATGGGTCTGGAGGCGCCCCACCTGGTGATCGGGGATGTGGGCTGCACGGTGGCCTGCGGCGTGAGCCTCACCCCCATTCCCCACGTGATTGAACCGATCGAGCGGCGCTGGCACGGCCAGGCCGAGCGGGTGCTGCCCCTGCTGCGGGCCATCCCGGGGCTGTCCTCCCAGCCCGTGAGCGCCGTGCGCCGCCTGGCCTATCTGATCGACCCGGACCTGCTGGACACCGCCCACCTGCAGGCCGTGGAAGCCCTGGGGGTGGACTGTCTGGTGTCGGGCAACAAATACCTCGATGTGCTCCCGGCCGGCGTGAACAAGGGCACCACCCTCACCGAGCTGATCGCTTGCCTGGAAGTGCCCCCCGACAGGGTGGTGACCGCCGGTGACAGCCTGAACGATCTGGCCATGTTCCGAACGGGCTTCCAGGGGGTGATGGTGGGCAACGCCGAACCCGCCCTGGTGCAGGCCTTTCCCACCCTGAAGCGCACCTATCGGGCCAGGGGCCATGGCTGCGCAGGAATCGTGGAGGGGCTCCGGCACTTCGGTTTCGCCTCCGTGCTCGCCTCTCACTTCTGAGGGGGGGAGCCGGCCGCCCGCAGGCGGGCCTGGGTGAGGGCCGTGGGCATCGCCTCGCGGGGGTTGTCCGGCCAGGGATGGCGCGGGTAGCGCCCCCGCAGATCCCGCCGGACGGCGGCGTAGCCCTCCCGCCAGAACCGCTCCAGATCGGAGGTGATGGCCAGGGGACGGCCCGCGGGCGAGAGGAGGTGGAGGGTGACGGGCAGGCGCCCCCCCAGCAGGCGGAGCGTGGGCACCGGGCCGAACATTTCCTGGAGCTTCACCGCCAGCACGGGCCCCTCACCGCCGTAGTCGAGGGGCACCCGCCGACCGGAGGGCACGGCCAGGTGGGTGGGCAGGAGCGACTCCAGCTGTTGGCGGGCCTGCCAATCGACATCGCACCAGAGGGCCTCCCCGAGGGGAAACCGGGCCAGATCGGCCCGGCTGCGCAGGGTGCCATCCAGAAACGGGCCCAGCCAGCGCGCGGGATCGGCCTGGAGCGTCTCCCAGCGCCGATCGGGCCAGGGGGCACCCAGATGGTGATGGGCCAGGGCCAGCCGCTGCTGCAGCTGCCGGGTGGCCGGCGTCCAGGGGAGCGCCTCCAGCCCCATGGCCGCGAGCCCCGCCAGCATGGCCTGCCGCACCCCCTCCTCAGGGGCCTCCGGCCAGGCCCCCCGGGCCAGCACCAGGGCCCCGAAACAGCGCTCCTCCTCACAGCGCACCCGCTCGGCGGCGGGATCCCAGCGGGCCTGCTGGCGCACCACCAGGGTGGGAGCGGCCAGCTCGGCCAAGATGGCCCGATCCAGGCGCACGGCCAGCCTCACCCGCGCCTCCTGGCCCACCCCATCCACGGCCGCCACGGCGAGGGCGTCGGCCGCGGCGAGGGGATCCTGGGGATGCACCCGGGCGCCGCGGCCGTTGTGCAGAAGAAAACGCCCATCCCCCTGCCCCCTGGAGAGGGCGATCCACTCCGGGTAGGCCCAGCCGATCAGGCGGGCGCTGATCTGCCCATCGGGATCGGAGGGGAGCGCCTGGGGTTGGGGACGCCCAACGGCCCGGGCCACCTGTTGCTCCAGATCCCGCTGCAGCCGGTGAAGCAAGCGATGGCTGCCGTCCCCAGCGGAGGCGGGGGCAAGCAACCCATCGAGGCGCAGCAGGAGATCGCTCCCCACCTGCTGGCCGCCCAGGGGATCCCGCTCACTGAGCACGGCCGCCAGGGCGGCGGCGAGGGGGAGCCAGCCGTTCTGCTCGGCCAGCACGAGCATGTGGCCGAGCCGGGGGTGCAACCCCACCTGGAGCAGGGAACGGCCGTGATCGGTGAGATGGCCTGTCCCATCCACGGCATCCAGCTGCCCCAGCAGCCCCCAGGCCTGGGTCAGGGGCCCGGGCGGGGGCGGATCGAGCCACGGCAGATCCTGCCCCTGGCCCGCCCCCCAGGCCGCCAGCTGAAGCGCCAGGGGCAGGGGGTCGGTGTCGAGGATTTCAGGGGTGGTGAACGGGGGGCGGCGGTCCTGCTCGGCGGGGCTCCAGAGGCGCACGCAACACCCCGGTCCCAGGCGCCCCGCCCGGCCCCGGCGCTGCTCCGCACTGGCCTGGCTGGAGGGCACCGTCACCAGGCCATCCATCCCCGTGGAGGGATCAAAGCGGGACAGACGGCTCAATCCGCTGTCGATCACCAGGCGCACCCCCGCCAGGGTGAGGGAGCTCTCGGCAATGGCGGTCGCCAGCACCACCTTCCCCTCCGCCCCTCGGGCCGGGCCGATGGCCGCGGTCTGATCGGCGAGAGAGAGCTGGGCGTGGAGGGCAACGCAGGCCAGGGGCGCCCCCCAGGGGGTGGCGGCGATGGCCCGTTGCACCCGGCGGATCTCCCGCTGACCGGGCAGAAACACCAGCACCGTTTCCCCGTGGCCCCGGTCCGGCAGCCACCACGACTCCAGCGCCCGAACCACCTGACGCTCCAGCGACTCCTCTGGCCGGGGGGGCTGGTAGTGGAGCTCCACGGGGTGGGAGCGCCCCATGGAGGTGAGCACGGTGGCCCCATCCAGCGCCGCGGCCAGGGGCTCCAGATCCAGGGTGGCCGACATCAGGAGCAGACGCAGCTCAGGCCGCAGGAGCTGGCGGGCCTGGCGAACCAGGGCCAGGGCCAGATCCAGATCGGCCCGGCGCTCATGCACCTCATCGAACACCACCAGAGCCCAGCCCTCCAGGGCGGGATCGGCCTGAAGCATGCGCAAAAACACCCCCGGCGTAACCACCAGCAGCCGGGTGCGGGAACTCCGGCGGCTCTCCAGCCGCACGCTGTAGCCCACCCGCTCCCCCACCGGCTCCCCGAGGGCCTGGGCCAGGCGCTGGGCGGCGGCCCGGGCGGCCAGGCGGCGGGGCTGAATCAGGAGCAGCTGGTCGGCCGGGTCGAGGGCCTCCAGAGCGGCCAAGGGCACCCGGGTGGTTTTTCCCGCCCCCGGTGGCGCCTGCAGGAGAGCGGTGGCGCCGGCCGGCAGCAGCGCCGCCACGATGGCGTCGAGCTGTCCATCGATGGGGAGGGGGGCAGACAGGGCGCTAGCGCACGTGGCGGATGCCATCCACGGGGTGATACACCTCGCCGGTGGTTTCCTCGTACACGATGGCGGGCAGCCCCGTTTCAAACATCGTCTGCAGGGCCTCCTTCAGGTAGGGATTCCAGCCGCCGGTGGTCACCTTTCCGTGGCGAACGGTCCAGTCCCAGGTGCCCTGGAGATCCCTGGGGATCCGGCCCTCCCGATCCCGCCGTGCCACCAGATCCTGCGACTCAACAATGCCCACCAGGATTGGCTCCTTGCCATAGGCGGGGGTGAGGCTCAGCTCCAGCCGAATCGGATCCTCCTTCACCATTTTCAGGCGAAACCGGGGGGGGAGCTTGAGACCGTTGAGCACGGCGGCAACGATACGGGTTCTCTGATCCACCATCGGCTTGGATTCGGGTGCTTTCCCCCTGAGCCTATTCATGCATGCAC
>JAYKJF010000091.1:0-8933 GCA_035285785.1 Cyanobacteriota bacterium
GTTGGTGGCGCGTCGCCTCTCAGCGACTTCATCACCTTACAACACCGTCGGCTCACGCCTCTCAGGTTGTCAGGGCTGCCTCCCTCAAGACTTCCGTCCCTCAGGCGCAGTCCAATAACCTAACACACAGGGGGCCTCCCCTACGCAAGCTCCGCTGCCCAGGGGAGAAAACGCTGCAGGGTGGCGTCGCAATCCGCCGCAAGCGTGGGAAAACCAATGGAGGTGACATCCGTTCCAGGAGGGATGAGCGCCGGATCTCCTTGCAGCCAGCGGATCGGGCAGGACAGTTCCTGCAGCACCAGCCAGGCAGCCGCCAGATCCCAGATCTTTGGCGTGGCCTCCAGGGCCGCCACCGTTTGGCCGGTGGCCACACTCACCAGATTCAGGCTGGCCACCCCAAAGAGCCGCACCTTCCCGGGGAAAGGTCGGTTGGGAATTTTTTGCAACACCCGGATGGAACGGCTGCAGAGCGACACACAACCGCCCGGATGGGCCTTGGAGGCTGGTGCATCCAGCACCTCCCCATTGCGCCACACACCCTGGCCGGCCTTGGCGATGATCCGCTGCCCCAGGGGCGGCACATCCAGGATGGCCAGCACGGGTTTTCCCCCCTCAAACCGAGCCAGGGAAATCGACCAATAGGGAATGCCCGCAGCGAAATTGGTGGTGCCATCCAAAGGGTCGACCACCCAGAAGGCCGACGAGGAAGGCAGATGCCGATCCCCCTCCTCGCTGAGAATGCCTTCCCCGGGATAGAGGCTCTGCAGACCAGCCACGATCGTTTCATCGCTCCAGCGATCGCAGGCGGTGATCAGGGTGCCATCGGACTTCAGATCAGAGGCCATATGGCCGAAATCACTGCGCTGCCGCGCTGCCACCCGATCCATCAGGGAGGACAGACCGGGATCGATCAGGGAAGGGGAGGCCAGGCTCATCCGAGCTCCAGGGCGAGAACCTTGCTCAGGCTGCGCCCCGTATCGTCCCGGAACTGCTGGAGATTGACACGGGAGAGCAGGACCAGAGCGGCAAGGGCCACCAGCATTTCCACACCAAGAACAAGAGCGTAGGCGGGAAAGGCGGACGAGACGGATGGAAGCCAGTGGTGCTGCATCCACCGACCCAGATCCAGCAACCCACCGCCAAACACCTTGCCCAGGGCGCGGGAGAGAGCCTGAGCCAGACCCCAGACCCCCACGAACGTTCCAGCCGCCTGGGGGAGGGTGAGATCGAGCATGAGCACCAGGGCGCTGTTGGTGGCCACACCCGCGGCCAAGCCGAAGAGAGCCATCACCCCTTGCAGCAAGGGAACCCGGCCCGTGGCCCCAACAAGCAACAACAGGCCCAGGGTGACCACGATCAGCCGGCAGCCGAGGCGGGCGGCACTGAACTTGCCCAGGCTGGGAACGATCCACAGCCCCCCCACCAGCAAGCCCACCAGGGTGCCCACCCCCCAGACGGCATTCAGGGAAGCGGTGGCGGCAATGGGCATGCCGAACACCTCCGCCCCATAGCTCTCAAGAATCGGATCCTGAAGAAACAACCCCAGGGTGAAGAGCACCAGAAAACTGAAGAACACCAGCACCTGCTTGCTGGAGGTGATCAAGGCCCAGGCTTGCGGCAGGGTGGGCCCATGGTCCTGGGCAGAGGGAGCCAGGGAAGGAGGGTTGCGGGGCTCCATCCCCAGGGTGGCCACCAGGGTGAGAGCCAACACCCCGAGCACCGCTCGGCCCATGAACCCCATCAGCACCTCCCGCAGCACGGCGGGATCGGTGACCCCATCAAGGCCCCGCAGGCTCACGCTGATGGAAATGGCGCCCACCACGATGCCCACCGTGAGCAGGCACCAGATCAGGCCAACGGCCCTGGGCCGTTCCTCCTCCGTGGTGCGGTCGATCACCAGGGCCAGATAGGGGGTGCTGGCGAGGGAAATGGCCAGGCCATAGGCGGCAAACAGGCCACAGAGGGCCGCAACCCCTCCGACGAGGGCAACGCTGGAGCCCTCCCGCAGCAGACCGGCCACATGAAAGATCAGGGGAACCGACAGCACGGCCAGCCCACAGAACAGGAGGGTGCCCAGCCAGATGTAGGGAAGCCGTCGGCGGCCGCCGATGGGACGGGAATCGGACATCTGGCCGAACCAGATCCGGCTGGGCGCCACGAATTGCTCAAAGGCCAGGGCTCCACCCACCAGGAGCCCTGGGAAGGCCAGCTCGCTGATCATCACCCGATTGAGCAAGCCGGCAAAGATCACCGCCAGGCAGCCCAGGCAGCCCTGAAACAATCCCAGTCGCAGGGTGGCGGGAAGAGAAAGACCGGTGGACCCGGCCAGAGGGGCGGGGGTTCGCACAGGGGACGACGTCAGGGAGTGGCGCGGGTGGAGAGGCCCCCAGCCTGGCAAGCGGGAACGAGGGGCGTGGGTTCAATGGGCACGTCCCCCGTACTGGAGGCAGGGCGGAGGGAAGGCAGATTGGGCCGCTGACAGAGGGCGATCAGATCGAGCCCCGTGCGGCGACGCAGTTCGGCCAGATTCTTGTTGTAGTTGGTGATGGCCAGGGTGTAGCGCACCTCCGCCTGGGTGAGATCCCGCTGGGTGTCCACCACTTCCCGCTGGGTGGTGACTCCGGCCTGAAAGCGCAGCCGGGCCAGACGGAGAGACTCCCGGGCGGAGAGCACCTCGTTGGAGGTGGTGACGATGTTGCGGTTGTTGGTGAGCAGGTCGTAAAAACTGGCTTCCACCTCACTGCGAACCTTGTCGCGCTCTTTGGAGAAGTTGAAGGTTTCTTCCTTCGCTTTCTGCTTGTTCTGCCGGTAGAGCGCCCTGGCCCGGCCTCCATCAAAGATGGTCCAGTTCACGTTGACGCCGAAGGCGTTGTCCACCTGCCACTGGCGCTCGGGTTGGTTTTCCAGGGAAAAGGGCGCAAGGGTCAGCGGATCAACGCCACCCTCCCGACCCGGGGAATAGGTCGACCCCGTTGAGCGGTTCACACCGAAGCGGTTGAACAGGTTCAACACGGGCTGCACCTCCGCCAGTTCCCGGTTGGCCGTGCTGTTGGCGATGGAAATGTCGAGCAGGATCTGGTCGAGTTCCTCGCGGAAGGTGTAGGCCGCCACGATGCTTTCCTGCAGGGAGGGGATCCAGGTGCCCACAACCCGGGCGGGATCCTTCGCGGTGGGGGTGACGTTCTGGGGAAGATCCAGCAGGGAGGCCAATTCCCGCCGGGCGATGGCCTGGCCGGGGGAAGGGGAGAGCGACCCCGCCGTGCGGCCATAGAGGGCCTGGGTGAGCAGCTGCTGGTCGCGGGCCAGCTGGGTCTGGGCCTCCAGCACCTCCAGCTTGGTGGCCACCCCCGCCTGGAAACGGGCCTGGGCATCCCGCAGGCTCACCAGGGAGGCCCGCACCGATTCCTGGCCGATCCGCACCTGCTCATCGGCGTTCTGCAGATCGAAGTAGGCCTCGGCCACCTGGAGCCTCAGCTCCCTGAGGGTGATGAGATAAGCATTCTTGGCCTGTTCGTAGCGGTCGCGGGCCGCCGCGATCGCGGGCACCCGCCGCGGATCGATCAGGGCCCAGGTGGCCTGGAGCGAGGCATCCATCGCCGTGAGGGTCTGCACGCTGTAGCCACCAACCCCGTTGTTCTGCTGGAGGAACGCATCGGAGCGCCGGTTGTAGCGCTGGGAGGTGGTGGTGGCCGGAAAGCTGTTGGCGTTGAGGCTGAGGGTGGGATACCACCGTGCAATCTCCGCCCGCAGGGCCGACTGGGCCTGATCCACCTGGCTGGCGACGATCTTGAGATCGGGGCTGTTGACCTCCGCAATGGTTTCCGCCTCCTCCAGGCTGATGGGGCGCAGCTCTTCGATGCGCACCTGCTGGGGCTGGTTGGGGAGGGCCAAGGGGGCCGGGGCCGCCAGATCCGGTTGATCCGCGGGCAGGCGCTTGGCTGCCGGCGGCATCACCTTCGGGTTCGACTTGGGCCGGGGGCCCAGCACCTTGGGGGCCAGGGGAAGCACCTGGCGGGGCAACAGGGGAAGGGACGGGGCGGGCTGGGCTGCGGGGACGGGATTGGGTGCCGGAACTGCTGGAGCCGCCTGCTGGACGGGGGGGGTTGGAGCGGCCGCCCGGCCCGGCAGAACACCAACCTCAAAACCGGTGGCGGTGACGAGGAGCGCTGTACAAAGAAACTGGGAGCGCCCCACGGGCCAAGCAGCAAACCGCTGGAGCTTAGGCACCCTCGCCTGGCCTGCCGCTGCAAACGGCCACCAGATCTTCCGCCCCCGCCACCAAGCGGATGGGAACGGGCAGTTGGCGGGCCACGTCCTCCAGGGTGGTGTCGTCCAGGAACACAGGCTCTCCCTGGCGCAACATCACCGTTGGCAAGAGGAGCTCCTCCCCCAGATCCAGGCCCGCCAACCCCTGCAGCAGATCCGCACCGGTGAGCAATCCCGTCACCACCAGCTCCTGCCCCCAGTAGGGACTGGGGAGGCCATGGAGGAGAAGGTCCAGGCCCTCGATCCGGTTGAGGCGATCCACCACCGGCTCAAGGGCCTGGGCCACCAGGGCACCCACCACCCAGCTCAGGCGCCGGGGACGGTCCAAGGCCCTCGGAAGCTCGGTGGTGGCCAGCTCGAGCGCCTCAAGAAAGGCCCGAATGCTGCCCACCCCGTTCTCTTGCTGGGGAAGATTTTCATAGCTGGGGCGGGGCGGCAGCGGCAGGCCCGCCAGGAGATACCACTCATCCGAGAGCCAGGCAAAGCGGCTGCCCAGGGTTTGGAGGAACTGCTGCTGGAGGGGCTCCACCTGGCGAATCACCGCCTGGGCGCAGGCGGGCTCCACCGGGCGGAGGGCATCGCCGGGGGGGCGAAAGCGGGTGAGGCCCACGGGCACCACAGCCGTGGAGAGCACCGCTGGCCAATCGCCCTCCCCAAACCGGGCCAGATCGGTGAGGGTGCGGGTGAGGGCCGGCCCATCGTTGAGGCCCGGACAGACCACCACCTGGGCATGGATCTGGAGGCGCCGCTCAGCGAACCAGGCCAGTTGCTCCATCAGCAGAGCGCCCCTGGGATTCACCAGCAAGCGGCTGCGGAGGTCGGGATCGGTGGCGTGCACAGACACATAGAGCGGCGAAAGACGCTGGTCTTCAATCCGCTGCCAGTCCGCTGGGCTGAGATTGGTGAGGGTGAGATAGGAGCCGTAAAGGAAGCTCAGCCGATAGTCGTCATCCTTGAGGTAGAGGGTGCGCCGATGGCCGGGGGGTTGCTGATCGATGAAGCAGAAGGGGCAGTGGTTGTTGCATTGCTTCAAACCATCGAAAAGGGCCTCCCGAAACGCCAGCCCCAACCCGTCATCCGCCTCCTTCTCCAGCTCCACCCTGTGGAGGCTGCCCTGGGGATCCTCCACCTCCAGGGTGAGTTCCTCCTCCCCGCAGAGGATCTGCAGATCGATGAGATCGCGGGGACGGATGCCGTTGATGCTCAGCAGCCTGTCGCCACACTGGAACCCCAACTCCTCCCCGATCGAACCGGGCTCCACCCCCACCACCTCGGCGGGTTGGGGCAGACGGGGCGGATCCCCCGCCTGGGGGCTCTGGAGGGGGATCCCGGCAGGCGGCTCAATCCACACAGCTGGAGGGCTGGGACACCGCTTCAGTCTGCAGGGTGCATGGGCCGGCTCAGATGGCTTGTCGGAAGAACAGCAGGATCACCACCCCGAACACCAGGCGATAGGCCACAAACACCCAGGTGCCATGGTTCTGCAGGAAGCGAAGCAACCAGGCAATGGCCAGCCAGGACACCACGGCGGCCGAGAGAATGCCCACCACCATCGGCAGCGCCCCCCCGTTGGCGGGAGCTTCGAAGGCCCCCTTGAGTTCCACCAGACCGGCCAACGTGATGGCCGGGATGCCCAGCAGGAAGGAAAAGCGGGCCGCCGCGGCCCGCTGCCATCCATCAAAGAGGGAGGCGGTGAGGGTGCTGCCGGAGCGGGACACCCCGGGCACGAGGGCCAGGGCCTGGGCCACCCCCACCAACACCCCATCCCGGGGCAGCACGTCGCCGAGGCTGCGGCGGCGGCGACCCACCAGCTCGGCCAGCGCCAGCAGAAGGGCCATCACGATCGACACCACCCCGATCGACGTCATGCTGCGCAGGGGGGAGGCGTCGTAGTCGGGCACAAACTTTTTGAGCAGGAGGCCGGCGATCAGGATGGGGAGCGTGCCCAGGGCGATGGCCACCCCGAGCCGGGCCTGGGGATCACTCCACTGGCCATGGCGAAAGGCCCGGGAGATGCCGCGCATCACGTCGGCCAGATCGTTGCGGAAGTAGGCCAGCACCGCAGCGATACTGCCCAGCTGAATCACGGCCGTCACCGCCACCCCGGGGTCGCCCCAGCCCAGCAGAACGGGCACCACCTTGAGGTGGGCGGTGCTGCTGATGGGCAGGAATTCCGTCAGCCCCTGCACCACGCCCAGCACCAGGGCATGCCAACAGGCCTCCAGCAGGGAGAGGGGCTGGGCGGGGTTGGCAAGCGACATGGGGCCGGCTTTTTTGTGCGACCTTATGCCCCGGCTCTTCGCGTGCCAAGGCAGACACCCCTTAAGGTTGGTCATCTTTCTTCACAGCCGCAGTGATCGGGCTCCCCTCGAGCAGCTTTCCAGCCCGTTCCCTGCAGGCCCGCCCCATGGAGGCCATCGGCCACTTCGGGCTTCCGGCCCTGGCCATCGTCCTCACCCTGGGTCCGGTGTTCCTCCAGGCCCCATTGGTGCGCTTTTCCCCCATGGGTTCGGCCCTGGGCACCATCCCCCTGCTGGCCCTGGCCCTGGTGCTGGCCTTCCATCCCAACCCGGCCCGGCAGCGGGTGGGCACCCTGCTGGTGGGCTTCGCCGGAAGCTGGCTGGGGGGATCCCTCTTCTGGGGCTGGGGGCGGGAGTACCCCTTCTGGCACCTGCCGATTGAGGCCTTTGCCCTGCCCCTGGCCATCGGGGGGCTGCAAACCCGCTGGCGCCTGGGCGCCTGGTTTTATCTGGCCTCCCTTCTGGGCACGGCGGCCACGGATGGCCTGATCGCCGTCACCGGCCTGATGCCCCTCTGGCCCCAGGTGGTGCAGGCGAGCCCCACGGAGGCCGGCACCCTGCTCCAGAGCGCGGCCCAGGCCCTGCTTCACCCTTTGCCCCTGCTGGCACTGGCCCTGGCCGGGGGGTGGATCCTGCTGCTCGCCCGCCAGCTCTGGCAAGGGGATGGGGCCTCCCGTGTCGCTGCCGCTGCCCTGGCGTCCACCCTGGTGGTGGATGGTCTGTTTTTCGGCGCGGCCCTGCTGGCCCCCCATCTGAGCGGGCTGATCTGAAGAACTGCGAATGGCGGAGATCCCCCAGGGGATGCATCCGCGTAGGTTCTGTAACGTTGAAGTTTCCTCAACGGAGTGTTGGTGTGATGAAGCGGCTGCTCGCCTGGTTGATGGGTGGCGTTGCCCTGGCCGGACTGCTTGTGAGCCTCTGGCTGCCCGGTGCCGCCCAGGCTGCGGACCTGCGCAACGAGGCTGACGACAAGATTGCGGAGTCCGCCGGCAAGGTGGACCTCAACAACTCCTCCGTTCGGCGCTTCCAGCAGTACCCCGGCATGTACCCCACCCTGGCCGGGAAGATCGTGCTCGGCGGGCCCTACGCCAGCGTGGACGACGTCCTCAAGCTGGACCTGACCCCCCGCCAGAAGGAGCTGTTCGAGAAGTACAAGGTGAACTTCACGGTCACGCCCCCCGCCATCTCCCTCAATGAAGGGTTCGACCGGATCAACGACGGGGTTTACCGCTGAGGCGCTCCCCCTGGGTCTTCCCTGGCAAACGCTGGCCTGCGCCAGCGTTTTTTTTGTGCGTGATTCAGGTGCTGGGCCCGCCCTCCCGGGCCAGCTCCTGCAGGCGTCGCTCCCGCAGGTAGAGGAAGAAGGGCGCTCCGAAGGCGAAAGCCACGGTGACGCAACTGAGCAGCACCCACACCAGCCCCCGCATCTTCAGGCGCCGGCTTTCCACCACCATCCAGAGGGTCACCGCCGTGGCCCCCACCGCCAGATCCCTGGAGAGCGACTGGGCTGCAGGATTGGCATTGGCCTGTTGCACAAACAGGGCCAGATCAAAGGGTTGGCCGGTGCTGCGGATGAAGTCCAGGTTGGCCAGCCAGGGCAGCACGGCCCCAGCCACCGCCAGAGCGAGATAGATCCAGGCCAGGGAAGGGCGGGGCGACGAGGAGCTTGGGGTCATGGGTTCAGGGGTTGGGGCGGGGCTTCGGGCTGGTCGGGATCCCAGAGCATCACCTCAGCCTCCACGGATTGGAGGAGGGTGTCACAACGGTCGGCATAGGCGCAGGCCTGCTGATACAGCTCAGTCATCCGCTCCACGTCCAGGTCGTCGGATTGGAGCGCCACCAGACTGCGCTCCAGGGCGGCCTGGGCCTCCCGGTAAGTGAGCTGGGCCACCCCTGGATCGGTCTGCGCCATCCCGGCGTCGGCCTGGGATGCCCCGGAGCGGCGCGATGGGCGGGACTTGGCCTTGGGTGGGTCGCTGCGGGAATCCGTCATCAGGAATCGGCGGCGGGAGCGGGATGAACCCGTTGGATCAACAGATCCAGGCTCCCATCCATGAGCTGGAGGTTCACCGTATCCCGCGGGGACACCTGGTGGATGGAGCGCACCACCCGGCCCTCGGGATTCAGGAGCAACCCAAAGCCCCGCTCCAGCAGATGGCGGGGGGAGAGGGCCTGGAGCAGTTGCCGCTGATGGGCCAGCCGCCGGCGCTCCACCTGAAGGCGCCGGCGGGGATGGAGGGGCTCGAGCCGGCTCTGCTGCTGCTGCAGCTGACGGCGCAGGGCGTGCAAACGCCAACCCACCACCTGGCGCAGATGGCTCCGCAGCTGCTGCAGGGCGGCCCGCTCCGCCATCTGATCGGGGAGGAG
>JAYKJF010000092.1:0-5058 GCA_035285785.1 Cyanobacteriota bacterium
AACCCACCTGGCCTTCACTCAAGTAGGCCTGAGACGCTGAAATAGAAAACTCAGATGGAGTTACCGTATTCAGAAATTCATGGACATTGAGCCGCCCACCCGTAACAGAGCGGCCCGCCAAGGAGGCTGTCGGCGTGGCGCTTGCCAGAAGAGCTTGTCGAATCTGTCGCGCACTGAAATTGGGATATTTAGCGGCATAGAGTGCGATGGCGCCCGTCACATGCGGCGCGGCCATGGAGGTGCCACTCAGGGTGCCATAACTGTTCCCTGGCAGAGTGGAATAAATACCGATCCCTGGAGCAGCAAGATCAACAGTTGTGCTTCCATAGGAATAATGTTGCTGCCCATCACTGCCAATTGCCGTAACAGCAACAACCGCATCATATCCCGCTTCAGCGGTTGTATTTAAAGCCGATGGATAGCTAGTAGTGATATCATTATTAGCGCCACTGTTACCCGCTGCGGCAACAAACAGAATCTCCTGCTTTGCAGCTCTTACGGCGGCATCTTGAAGAGCCTTGGAAAACGTTGTCAGCCCACCCCAGGAATGGTTGCTGGCCACAATGTTCAGGCCATGACGGCGCTTGAGATCCGTCAGGTAATCCATGGCCATCACAGCGCCCGTGAGAGTGCCTCCATTGGCGCCAAGAAACTTGGTTGAAATCATGGAGACGGCCCAGTTGACGCCTGCAACGCCTTGGCCATTACCACCGACGGCCCCAATGGTGCCGGCGACATGGGTGCCATGATCCTCTTGCGGGCCGTCAAAAGTTGTGTTGTCGTTCGCAGAAAAATCCCAACCCCGAATATCATCAACGTATCCATTCCCATCATTATCTATACCATCCACAAGCTCATAGGGGTTAACCCAGGCATTGGCTGCCAGGTCGGGGTGCGTGTGGTCAAAACCCTCATCAACGATCCCGACATAAACCGATTTTGACCCCACAGATCCACCATCCCAAGCCAACTCTGCCTGGCTCCCAAACACATTCGTCGTGCCGGTCGGGCCGACCGCCGTTGGCGCATCACTGCTGTACATCCCCCAAAGCGATCCATTGGCATAGCCGGTGTCATTACTGATCGCCTGAGGCCGCAGAATCTGATCGATTTCTGCGTAACGCACCAGCGAGAGTTGGTTATAAAAAGACAGCCCCTCCTCGGGGGGCTGCCCCTCCGGCAACTGAATGACTTCCAGCACGCCTTCCCCCTCGGCCTTCATCGAGGCGGTCTGAATCAGCTTTGTCCGCTCTCCACCACTCCAGGCGAGGGCTTGAACGCGGTCTGCTTCCGTGGCCTCAGGCCGCCACTGCACAAGGATCTGGGACGGAGCCTGACTCCGCTGTCCCGCCGATCGCCATGTGCCGAACAAGCCAGACCCGCCGCTTGTCACGGCCAGATCGCCACGTTCCGCAGTGCCCGCCAACTGCAGACGAGAACCTGACGGGGAGGAGTTCAGCATGGCTCAGCCGCGAGCACACAAAGGCTAGGAAGTAAAAATTTTAGCGATTTATTTCATTCGGTCCAGGCCCTGGCCAAAGCCAAGATCGCGTGGATTTGTGTCTGGGCTTGCAACCTGAATGGCTGCTTGCAATCACCTTTCCACCCGTCGGTTCCACCCGTCGGTTTGCAACTTTAATCTCCAATTATTACACATGTGCGGAAAATGGCAAATAGACTGGGCTAACAAGGAAGGCCAGCCTGTGGGCTCAACCGCCGCTTTCATGGCCCTGGCCGTTGTTCCCCCTGGCCTTGAGGCCGTGGCCAGCGAAGAACTGGTCAGGCTGGGGGCCCAAGCCGTGAAGGCCCAGCGCGGGGCCGTGACCTTCGCCACCGAACCGGCTGGCTACTACAGACTCCATCTGCAGGCCCGCTGTCCTTTTCGCCTCCTGCGTGAGCTGGCCCGCTTTCCCTGCACCAGCAAGCGGGATCTGCATCACTGGGTGCCCAGGGTGGTCGACTGGGAGGCCTGGCTTCCCCCGGACCGAAGTTTCCGCGTGGAGGTGACTGGCGCCACCTCAGAGCTCAACCACAGTCACTTCACGGCTCTGGAACTGAAAAACACCCTTGTGGATGGGCAACGCCAGCGCTGGGGAGCCCGGAGTTCGGTGGATCGGCAAGACCCGGATCTGATCCTCCACCTGCACCTTCACCGGCGCGGGGAAGCCGTGCTCAGCCTGGATGGCAGCGGGGGCAGCCTGCACCGCCGAGGCTGGCGGGCAGCCGTGGGGCTGGCGCCCCTGAAGGAAAATCTGGCGGCCGGCCTGATCGCCCTCACGGGATGGGATGGCCGTTGCCCCCTGGTGGATCCCTTCTGCGGCAGCGGCACCCTCCTGATTGAGGCTGCATGCATGGCCCTCGGACGGGCCCCGGGCCTGGTGGCATCCTCCGCTGGAGCCGCCCCCCAGGCCCGGTCCTTTGCCCTCCAGCGCTGGTCCGATTTCAACCCCGCCCTCTGGGAGCAGGAGGTGGATGCGGCCCACAACCTCGCCCGGTGCACCCTGGCCGATGGTGGTGCCCTGGCGCCCCTCGTGGGGCGCGACCACAACCCTGAGGTGCTGGCCCAGGCCCAGGCCAATGCGGAGGCTGCCGGTGTCGCCCCGTGGATCCGTTTCGAGCTCGGGGAAGCGGAAGCCCTCACCCCTCCGCCTGGCCCGGGGATGGTGGTGACCAATCCCCCCTTCGGGGAGCGTCTGGGGGAGCGGGAGGAGCTGGAGGAGCTCTACCGAGCCCTGGGATACCGACTGCGGGAGATGGCCCCCGGCTGGACCCTGTGGCTGCTGAGCGGTCAGCCCGGGCTCACCGGAGCCTTGCGGCTCAAGGCCTCCCAGCGCATTCCGGTGAGCCACGGCGGCCTCGACTGCCGCTGGCTTCGCTATGACCTGCGCGATTCCTCCCGGAGTTCGCCCGGTTCAGAACCCTCGGGGAGGGGGAACGCTGGCTGAACGGGCGGTGGTGGGGCATGATCCATGCGGAATGGCCTGCCCGCGCGTGCCCTCCTCCCCGAACGTCAGCGACCACCGGGCACATCTGCGCCTCCAATCGCTGGGCTGGGCCCTGTTGGCGGCCACCTTCTGCTGTGGTCTGTCCCTGTTGTTGCCCTGGCCCCAGGACGGGTTGGCACGCCTGGATTCCGCCCTGCGGGCCGGGGGATGTGGATTCTTTTATGGGCTGCTGGCCTTTCACCTGCAGCGGGTGGATCCCGATGATGGCCATCTCCAGGCCGGCCTGGTGGGAGCCATCTGCGCCATTCGTTCTCTCGCCGCCCCCTTCCCCTGGTCGGCCACCTGGCCCCTTGTCCCCGTCGGATCGGGGCCGTTCACCCTGGAGGAGCTGACAGGCGGGCTGTCATCCCTGATGATGGGGGCGCTGTTGATCTGGTTGCCGCTCTGGTGGCCGCTGATCGGCAGTGCCCTGCTGCTCCAGTGGGCCCAGCGCCTGCTGCCTGCCCCGCGGCCATGAGCCTGCTGCACGCCACCTGGCTGTTTCCCCCGGAAGGAGCGGGCGGACGCCTCCTGCTGTGGGCCGACACCTGGAGGGTGGCCAGTCCGGTGAAACCGGAGACGGGTGTGCCGGACCATCCCCTCACCCTGAATTGGGACGACCTGGCGGACTGGCTCCAGGAGCACGATCTCTGGTCGGAGGCCCTGCGACCAGCCAACGCCAGCCTCACCCTGCCCAGTCGCACCCAGGCGGCCAAGGGTCGCCGATCCTCGGTGGAGGGCCCCTGGAGTGGTCTGCCGCTGCAGGCGGGCGAACCGATTCCCACCCAGCTGACCTGGTGGCCCTGGAAGGTGGAGGGTCTGGCCATGGAACCGGGGGCCGCAGCGGAGTGGCTCAGCACCCTCCCCCTGTCCGGGCACCATCCCGACCTGGCGGATGAGCTGCGCTGGTGGAGCCACCTGCAACGATGGGCCCAGAGCCTCATCGCCCGGGGGCGCTGGCTTCCCCAGGTGGAGGAGGGCCGGGCCTGCTGGCTGCCCCTGCTCAATCGGGAGGGCGACCGCCGCCGGCTGGAAGAGCTGGCCATGAGCCTGCCCCAGGTGGCCACCTGCGCCGTCGCCTCCGGCACCCCCACGGAGAAGGCCCTGGCCTGCCGGCGCCCGGGGAGCGGCCGCCTGCGGGTGGCCAGCCTGCTCGAAGCTCTGTTGGATGGCCAGCTCCGCAACGGCTTTACGCCAGGAGCCAAGGAGCTCGATCCCCTGTTAAAGGCCTGGCAGAAAGCCCTGGGACGGGGCGATGGCCGGTTGGGCCTCGATCCGGAGCAGACCGAGCGCTTGGAAACCGCCACCCACCATTGGCGCGAAGCCGTGGCGGGACGGGTGGCTCCTGCCCGGGCTTGCCTCGAGCTCTTCACGCCCGCCGATGGGGAGGAGCTCTGGGACTTGCGCTTTTCCCTGCAGGCGGAAGCGGAACCAACACTGCGGCTGAACGCTGGGGTGGTGTGGGCGGCCGGAGACAGCGTGCTGCAGCTGGGCGAAGTGGAGGTGCCCCAGGCGGGAGAACTGTTGTTGGAGGGCCTGGGGAGGGCCCTGCAGGTGTTTGAACCGCTCGGCCGGGGCCTGGAGAGCGCCACACCGGAGCAGATGCAACTCACGCCGGCGGAAGCCTTCGTGCTGGTTCGCACCGCCGCCAACCAACTGCGCGATGTGGGGGTGGGGGTGGTGCTCCCCGCCAGCCTGAGCGGCGGTCTGGCGAGCCGTCTGGGCCTGTCGATCGAGGCGGAACTGCCGAGCCAATCGCGGGGGCTGAGCCTGGGCGAGGGGCTGGATTGGCGGTGGGACCTGATGATCGGCGGCGTCACCCTGAATCTGAAGGATCTGGAGCGGCTGGCGGCCAAGCGCAGCCCCCTGGTGCAGCACAAAGGGGCCTGGATCGAGCTGCGGCCCGGGGATCTCAAGAATGCGGAGCGGTTCTGCGCCGCCGATCCCAGCCTGAGCCTGGATGAGGCCCTGCGCCTCACGGCCAGCGATGGCGACACCCTGATGCGCCTGCCGGTGCATCGCTTCCTGGCCGGCCCCCGGCTCCAGGCGGTGCTGGAGCAGTACCACCAGCAGA
>JAYKJF010000093.1:0-6542 GCA_035285785.1 Cyanobacteriota bacterium
ATAATGGATCCACTTCCCCTTGTCCCCAGTGAGGTTTTGCCTGAACGCGAACAATGTCGTGTTCGATGTGATCGATGGGGAAGTTCTCGCCATTCGCAGCGACTCTGGCGCCTATTACTCCATGCGCGGTGGGGCAGCGACCGCTTGGTGCGCGCTTCTGTCCGGCCACCCCGTGAACCAGCTGGCCGGGCCCGTGGCTGATCACCATGGGGCCGATCCCTCGATCGTGGGCCCGGAGCTCGACCGGTTCGCCGCCGATCTGCTGGGCGAAGCGCTTCTGACCCTGAAGGAAGGTGAGGACATGGAGACGGGTGACCTGCAGCTCCCCGAGGAAACGCGGATGCGGCTCTGGGAAGCGCCCGTCTTCGAGGTTTATACCGATATGCAGGATTTGTTGCTCTTCGATCCCATTCACGAGGTGGACAACAGCGGCTGGCCCCGGGTGACCGCTCCCACCTCCCCATCCCCCTGACCGTGACGCTTTGCGAGGCCCTGGAGGCTCTGGCCGGTGAAGCCCAACGGGCACTGGCCCATCGGCACACCCTGGGCTTCGGGCCGATCCCCCTGACTTTGCAGGCCGGGGCCCCTGAGCCGCTTCGCACCTTCGCCGGATCCCTTCTGGCCAGCGCCCCGGCCTGCTGGCCCCCCCTCCAGGTGACCCTGCTGAGCGGGGCAGAGCTCCCCTGGGATCAGCTCCCTGAGCAGATCCGGCCCCGCGGAAACGAGGTGCTGCTGGCCCGCGGGGAGGGACGCACGGCTCTGTCCAGCGGCCCGGAGCAGACCCTCTGGCTGTTTCAGCCCGAGCAGGCCGCCGCTGTGTTCTGGGCCCGCGACCTCGACGCCCTGCCCCCCTGGGAGCGCAGCAGTCCCCTGCGGTCAGCGGCCCGGTGGTGGGCGGTTCTCCAGGGCGGCGCGATGGTGCATGCCGGTGCCGTGGGGGATGGGGAGCGCTGTGTGCTGCTGGTGGGGGCCGGTGGGGCGGGCAAAAGCACCAGCACCCTGGCCTGCCTCGACAGCGGCCTGCAGGTGCTCGGGGATGATTACTGCCTTCTCCAGGCTCCAGGTCCGTCCACCCCTGCGCCCACCCAAGGGCCGATCGCATACGGGATGTATCGCTACGCCAAGCTCGATGAACGGTCTCTGGCCTTGCTGCCTGCGCTGCGTGCGCGGGTCATGGGCCCGGCCTCGCGGGGCAAATGGCTCGTCGACCTGGGGGTCACCGAGGCCGCTGCCACGTCTGTGGCGGCGGTGTGTGAGGTGGTGCAGGATCCTTCCGGCCCCACCCGCGTGGAGCCCCTTTCGCGCATCGAGGCCCTGCGCGCCCTGGCCCCCAGCACCCTCTTCCAGCAGCGCCTCTGGGAGCGGGAAACCTGGCAGGCCCTCACCGCCACCATCCGCTCCGTGCCCTGTTTCCGTCTGCAGGTGAACGACCTTCCGGACGTGCCGGATCAGGTGCGCCGGCTCCTCGCCGGGACGGCCCCTTGACCAGCCCCTACGCTCCGCAGCACCTCACGGTTGTGGTGCCGGCGCGGAATGCGGCGGCTACGCTCCCCTCCACCTTGGCCTCCCTGCTGGCCCAGAGCGGCGGGTCTCCCCAGGTTCTTGTCGTGGATGACGGCTCTGAGGATGGGACCGCTGCCGTGGCCCGCGCTGCCGGTGCCCACGGCGTGCTGTCCGGTCCGGGGCGGGGGCCTGGCGCGGCCCGCAACGTGGGCCGCGCCGCCGCCGACACGCCCCTGATCGCCTTCTGCGATGCGGACGACCTCTGGCCGCCCGAGCGTCTGGCGGTGGATCTCCCCTGCTTCGCTGGAGATCCCGAGTTGGAGGTGCTGCTAGGCCGCACCCGCTTTGAGGCGGACCACCCGGCCCTGCTCCAGCGGCTCCGGTTTCCGGGAGAAGAGCCGATTGCCTCCATCCCCAGCTTCGGGGCGGCCACCTTCCGGCGGGAGGTGTTCGAGCGCGTGGGGCTGATCGATGAACAGCTCACGAATTTCGAGGATTACGAGTGGTTCCAGCGGGCCCGGGATCTGGGGGCTCGCGTCCAGGACCATGACGCCCTTTCCCAGATCTACCGTCTCCACGCTGGCTCCAGAAGCCGAAGGGATCCTCCCCGTCCCGCTGATCTGATCGCGATCCTCCAGCGCTCCCTGCAGCTCCGGCGGGCCCTGGCGGCAGCCATTGGGGAGGAGGGTGGCCGGGACCAGGAACCATGATTCCCGCTCCTGCCGCCTCTGGCCCCCTGCGGCCGCTGTGGTTCCTTTCGGAATATCCCCCCAACCCCGGTGGCATCGGCACCTTCGCCCGGCTGGTGTGTGAGCACCTGGCGGAGCAAGGGCTCGACCCCCATCTGCTGGTGGGGTGGGGCGGGCCCTCCCGGCAGGTCGAAGCCGGGGTGGTGGTGATCCGGGAGCCCCTGCGGGCGGCCTTCGAGGCGCGCCAGCCCGGTGCCGTGCTGCACGGCCGCCGCACCGTGGCGGCCCTCAAGCAGGAGCTGCGGCCCAGCCTCTACCACGTGCATCTCACCGATCCCACCCCCCTGCTCCACCTGGCCACGCTGGAGGAGGCCCCGGCGCCCACGCTTCTCACCCTGCACAACCAGATGCTCGGCCTCTTCGACGGCAGGGATCCGGGGTCATTGCTGGCTCGCCTGATGGTGGAAGCGCAGCTCATCAATGGCGTGTCCACCTCCGTGGTGATCGAAGCCGCCCGGGCCCGGCCCGATCTGGCCCACCGGATGGTGACCATCCCCAATGGGGTGCCCCTGGGGGAAGCCCTCCCCCTGCCCCCGCAGCCGCGGCTGCTGGCGATCGGCCGACTGGTGGCACAGAAGGGCTTTGATCGCCTGCTGCGGGCCCTGCCTGCGGTGGTGGCCGCCCATCCGCAGGTGAGCCTGGAGGTGATCGGGGAAGGGCCCGATCGGCCCTTTCTGGAGGGGCTGGCGGTGGAGCTGGGTCTGCAGGAGCGCGTGCAGTTCCATGGCTTCGTGGATCGGGCCCGGGTGCCCGACTTTCTTTCACGCGCCGGCATCGTGGTGGCCCCGTCCCGCTTCGAGGGGCTGCCCTATGCCCTGCTGGAGGCGGCGGCAGCCGGTCGGCCGATCGTGGCCACCCGGCTGGGGGGCATCGAGCAGGTGGTGGCCGATGGCCAGACCGGGATCCTGGTGGAGGGGGAGGCGGTGGATCGGCAGCCGGCCCTGCTGGCTGATGCCATCACCAGCCTGCTGGCCGATCCCGAGCGGGCCAGGAGCCTGGGCGCCGCCGGTAGGGAGCGGGTGGCGCAGCACTTCTCCCTTGAGCGCTGCGCGGCCGCCTACGTCCAGCTCTACCGGGCCGCCACGGCGCCCGAGGTGGATGTGGCCGTGATCATCCCCGCCTGGAACGGCGGTCGCCATCTGGCGGCGGCCCTGGACACGGCCCTGCGGGAGGCCCGCAGCGTGGAGGCCAGCGTGCAGGTGCTGGTGGTGGACGATGGCTCCACGGACGACACGGCCGCCGTGGCGCGCCGTTTCGCCTCCGCCGGGGTGGAGCTCTTCCAGCAGCCCAGGGGGGGTGAGGGCCTGGCCCGCAATGCCGGCCTGGCCCTCACCCGGAGCCGCTACGTGGCCGCGCTCGATGCGGATGACCTCTGGCCCGAGGGCCGCCTGGCGGCGCTGCTGGCCGTGCTCGAGGCCAGCCCGCAGGTGGACGCCGTTTTCGGCCAGGCCGTGGAGTTCGTTGATCCCGACGCCCCTCCCCATGTCCGATGGACGGCCGAGCCCACCCTGGTGCGCATGCTCACCACCGCCCTGCTGCGCCGCTCCGCCTTCGATCGCCTGGGGGGGTTCGCCGCCGGGGAGCCCTATGTCGCCTTCGGCTGGATGGCCGCTGCCCTCAAGCGTGGGCTCACCTACGCCACCCTTGATCAGCTGGTGTTGCGGCGGCGCATCCATGGCACCAACCTCTCCCATGGCGTGCCTTTCCTCCAGGAGAAACGGCGGATCGCCCAACTCAAGGCGGCCCTGGACGCTCGCCGTCGCCCTGCTCCGGGCCCGTGAGTTCGGGATGGTTGCGGCGGAAGGCCTCGATCCAGCGCTTGTTCACCGCATTGGCTTGCCGCTGCAGCAGGGGTGGTGGAACCGGCACGTTGGTGAATCCCAGCGCCTCCAGTACCCGTGTGATCGTGCCCTCGTAATCGGCGGCGAGCTCTTCGTACTCCACGGGCAGGGGAGTGATTCCCGCGCTCTGGAAATAGCGCTCCCACCCGCTCGCGCTTTGCCGGAGCAGCTCATAGGTGCGCAGAATCCCCCCATCGTCGTATGACAGACGATCGACACTGTGCGACCTTTCCTCGTTGGCCGCGAAGGCCCCGCTTCGCATCGCCTTTTCAAAGGAAACGGCCTGGGCAATACGGTCCCGTCGCTCGATATGGATCCAGGTGATCGGCTGCGGCAGCTGGGAGGGGCAGAAGCCCATCCGCTGGGCAAGCTCAAAATGCTGCCAGTGAATCTTCAGGCAAAAGAGGCCATTGGCCGTGCTGCGGCGGGCCACAAGGGCCTGAATGTAGGGAGCCATGGTGGATGGATCGATCTCCCAGTACCCCCACCACCACCGCTCCAGACGCAGCCGTCGCAGCAGGCGCCGCACCGTCTCCCTCGCGGTGGGTTGGGGCACGCCCAGCACCCGGTGGCCGCTTGCGAGAAACCCGGGCAGAAGATATTCCTTGGGAACGCCCACCAGGCCGGTGCGCTCGAGGGCCGAACACAGAAGCGTGCTGCCTGAGCGCTGCGTGGAGGCCACCACCACACTGCCCGTGAACCGGGCCGGCGGTGGCAGGTCCTGGGCTGCCTTGAACATCGGCGGAGGCTGCCGGATCCGCTTCAACACCTGCAGCCCCCAGCGCCCTTCCCGGGCCAGCGTCACGGCGCCCACCCCCACCACCCGCTGGCCCAGGCCCCAGAGGCTGGCCAGGGGCGGCTCCGCCGCCGATTGCGCCAGCTCCAGGGCCACAGCGTTGCGGCGGCAGGAGCCCTGGGCGCCGGGGTTCCACAGCTGGTGGATCAGCCGCTCCCGCCCGTGCCCCCAGCCCCTTGGGATCCGGGTGGGGGCCTCCGATGGCAGGGGCACCTCCAGGGCGGTGGCCAGGTAGGTCAGGGCCGTGGCGGTGGTGAGCGCCACCTGCCCCCTCTCCGCCTGCTGGGCCAGCCGCTGCCAGTCGATGCCCCCTTCGGCGATGAGCTGGGCGGCATCGGCGGCCCAACGGATGCGGCCCCTGTGGGACAAGCGGGTGCCGTCCACCAGGGTGTGCAGCAGCAGATCCGTAGCCGAGGGGCGCAGCACGGGGCTCCCGGCCAGGGTGGCGGGCTCGGCCTGCTCCCAGGCCGGATCGCCGGCGGAGCCTGGGCGGGCCAGGCGATCGGAGGCCCGGTCCACCAGCTGGATGGGGTCTGCGGGGCCCAGCAGGGCGGCCGCCCGAGCCCTGTCAGCCGGGTGAATGAGGAGACAAACCTGCTGGATCTCGCGGAGGGAGGCGTCGTTCCCGTCCAGGCGCTCCGCCCTGGCGGCTTCCCCCACCAGCAGCGCCGGGATGGCGGCCTCCTCCAGCCGGCGGAGCGCGGCGGCGATGGGCCCCTCCCCTTGGGCCCAGCGAACTCGCAGGTAGCGGCGCTGGCCCGCCAGGCGCTCCCGGTCGGGGTCGGTGGACCCCGTGGCGCAGAGGGTGCGGTGCACCAGGGGCAGCAGGCTCCATTGGCCCGGATGGGCCTCCTCCACGGAAAAGAGGGGACGCAGGCGCTGCCAGGCCTCAACCCCTCGCTGATCCGGATGGAGGGCCGCCTTCAGCAGCAGGGTGTCGAGGGGGTCCGGTAGATGGAGGCCCGGGGAGATCGTCATGGCAGGCGGCGGGCGGTGGCCGATGTCGGAGGATCTTCCCCATGTCGGCCGATCCCCCGCTTCTGGAGCCCTTCGCTGGGGCAGCCCTGACGCCCCGGGCCCTGCAGGCCCTGCGCCGGCTGGTGGGGGTGCTCCTGCAGGAGGAGCGCGGGGAAGCCAGCCTCTCCGAGGCCCTGGTGGAAGACCTCAGGGAACAGTGCCATCAGGTTCCTCCTGGGGAATGGAAGGCGATGGTGCTCCGGCAACGGGTGGTGGGCCTCCTGCAGGGCCATCCCCTTGTGGCCCGAGTGGTGCCCTTCCTGCCTGGAGCCCTGCAGCAGCAGGCTCGGGAGGAGAGGATGGCGGCCCTCCTGCTGGCCCGCTTCACCGTCGACACCGTCGGGATCTTCGAAAGAGCCGGCCTGCCGGTGCTGGTGATCAAGGGCCTTCCCCTCGCCTTGCAGACCACCGGCCAGATCTCCGGCCGAGGTCGGAGTGGCGATCTGGATCTCTGGGTGGATCCCCGCCACCTGGCAGACGCCATCGGCCATCTGGAGCAGCTGGGGTTCCAGAGAGAGTGGGGGGAGGGCCCCCTCCACCAGGACGGATGGCGGTGGCGCTACTGCCGCTGGACGGGCTACGAGGTTACCCTCCGGCGCCAGTGGCAAACCATCGATCTCCACTGGGCGCTCAGCT
>JAYKJF010000094.1:0-8836 GCA_035285785.1 Cyanobacteriota bacterium
TTCACCACCATTCAGAAATTCGCTCCGCAGGCCAGTGAGGAACGCTTCCCTGCCCTCAGCGAACGGCGCAACATCGTGGTGATCTGCGATGAAGCCCACCGCACCCAATACGGCTTCAAGGCCCGGATGGATCCCAACACGGGAACCATCACATACGGCCTTGCCCGGGCCCTGCGGGATGCCCTTCCCCAGGCCACCTTCCTGGCCTTCACCGGCACCCCCATCTCCCAGGACGACCGTGACACCCAGGCCGTCTTCGGGCAGTACATCTCCATCTATGACATCCAGCAGGCGGTGGAAGACGGTGCCACCGTGCCCATCTACTACGAATCGCGCCTCGCCAAGCTCGCTCTCAAGGAGCCCCTTCTCCCCCAGGTGGATGCGCAGGTAGATGACCTCTTCGCTGATGAGGACGACATCCCCGCAGCCGAACGGGCCAAGAGCCGCTGGGCAGCCCTGGAAGCCCTGGTGGGCGCCGAACCCCGGCTTCAACAGGTGGCCCGAGATCTGGTGACCCACTTCGAGCAGCGCTCCCGCACCCAGCCCGGCAAGGCCATGGCCGTGCTGATGAGCCGCACCATCTGCGCCCGCCTCTATGCCGCCATCGTGGCCCTCCGCCCCGAATGGCACGATCCCGATCCGGCCAAGGGGGTGATCAAGGTGGTGATGACGGCCTCCGCCTCTGATTCGCCCCTCCTCCAGCCACATCACACCAGCAAACAGCAGAAGAAAGATCTGGAGCAGCGCTTCAAGGATCCCTCCGATCCCCTCAGGATCGTGCTCGTGCGCGACATGTGGCTCACGGGCTTTGACGCCCCCTGCCTCGCCACCCTCTACATCGACAAGCCCATGAAGGGCGCCAACCTGGCCCAGGCCATCGCCCGGGTGAACCGGGTGTTCAAGGACAAACCCGGCGGCCTGGTGGTGGACACCATCGGCATCGCGCCCCAGCTCAAGGAAGCCCTTGCCACCTACACCGCCGCCCACGGCAAAGGCTCCCCCACCCTCGACACCAGCGAAGCCCTGCGCGTGTTCCAGGAGAAGCTGCAGGTGGCCCGCGATCTCCTGCACCCCATCGACTGGAGCGGCTTCCGGGATCCCAGCGAAGCCATGGCGCTGCTGCCCACCTGCCTCGATCACATCCTGGCCCTGCCGGATGGCAGGAAGCGCTTCTGCGACACCGTGCTGATGATGACCAAGGCCTTTGCCCTCTGCGGCACCCTCGAAGCCGCCCTGGCCCTGGATGGGGAGCTGGCCTTCCTTCAGGCTGTACGCGCCCCCCTGATCAAGGGTGAGAGCAACGGTGGGGATGGCCGCCCCCCAAAGGATGTGGATGGCGCCCTGCAGCAGCTGCTCTCTGGTGCCTTGGTGGCCGATGGCATCACCGATGTGTTCAAGCTGGCCGGTTTGGAGAAGCCCGACATCAGCATCCTTTCGGATGCTTTTCTAGAGGAGATCAGCAAACTCCCCCAGAAAAACCTGGCAGTGGAGCTGCTGCGGCGGTTGCTCCAGGACGAGCTGCAGAGCCGCTTCCGCACCAACGTGGTGAAACAACGGCGCTTCAGTGAGCTGCTGCAGGCCTCCCTTGCCAAATACGCCAACCGTTCCGTGGAGGCCGCCCAGGTGATCGAGGAGCTGATCGCCATGGCGAAGCAGTTCCGGGAGGAGGCCGAACGGGTGGCCGCCATGGGCCTCAGCCCTGCGGAATCCGCCTTCTACGACTCCTTGGCCAACAACGCCTCGGCCCAGGAGCTGATGGGGGATGAGGTGCTGATGAAGATGGCCCGGGAGCTGGCGGAAAAGCTTCGCGGCAATCTCACCATCGATTGGCAATACAAGGACAACGTGCGGGCCCGCCTGCGCACCATGATCAAGGCCTTGCTCAAGCGCTACAAATACCCGCCGGATGAGGAAAAGGGCGCCATCGAGTTGGTGCTGCAGCAGACGGAACTGCTTTCTGAGGAGTGGGCACAGGAAGACCTGGGCAACAAGATCCAATCCACGGTTGCCGATGCCCTGGCTCGGGGCATCAACCATCCGTAATTGATGGATCCACTCCCTGACTGGATCGAAGCCGCCGCCGAAGGAGCCCGCACCGTGGCCCTCGGCATGTTGCGGGAACGGGGCCGGGGCGCCGTGCTCGTGGGCGTCGCGCGGGTGGACGCGGCCCTGGAGGCGTTGCTCAAGGCCGCCCTGCTGCCGCCAAGCACCCGCGAAAGCCTGTTCCAAACCGATCGCCCCATGGGCTCCTTCGGGGCACGGATCGCCCTGGCCCACCGCCTCGGCCTCATCGAACCAGAGGTGGAACTCTCGCTCCAGGCCCTGCGCAAGGTGCGCAACGCCTTCGCCCATTCCACAGCCGACATTGCCCTCAGTGAACCTGCCCAGCAGAGCCGCCTGGCCGAGAGCTACCGCCAGGCCCGCACCAACCCCCTCTGGGAGCCCCTGGAGCAGCTGGTGCAACAGCAGCAGGGTCCACGAGCCGCACAGGATCCCGGCCTGGTGGACTTCATCCTGCTGATCACCATCCTGGTGGCCTTTCTGGAAGCCACTGCCCGCCAGATCCGTCCGGTTGTGCCTGCTTTTGTGATGGGGTTCTCTGGTGTTACCAGTGGAGGATGAGGGTTCGGCCTCTACGCCTGCGGCACCGCAACCCCGACTGACTACCGACGACCTACAGCACCTGGCCGACGGCCACGGCGGCGATGGCGGAGAAGAGGGTGATGCTCAGGGCGGTGAGGGGGTTCTGGCCCTGGGCCACGGCCAGGCTGGTGATCACGCCAGCGCCCAGGCTCGCCACTGCCAGTTGGGACACCAGCTCACCCTGGGAGCGGGGGCCGGGAAAACGGGAACCGGGGCCGGGGAGCATGGGCTCTTCCAGGAGACTTCGCAGACGCTATGCGGCGTTTTTGGTTCCATCCAGCTCTGCGCTCCAGGTTGTTACCCAGCGTGGAAGTTCTTCACACAGGCGTTACATGGCGCCGCTCACCCGCTGATCCGACGCCGGGCGGGCCCGGCCGCTGCTGGCCCACTGGCGCAGGGCCTCCAGTTGCTCCCGCGCCGTGCGGGAGAGGGGCACCACCTGGCTGGCGGCCGCGATCAGATCCGGCTCCTGCAGGTCGCGGTTCTCCCCGAAGGCGAGGTGCATGGCCTCAATCACCGTTTGCTCCAGCTCGGCGCCGGAGAAGCCCGCCGTGCGATCCACCAGCACCTCCAGGGGCAGGGTGTGGTGGGGCCGGCGGCGGCGCAGCTGCAGATCGAGAATCGCCCGCCGCTCCTGGGCATCGGGCAGCTCCAGCAGGAAGATCTCATCGAAGCGGCCCTTCCGGAGCAGCTCCGCCGGCAGCCGCTCCACCGCATTGGCGGTGGCCACCACAAACACCGGGCTCGTTTTTTCCGCCATCCAGGTGAGCAGGCTCGCCAGCACCCGCTGGCTCGTGCCCCCATCGCTGCGGCCATCGCCCACCCCGAAGGAAAAGCCCTTGTCGATCTCATCGATCCACAGCACGCAGGGCGCCAGGGCTTCCACCCACTGGATCATCTCCCGGGTGCGGGCCTCGCTGGCCCCCACCAGACCGGCAAACAGCCGGCCCACATCCAGCCGCAGCAGGGGCATCGACCAGCTGTGGGCGCTCGCCCGGGCCGTGAGCGATTTGCCCGTGCCCTGGGGGCCCAGCAGCAGCACCCCCCGGGGCAGGGGCAGCCCGAAACGGCGGGCCTCCTCGCTGAAGGCCCGATGGCGCTGCTCCAGCCAGTGCTTGAGGGCCTCCAACCCACCGATGTCGGCCGGGGTGGCCTCCGTGGGGCAATACTCCAGCAGCTCGCTGCGGGCGATCGCCAGCCGCTTCTCCTCCAGCACCTCCGCCAGGTCTTCCTGCCCCAGCTGCCCCCGCCGGGCCAGGGCCCGGGCCGCCAGCTGGCGCACCCGCTGCTCGCTCAGCCCATGGCAGGCGGCGGTGAGCTCATCGAGCAGCTCCGGCGGCAGGGGATGGCCGCTGGCCTGGGCGATGGAGGCCAGCAGGCGCTCGATGGCCGGCGCATCGGGCAGGGGCAGCTCCAGGGTGGTGATGCTGTCCTGCAGTTCACCGGGGAGCTCCCAGCGGGGGGCCGTGATCACCAGGGTGTGGGGCCCCTGCCGCAGGCGGCTGGCCAGGTTGCGCAGCCGGCGGCAGATGCCCGCATCCTCCGTGAAGCGGTGAAAATCCTTGAGCAGCAGCATGGCGCCCTGGTCGGTGGGCACGGTGGCCATCACCTCCAGGGCCCCCATGGGATTGCGGGCCGCCTCCCCCTCCCGGCCCGCCGCCCCCTGCAGCCCGCTCACGAAGTCCCAGCTCCAGAGGGTGCGCCCCCCCAGCTGCTGGGCCACCTGCTTCAGCAGGCTCTCCACCCGGTCTTCCTCCAGGGTGCGGATCCAGAGGATGGGGGTGCGGGAGCGGATCAACAGATCCAGCTGCTCCACCAGCGCAGGAGGCGTCATCGGGAGGGCTCAGGCGGGGGGCTCGCTGAGGGCCTTGAGGGCCTCCCAACGGGGATCGGCCGCGGGCTCCCCACTGCCCCAGCGGGCGGGGCCCGGACACTCCTTTCCGCAGCGGTTCACCAGGGGCAGCTGCAGGCTCAATTGCTCAAACAGCCAGCGCTCCGGATCAAACGTGCCCGCCGGATCCAGCCGATCATCCAGATCGTCGCCCAGGGGGGCCAAGGGGTCGGCTTCCGCAGCGGCCAAGCCACCGCGGAATTCGATCAGTTCCTTCACCTCGGCCCGCAGGCCCTGGTTGTAGTGCTGCAGGCAGCGGGCGCAGCAGAGGGTGATGATCGTTTCTGCTTCGCCGCTCACCTCCAGGGCCGTGCCGTGGTGCACCGCCACCACCTGCCCCCGCACGGGGGTGAGGCTCTCCAGGCCGGCGATCGGTTGCTCCACCTGCCACACCTTGCCCTCCGGCAGGGTGCGCAGCTCCGCGAGGGGAACGGGGCGGAGCAGGGGGGTCACTTCTTCGAATTGGGCTCGAAGGGCAGCCGGTCGCCTGAGGCGGCCACCGTCACGGGCTGGGCGGCCATCTGCTTATCCAGGATCTGCTGCAGGTTGTCCGGGAGGGCTTCCTTGCTGAGGATGAAGGTTTGCAGGCCCTGGAAGATGTTGGCCACCACCATGTAAAGCAGCACCCCGGCGGGCAGGGGGAAGAACAGGAACATGGCCGTGATCATCACCGGCGTGATCTTGTTGGCTGTGGCCTGCTGGGGGTTGGCGGGCATCCCCATGCCGGAGAGGATCTGGCTGATGAACAGGGTGGCGCCGAAGCCCGCCACCAGGATCGCGATGTCCCAGTTGATCGCGCCATCGGTGACGAAGCCCACCTGGCCCAGGGCCTTGATGAACAGGAAGCCGCTGCGGGCCGCCAGGCCGGGGATTTTGCCCTCCACCACCGCATCGCCGGGGCTGATGGCCTTGATCGTGCCGTTCTCATCCACCGACACCACGCCTTCGCCCTTGGTGACACTCCAGGTGGGGCGGAAGCTCTCGCCGTTCTCCACGCTGTTGAGCACGGAATCGAAGCTCGCCCCGTCCTTGCCGTGGAGCATCACCGTTTCGCTGTCGCCCACGCCCAGCTTGGTGCCCTTCTCCAGGGTGCCGATCACGGGCACGTGCTTGGTGGCCGTGACGAAGATCGAGTGGCTGGGGGTGTTGAACGGCTTCGCCTCCACCGCTGCGATCTGCTCCTGGGGCAGCACCTTCACGTTGAAGGTGTAGGGCACATCCGCAAAGGGTGAGCCCCGCAGGGTGGCGAAGAGGGCGAACAGGATCGGCATCTGCACCAACAGGGGCAGGCAGCCCGCCAGGGGACTGCCGAACTCCTGCATCAGCTTGCCCAGCTCCTCCTGCTGCTTCTGGGGGTTATTGGCATATTTGGTTTTGATCTCCGCCTGCCGCTGCTGCATCACCGGCTGGGCGATCCGCATGCGCCGGGCGCTGCGGATGGATCCGGCGCTCAGGGGGAACAGGGCCAGACGGATCACCACCGTGAGGGCAATGATCGCCAGGCCATAGCTGGGCACCAATCCATAGAAAAAATCCAGGATGGGGAGCAGCAGGTTGTCGGAGATGTAGCCGATCACAGATGGGGCCTAGAGCAAGGATCCGTGGGTCAGTGTGCCTGATGGAGGCCACCAGGAGCGCAGGGGGGGAAGACGGAGAACCGCCTTTCAGGAGGCCGTGGCCTCCGGATTGACGAAGCCGGTGGACACCTTCACCGTTTTGGTGGACTTGGGAGAGGCCTTGCGCCGCTCCTCGATGTAGGCCTCCATCTCCCGGAACCGGGGCACGGAGCGCATTTCCAGCTTGGATCCATCCTCCAGCACCAGCACCATGTCGCCCCAGGCCCCCAGACCCCTGGGGGCGGAGCGCACCTCCCGGATCTGGCTGTACACCACCTGGGTGCGGTCGCGGCCCATCCAGCCCCCGTTCACCTCGATGCGGCGGCTGGTGATCCGAAACCGCAGCCAAACGGCCCGTACCAGGGCCGCCACCGCAAAGGGCAGACCGATCAGGGTGAGGCCGAACAGCAGATTGAGAATGAGGTCGCCGCGGGCGGGACCCCCTTCATAGAAGACATCTTCCTGGATGCTGGCTCCCGCCGGCACCGGGGGGGTCTGGGTGCTCATCGCGCAACCCTGCCTTTTGCAACAACAACAGACATTCTCCCAGCAGAAGGGGCTCTTCGGCGTCGATGCTGCCGGGCTTCAGGCTGAACACCAGCCAGCATGGTTGCTTCGGCTGGGGTGGATGGGCCAGCACGGTGGCGTGCATCAGGCGCCGGAGCCGATTGCGGCGCACCGCCCGCTTGCTCACCTTCGTGCTCACCACCACCGCGCAGCGCCAGGGGCTGGTGGGGTGGGGCCGATCCCGGGGGGGCAGCAGGGCAGGATCGGCCGCCATCACCCGAAGGGTGAGCCAGCGGCCGTGGAAGCGGTGCCCCTGGCGATAGATCCGATCAAAAACCTTCAGGCCCCGGAGGCGATGCTGCTGGGGCAGAGACACCGATCAAGCCTGGGCTCAGACCGCCAGACGGGCCCGGCCGCGGCGGCGGCGGGACCGGATCACCCGGCGTCCCGTATGGGTGCGCATCCGAACCCGGAAACCCGATACCCGTTTCCGTTTGCGGCTGGTGCCCTCCAGAGTGCGCTTGGTCATGTCACGTTTTTCTCAGCCACCCACCCTACCAGCCTTCCTCAATTACCGGCATTGGCATCGATCTGGATCAGCCAGCTGCCCAGATAGCTCGACACCGGAATGTCTCCGGGGGCCTGGGCCAGGGCGTTGAACTGATACATGCCGATGTTGAAGGGGTTGTAGATCCGCATGTACACACCCACAGTGCTCTTGTCGGAAATGGGGGTGTCGGGGAACACCTCAATGGTGCCCGCCTTGGCATTCACCTCCACCGTGGCCGGAATCTGCTTCTCGCAGCGGGTGCGCTTCAGCATGCCCCCCTCGCTCATCTTGCAGAGCTTCACCCGCTTGGGATCAATCGTGCTGTCGAAGGTTTTCGGCATCGACACGGTGAGCTTGAGGATGGCGGTCTTGCGATCCTTGGGCTTGAGAATCAGGTAGTAGTCGGAGAGCTTGAGGCGCTGGGTGTCCGACTGGAAGTAATACAGCTTGCGATAGTCCTTGCTGTTGTCCCAGCGGAATTCCATCAGCCCCGGGGTGCCCTGGGCCTGGCTCGAGGGCGGCGCCACGAGGGAGGCGGTGAGCAGGGGGGCCAGGGCCAGGCCTGCTCCCACCCCGGCAACGGCGGTGGTGCGGCCCAGCAACGCGAGAAGTGAGGTCAAGGGGAGGTGTGGGAGGTGGGGCGAAGGCCCCGAGAATCCCCAAATTCTCGGGAGGCCATCCATCGGCACTGCCGTTCAGTGGTCGGAGGGGGAGCTGGCTGGACCACCGCCGGCCCGATCCGGCCGCAGCCGGGAGGCCTCCCGCAGGTAGGGGTGCACCACGCTGCGGCCCGTTTCCAGCCAGGCGTGGGCCAGCAGCCGGATGCACCGGGGCAGATCCCCCTGCACCGCCATCTGCTGACAATCCAGCAGGGCCACGTTGCCCCAGCCCTCCCGCCGGCGCGCCACGGCGGCGGGGAAGCAGGCATCCAGATCGGCCGTCACCGAAAAGGTGACCGAGAGCAGCCGGGGCCCCTCCAGGTTGTTGCCCTCCATCAGGGCATCGATCAGCTCTCCCACCGCCTCGTCGATGGCCTGGCTGGTGTTGGCGCTCGCCGTGGTGGCCCCACGCAGGGCGCACAACTCGAGGACGGGAGAGGCCATGGTCATCGGGTGAATCAGGGGCGATAGAGCCAGAGCGGTTGGCCGCTCCAGCCCACCTCCATGGTGATCAGTTGTCCCATCCTGCTCAGCATGGATCTCCCGGGCAACACACCGGCGAAACGCTGGGGAGGTTTGCCGAAGGTGACGGGCCTGGTTTTCGGGGGCAGACCCGCCAGTTGCACCGCCATCTCCCGGGCCGCTTCTTCATCTCCCAGGGCATCCACCAGCCCCAGATCCCTGGCCTGGGCCCCGGAGAACACCCGGCCATCGGCAAAGGCGCGCACCCGCTCCTCCTCCATCCCCCTGCCCTGGGCCACGGCTGCCACGAACTGCCCGTAGCTGGAATCAATCAGCTCCTGCAGCAGCTGCCGCTCCTCGCTGCTCAGGGCCCGATCCGGGGAAAGGATGTCCTTGTAGAGCCCGCTCTTCACCGTTTCAAAGCGCACCCCCACCCGATCCAGCAGGCGCGAGAGGTCGTTGCCCCGCAGGATCACCCCGATGGAGCCCGTGATGGTGCCGGGGTTGG
>JAYKJF010000095.1:0-5323 GCA_035285785.1 Cyanobacteriota bacterium
GCCAGAGCTATCAGAGCGCACCACCACCTTGATCGGCTTGGCTGGGCAGCCCAGCTGGCTGTAGTTGCTGATGGCGCCGGAGAAGATGGCCACCAGCTGGGCTTGGCTGAGCTTGAGCTCGCAGCCCAGGTTGTTGTAGGCAATCGCAATGGCCCCGGCCGTCATCGGGATCTGCACCACCCCCTGCGGCACGGTGGCGATGTCTTTGGCCTTCATCGGCACATCGCTGGCCGCAAAATCCATGGAGTTGTAGAGAAATTGCTGGATTCCCACCCCTGATCCCACGGAGAGATACTTCACCTTCACCCCCTGGTTGGCCAGCTCCTCAAACCATCGCTGATAGAGGGGGGCAGGGAAGGAGGCCCCGGCCCCCCTCAGCACCATCTTGATCGGGGTGGCCATCCCTTCCACCGTCTCGGTATCGGCGCTGCCGTTGGTGATGCCGCAGCCCCCAGCGGTCAGGAGCAGGGTGGCCCCCAGGGCTTGCAGGAGGGTGAGGCGCAAGTCTGTGGTGGTGGGGAGAGTGGCCAATGGGAAATGGCAGCCGCTCTGAAGGTAAGCACCCTGGCCAACGGATGGTCTTGTAGGGGTGGGTTTTGCCACAGCTTCTCGGAGCCCATGGCTGTTGATGAAGGGAGCTGGAGCCTGGGGATGATGAATCGGTGAGCGATCCCTTCCGCAGCTGCCTCCTCAGCGGGGGCGCCAGCCGCCGCATGGGCCGGGATAAGGCCCTGCTGCCCCATCCCGCTGGAGGGACCTGGCTTGAGGGGACCCTGGCCCTTTTGCTGGAGCTGGGCCAGCCGCTCACCTTGATCAGCCGCCACGGCACCCATCAGCTGGCGGCGGAAGCCCTGATGGCACAGCGGGCGGCTGGGGGCCGCTCCACTCCGCCCCTGGCCGTGTTCCGTGAGCCTCCCCCCTGGGAGGGCCCGCTCCGGGCCCTGGCCCGCCTGATGGGGCGTCACCCAGGGGAACGGCTGCTGCTGTGCCCGGTGGACCTGCCCCACCTGGATGCGCCCACCCTGGAGGCGCTGATTGGGGCGGCAGCCGGCGATCCCGACCGGGAGCGGATCCACCTGGCCCATGATGGCCAGCGCCTCCAGCCCCTGCTGGGGCTGGTGCCCGCCACCCCCGCCCGCCGCCTGCGGCTGGAGGCGGCCCTGGGGGCGGGGGAGCGGGGGATGCAGCGTTGGCTGGCGGGCGAAGACTGGGTGGCCGTGCCCCTGCCCCCAGGCCCCCTGCGCAATGCCAACCGCCCAGAAGATCTGGATCCTAGCGTTTTCCTTCCCGCAGCTCCCGGCTCCTGAGCCTCCGCCCCCGCCCCCTCGACCGCCATGGCCGCCCCCTCGGGGTGTTGCGGTTGTCGCTCACGGCCCGCTGCAACCTGGCCTGCCCCTATTGCCTGCCGGAGGGCATCGAGCCCCCAGGGCTGCTGAGCCAGGCCCAGCGCCTGGCGGTGGTGGGGGCGGCGGTGGAGCTGGGCGTGCACCATCTGCGCCTCACCGGCGGCGAACCGCTCCTCCATCCTGGCCTGGAGTCCCTGATTGCCGCCTGCGCCCCCCTGCGGCCGGCGGGCCTGGGGGAGATCAGCCTCACCAGCAACGGCGCCCTGCTCACCGCCGAGCGCGCCCTGGCCCTGCGGGCCGCTGGCCTGGATCGGCTCACCCTGAGCCTGGATGGCACCACCGGTGCGGCGGTGGCGGCCATGGCCGGCCTGGGGGGCGGCCGGGGGGAGGCGGTGGCGGCGGGCGAGGTTTTGCTGGCCAAGGTGCTGGCGGCGATCGTGCATGCCCGGGCCGCCGGCTTTGATCCGGCCGCAGGTGCCCTCAAGCTCAACGCCGTGATCCAGCGCGGGCGCAACGACGACCAGCTGCTGCCCCTGGCGGCCCTCGCCCGGGAGCGGGGGGTGGAGCTGCGGCTGATTGAATTCATGGATGTGGGCAACCGCAACGGCTGGCGGCCGGAGGCGGTGCTCAGCGCCGCTGAGATGGTGGAGCGGATCGGCCGCCAGTGGCCCCTGGAGCCCCTGGGCCGCGGCGCCCATGGCACCGCCAGCCGCTGGCGCTATCGGGATGGGGGCGGGCACATGGCCGTGGTGGCCTCGGTGAGCGCCCCCTTCTGCGGCGATTGCAACCGCCTGCGGGTCACCGCCGACGGCATCGCCTACACCTGCCTGTTCGCCGCCCCCGCCAGCGGCCTCGACCTGCGCCCCTGGCTGGCGCCCACCACGCCGCCGGCGGAGCTGTGCGGGGCGATCAGCCGGCTCTGGCAGGGCCGCGCCGACCGCTGGAGCGAGGAGCGCCTGGCCGCCTGGAGCGCGGGGGCTCCGGCCGCCCATGCGGAGATGGCCTATCTGGGGGGCTAGCCCCCCAGGCCCAGCAACTTGCTGGCCGCCAGCAGCAGCACCAGCGCCAGGCAACGCCGGATCCAGGCCACGGGCCAGTGGCGGCTGCCGAGCCTTGAACCCACCGCGCCGGCCACCAGCACCACCAGTGCCATGGCAGCGAAGCCGGGCGGCATCACCAGGGGAGCGCCGCTGGTGCGAGCCAGCAGCAGGCCTGCCAGGCCGCTGAGGGAATTACCAAGAATGAAGAGCGACGACACCGCCGCTGCCTGGCGGGTGCAGGCCCAGCCGCAAAAGAGCAGCAGGGGGGTGAGAAACACGCCGCCACCGGTGCCGGTGAGACCCGCCAGCAGGCCGAGCCCGGCGCCGCTGAGCGACAGCTCCATCACCCGAGGCTCTCTCCACCGCTGGGGATCGCGGGGTCGCCAGGCCAAGCGGAGGGCCGAGGCCAACAGCACAAGGGCCACCAACCGCTGAAACCAGAGGGTGGGCAGATCCAGCCAGCCCCCCAGAAAAGCGGCCGGTAGGCCCGCCAGCAGCACTGGCCAGAACAGGCGAAAGCGCAGGTGGCCTGCCTGGGCGAATTGCCAGCTGCCCTGGGCCGCCACCAGCAGATTGAGCAGCAACGCCAAGGGTTTGATCACGGCGGCCGGCAACCCCGCCAGCGCCAGCACGGCGATGTAGCCGGAGGCTCCGGCATGGCCCACGGTGGCATAGAGAAACGCCACCAGGCCCAGCGACGGCAGCAGCCAGGCCGTCACAACCAGTGCTGGGGGTAGGGCAAGGCCCCGGGCACCCAGCGACTGAAGAGAGCGGCGATCAGCACCAGCAGCAGCGAGCCGCTGAGCACCGGTGTGAGCACATAGGGCGGCGTGGCCCCCAGCGCCACCCCCAGAAAAGCCAGCCCACCGGCGGGAGGATGAAGACAGCGCAGCAGTTGACCCAACAGGATGGTGAGCGCCACCGCCAGGGCGATCACCAGTGGCCCCTGGCCTAGCCAGGCCACGGCCGCCACGCTCACCAGCCCCCCCAGCAGGTTGCCGAGCACGATGTTGCGGGGTTGGGCCAGAGGGCTGGCGGGATAGCCAAACAGCAGCACCGAAGACGCCCCCAGCGGCGCCGCCAGCAGCACCATGCCGCTCCAGGCACTCAGAAAACCAAGGGCGGTTAGCGCCAACAGCGCCCCCAGCCAGGTCACCGATACTTGTCGGCGGTGGAAGCGGGGTTGATAAGCCCGGCCGCGCCGCCGCTGCTCCGCCAGCCAGTTCCACATGGTCAGCACCAGTGCACCGGGTCGCCCATCGCCACCGGACCAGGGCTGAGCACACCCAGGCGAAGGCCAGCGGTGACCCGGTTGTGGCGGGCGGTGGCGCGCAGGATCTCCAGGTTCTCCGGCAGGTCGCCCTGGGCCAGGGTGGTGATCACGCAGCGGGGGCAGCCGCCATCCACCCGCAGCCGCAGGCTGTCGCCGATCGCCAGCACTCCCCCCACCCAGCCCTCCTCCACGAAGCCGCTGGCGCCACCGGTCGGTTCGATCAACAGGTTGGGGCGGAAGCGCTCCACGGCGAAGTCGTGGTGCGGCTCCAGCCGCCGCAGCTCCGCCAGGGTGGCGGTGCTGATGGCATGGATCGGGCAGGCATCGAAGAATGTGCCCTCCGGCAGCCTCAGCTCGTTGGTCAGGTCCTGGAACTCGCGGCCCTCCACCGGCGGCCAGTACTGCTCGAGGCTGGCGCCGGCTGGAGGTTCATCCAGCAGGCTCACGGCTCGGCCCAACTGCCGCGACAGGCGCTCCACAAGCGCTGGATCCTCGCTGGTGAGGGAGCTGGTGGGTGCCGCCAGCCCGTCGAGGGGGCCTTCCACCGCCACCGGGGGCAGCGGCTCCCCGGGCTGGGGCTCCTGGAGGTAACGGGCCCGGAAGCTCAGCAGTGCCGCCCAGCGGTGGGGGTTCTTGGCGCTGGCCACCCGGCCGGTCTGGGCGTCCAAGAGGGCGTAGCCACGGTCGCCCACCACGCCGCGGCCATCCACCTCGAGCCGCTGCAGCTGCTCCCCGAGCATCGACTTCACCGGGTAGCGCCAGAGCCCCCGCACATAGCCCACCAGGGTGGTGGTGGGGGGCGCGTCGCTGAGCTGGGCGGAGGCCATCGATGGGCAGAAGCAAACAGTTGAACTCTCGGTGGCCCCCGAGCCCCCCCGGGTGACGGTGGCTACGGGCCCGCCAGCCAAGGGGGGCTCCATACTCGGAACAGCCACCCTCTGCCCCATGGATCTGACCAACCCCGGCACCCACGCGAATCTGGAAGCCGCTTTTGGGGGGGAGAGCATGGCGAATCGCAAATATCTGTTCTTTGCTGAGGTGGCCAAGCAGCTGGGCAACCAGGAGTTGGCCCGTCTGTTCCGCGACACGGCCAACCAGGAAACGGAGCACGCCTTTGCCCATTTCCGGTTGCTGCATCCGGAGCTGGTGGTGGCCGATCCGGCGGCCCTCTCGCCGGCGGAGAAGGGCGTGATCCTGGCCCGCTGCCTGGAGCTGGCGATCGAGGGCGAAACCTATGAGTACACCACCATGTATCCAGGCTTCGCCGCCCAGGCCCGCGCCGACCGGGATGGCGGTGCGGCGGCCGAATTCGACGGCCAGGCGGCCGAATCCCGCGACCACGCCGCCATCTTCCGCCGCGCCGCCAGCAACTTCGGCTTCCTGGCCCCGATTGAGCAGCACCACGCCGAGCGCTATGGGGTGGCCCTGGGGGCCCTGCAGGGCAAGGGCAAGGCCGGGGAAGCCGCCACCCCGGAGCCGGGCAAGTGGATCTGCAAGGTGTGCTCCATGATCTACGACCCGGCGGTGGGCGATCCCGATTCAGGCATCGCTGCGGGCACCGCCTTTGAGGCCATTCCCGACAGCTGGGTGTGTCCGATCTGCGGCACCCGCAAGGCCAACTTCATCCCCTACCGCGAACCGGAGCTGCTGGCGGCCTGAGGCCG
>JAYKJF010000096.1:0-9546 GCA_035285785.1 Cyanobacteriota bacterium
TGGGTGAGGGCCCTGGTCTTGCCGCTGCCCGCCCCGGCCACCACCAGCAGGGGGCCACTGGCGTGGTCCACTGCCTGCCGCTGGGCCTCGTTCAGTCCGGCAAGGAAACTCATCGCAGGATGGTATCCAGGCGCTCGGGCCCACGGCCACCTCCCTCCTGGTTCGGAGGGCGCCCGCCTGGGCGAGCGGTTTGTAACGTTTGCTTCCTTTGGGGACCGATCGTCTGATGGAGGCATCCCCGTTTCTCCCGCCGGGCCGTCCAGCGGGCTCCTATCGGCCTGATATCGACGGCCTGCGGGCCGTGGCCGTGCTGGCGGTGATCCTGTTCCACTTCAACGCCCAGCTGCTGCCCAGCGGCTTTCTGGGGGTGGATGTGTTTTTCGTGATTTCGGGGTTTGTGATCAGCGCGTCCCTGGCGCGCCGCCAGGAGAGCCGCCTGCGCCCGTTCCTCCTGTCGTTCTATGCCCGGCGGGTGAAGCGGTTGCTGCCGCTGCTCATTGTTTGCGTGCTGCTCACCTCCCTGGTGGGCGCCCTGGTGATGACCCCTGGATCAGCGGAGGCCACGGCCACCTGGCAAACCGGGATCGGGGCCCTCTTCGGTGCCGGCAACCTGGTGCTGCACGCACGCCAGCTCGACTACTTCGCCCCCGCCACGGGCCTCAACCTTTTCACCCACACCTGGTCGCTGGGGGTGGAAGAGCAGTTTTATCTGCTGTTTCCCTTCCTCGTGTTTGCCAGCGGCTTTGTTCAGGGTGCGCAGGGAGGGGGGCGCCGGTTGGCCTGGATCCTGCTGGTGCTCAGTGGGGCGTCCCTGGTGGGGTGGCTGGTGCTCAGCCAGAGCAACCCTGGACTGGCCTACTACCTCCTCCCCGTGCGCTTCTGGGAAATGGCCGCTGGCGCCCTGGCCTTTCTGGCCTGGCGCGCCCGACCCCCGGCCGCAGGCCGGGGGTCGGGCCTCATCACCGCCGCTCTGGGACTGGCCTTGCTGGCCCTGCTCTTCTGGCCCAAGTCGCAGGCGGTGCTCGCCACGGTGGCGGTGGTGGCTGTCACCGCCGGTTTGCTCTGGGCCCTTCACCCCCATCAGATGCCTGCCCGGCTGTTGAGCACGGCTCCGATGCGCCAGGTGGGCCTCCTCTCCTATGCCCTCTATCTCTGGCACTGGAGCGTGCTCTCCATCAGCGCCTGGACCGTGGGCATCCACCCCTGGACCGTGCCCTTTCAGGTGGGCCTGATCCTGGTGCTGGCCCTCTGGAGCCACCACACCATTGAAACGCCGCTCCGCCAGGCTCCCTGGGGGAGAACCCCCAGCCTCACACTCCTTTATGGCCTGCTGGCCGTGGCCTTCTCCAGCCTCCTGATCTACGGCCAGGGCGTTGGCCTGGGCGGCAGGCTGTTCACAGGCGATGCCCGCCTGGTGGATGCCACCCCCTGGGAGCAGCGCGTCGGCATCGCAGGAACGGCGGTGTCCGGGGAGCACTGCAACACGGGTCCGGAGGTGGCGCCCGGCCCGTTCACGCCCTATCAGCGGCGCTGCACCACCCCTCGCCGCCCCACGGATCGCCAGCGTCTCTTTGTGTTGGGCGACAGCCACGCCCTGGCCCTGCTTCCCCTGGCGAACCGGCTGCACACCGCGCTGCCGCTCCAGATCACCCACTACTCCCGCAAGGGATGTCCCATGCCCCCCTCCGCCTCCGGCCATGAATCGAGCGGGTGCTGGGCCTTCAGCCAGCAGGCCCTGGCAGCGGTGTTGGCGGATGTGCAACCGGGGGATCTGGTGCTGGTGCACAACTATTTCCGCTCCCACTTCGGAACGGGTGAGGACACCCGCTCCATGCAGCTGGATCGGAATGGGCGCCACATCCGCCAGGAGGCCGACAAGCGGGAGCACTACCGGGCCGCTCTGGCCTCCCTGGCCGATGCCCTGGCCACCAGGCAGGCCTCCCTGCTGATCGTGGCCCATGTGCCCCGCCACCTTTCCCTGCAGGTGGATCGCAACCTCTGCGTGAAGCAATGGTTCCGCCCCTGGCTGCCTCCGTCCTGCCAGCAAACTCTCCAGCAATCCCTGGCGTTCCACCGGGACGACACGGCCCCCCTGGCTCGCCTCTTCGCCGACCTGGAGGCGGCCCACCCCAACGTCCATGTCTTTGATCCGGCGGCGGTGCTCTGCGGCGATGGGCTGTGCCGCACCCACGACTCCGGGGGGGACCTCCTCTATCGCGATCGCGACCATCTCAGTGAGCGCGGGGTGGAGCAGCTGGCCGAGCCCTTCACGCGCTGGTTGCGCACCCTCGGCCTCCTGGCTCCTGGGGAGGCACCCGGGCAGGAGACGTAAATTGATCGGGCCAGCGCGAGGCCCCGATTGAGCCCTGATCCTGCCGTTCGCCCGATCCCGATCTTCATTGGCTACGACCCCCGGGAGCGGGCTGCCACCAACGTGCTCATCGACAGCCTGTACCAGCACAGCAGCCGCCCCCTGGCCGTCACCCCTGTCGTCACGCCCCAGCTGGCCGGGGTGTTTGCCAGGGAACGGGATCCCAAGCAGAGCACGGCCTTCTCCTTCACCCGGTTTCTGGTGCCCTGGCTGATGGGCTACCAGGGCTGGGCCATCTTCATGGACTGCGACATGCTCTGCCGGGGCGACATCGCCGAGCTCTGGGATCAGCGGGATGAGCGGTATGCCGTGCTCTGCGTGCAGCATGAGCACGTGCCCAATGAGAGCGTGAAGTTTCTCGGGGAGGTGCAGAGCCCCTATCCCAAGAAAAACTGGAGCTCCCTGATGCTCCTGAACTGCGCCCGCTGCACCGCTCTCACGCCCGACTACGTGAACACGGCCACGGGGCTGGAACTTCACCGCTTCCACTGGCTGGCGGGCGACCACGAGATCGGCGCTCTCCCCGACCGCTGGAACCATCTGGTGGATGTGCAACCGGCCCCCCAGGCGGCCGCGGCGGACGGGGGCCCCACCCTCCTCCATTGGACCCTGGGGGGGCCCTGGTTCCGGGAGCAGCGCACCATGGGTGGCCCCCTGGCGGCGGAGTGGTTCAGCGCCCGGGATGATGCCCTGCGCCTGTGGGATTGAGCATCGTCACGGTGTGCATGAACCGGCGGGAGCACCTGCTGGCCACGGCAGCGAAGGTGGCGGCCTGGCCGCACCATGGGGAGCACCTGATCGTGGATTGGAGCAGCACGGTGCCCGTGCGGCGGGAGGAGCTGCCCGCCGACCCCCGCATCAAGCTCCTGCGGGTGGAGGGCGAGCAGCGCTGGAACCTCTGCCGCGCCTACAACTTTGCTGTGGCTCAGGCTACGGGCGACCGGGTGCTGAAGCTGGATGCGGACGCCTGGCCCACCCAGGCCTTTGACCCCTTCGGCGCCGATGGGGAGACCGGGCTGGTGTGCGCCTTCGGCAGCGGACCGGAAGGTCGGAAGGGACAGTTCCTGATGGCCCGTGGGTTGTTTGAGGCGGTGGGGGGATTCCATGAGCTGCTGGTGGGGTATGGCTTTGACGACAAGGACCTGATGGCCCGCCTCCACCAGTGCACGGGAGAGCAGCCCCGCCTTCTGCCCCAGGAGTGGATCGGTGTGATTCCCCACAGCGATGCGGAGCGGGCGGAGCAGGGAGCCAGCGCGGGGGGGCTGGCGGCGAGCCAGGGGCTGGCGGCGATGCGGGCCACCCGCCTGGCCAACCGCCTCCTGGCGGCCCACTGTCCCTGGGGGCCTCGGCTCGGCCGATCCGTCTACCGGGAGGAGGCCCCTGGGGTGTGGCGTCTGGAGCCCGGCACCCTGCCCCGCCCCCCGAAGAAGGTGGCCGAGGAGGCGGAGCATGCCCGGCGCATGACCTTCTGGGGCTATTTCCTGGCTATCCCGGAGGTGTTCCTTGAGGTGCTCCCCTTCAGTCTCTTTCCTCCGGCCCGCGAAGGGCGCTGGTTGGTGCGCTGGTGGCACAGGCTCTGGTGGCACACCGGCCGGCGCGTGCTGGAGCTGCCCGTGATCGCTCTGGTGTGGGGACGCCAGCTGCTCGCGGGCGACACCCGCTCCCGCCGTCTGGAGGCCCGCCGATGAACGATCTGAGCATCGTCACGGTGTGCATGAACCGGCGGGAGCACCTGCTGGCCACGGCAGCGAAGGTGGCGGCCTGGCCGCACCATGGGGAGCACCTGATCGTGGATTGGAGCAGCACGGTGCCCTTGCGGCGGGAGGAGCTGCCCGCCGATCCCCGCATCCGGCTTCTGCGGGTGGAGGGGGAGAAGGGCTGGAATTTATGCCGCGCCTACAACTTCGCCCTGGCCCGCTGCCTGGGCAACCGGGTGCTGAAGCTGGATGCGGACGCCTGGCCCACAGACGTCTTCGATCCCTTTGCGCCAGCCCTGCGGCTCCGGGGTCTGGGCGGCCTGGGGGAGGTGGTTTGCGCCTCCGGTAGCGGACCGGATGGGCGGAAGGGCCAGTTTCTTCTGGACAGGAGGCTGGTGGAAGCCGTCGGCGGATTCAATGAGCTCCTGGTGGGCTACGGCTTCGACGACAAGGATCTCCTGGGCCGGCTGCTGCAGATCAGCGGCGAGCAGCCGGCCGCTTTGCCCCAGTCGTGGATTGGGGTGATCGCCCACAGCGATGGAGAACGGGCTGAGCAGGGGGCGCGTCGGGGGGGGCTGGCGGTCTGCCAGGGGCGAGCGGCCATGCGTTCCACCCGGCTGGCCAACCGATTCCTGGCGGCCCATCACCACTGGGGGCGTTTCACGCCCCGCTCCCGCTATCGGGAGGAGGCCCCTGGCCAGTGGCGGTTGATCCCCGAGTCTCTGCCGCGCCCCACCCCGGAGACGGCCGATGAAATCAACCATGCCCGACGCCTGGTGTTCTGGGGCTGCTTTCTGGCCATCCCGGAGGTGTTTGTGGCCGAGCTGCCGATCAAGCTCGTGCCCCATCCCCGCGGCGGGGTGTGGCCGGTGCGCTGGTGGCACCGGCTCTGGTGGTACACCGGCCGGCGCCTCCTGCAGCTTCCCGTCGTGCTGTTGAGCTGGACCCGAGGATCCCTCGGCCGGCCCCCAGGGGCTGGCCGGTGATCCGTCTGGCCCTGGCGTTCAATGCCATCCACCTGGAGGCTGCCCGCCGCTTGCGCGATGGCCTGGTGCCGAGGGCTCCAGGGCTGGAGGTGCTGCTCTGGGAACCGCGGCGCATGGTGCTCACGCCAGCCGACCGGCGCCGCTGGCCCCTGCGGCTCCCGCTCCGGCCCAGCAGCTATCTCCTTCTCGCTCCCTGGGCCCTGCTGGGTTTGGTGTGGGAGCTCCGCTTGCCCCACAGGAAGGGAGCGGGGGTGGGGCTGCGGTGGGTGATCCAGCGGGCCCGCCGCCTCAGCCTGCTGGATGACGGACTGGATCAATTCCGGGGCGTGCCAGCGGCGGTGGATCCCCAGGGCTTTCCCGCCGGCATCGATTACTGGCTCTTCTCCGACGCTCCTTCCTGGCGCGCGCCCTGGTGTGCCCGGTTTCATTGCCGAGACCTGGGCTCCCTCTTCCCGGTGCCGTCGCCGGACCCTGCCCCCTCCAGCCCTGGAGCCCACGGCACGCTGATCATCGATTCGCCTGGGGTGGAACGGCTTCAGCACCAGGCCGCCTCCTTCCCCCATCCCTGGTGTCTGATGCCCCATCCCGTGGTGGCCAAGCGGGCCTGGCGCACGCCCCTCGGGGGGGGTGACACCCGGCAGGAGGGGCCACCGGAGGCCCTGCTGCCCCGCTGGAGGGGCACAGTGGTGGTGGGGGAGAGTCTGATGCTCCTGGCAGCCCTGCGCCTGCGCGCTCCAGGAACCCGGCTTGTGTTCGCCCTGCCGCCCACGGTGGACGGGCATTTCCGCAGCTGCGTGGCAGCGGCGGCCACCCAGCCTCTGATCCAGCTCGCCGAATCCTGAGCTCAGGCCACGTCCCGGAGCACGGTGAGCACATCCGCGGCGGTCTGATCCCAGCGAAACCGCCGGGCCCGCTCCGCTCCCGCCGTTCCCAGGGCCCGGGCGAGCCCCGTGTGCCGCGCCAGCTGAGCCATGGCCGCGGCGATCTCCGGCGGGCTGCTGGGGTTCACCAGCAGGGCGGTGTCTCCCACCACCTCGGGCAGGGCTCCTGCCCGGGCGGCAATCACCGGGGTTTCACAGGCCATGGCTTCCAGGGCCGGCAGGCCGAAGCCCTCCCAGAAACTCACCATCACCAGGGCGCGGCAGCGGTTGAGCAGGCTGAGCCGCTCCCCATCACTCACCCAGGGCAGCCAGTCGCAGCGGGCGTCGATTCCCAGCTCCTGGGCCAGCCTCTGCAGGCGCGGGGTATACCGCCCATCGTGGGGACCCACGAGCTTCAGGCGCAGCTCCCCGTTGGGATCGGGAACGGCCGCAAACGCCCGCAGCACCCCCATCAGATTCTTGTGGGGGTCGTGGCGGCCCAGCACCAGGAAGAAGGGCTCCCGCTCCAGATGCAGGGGCCTGAGACGCCCCGGATCAAAGCCCAGCCGGAGCGGCACCAGACGCCGCAGGGGCACCCCCAGCCGGCCATGCACCTCCCGGGCGGTGGCTTCGGAATTGCACAGCACGCGCACCGCCCGATGCAGCACCAGCGGCACGTAAGCCAGGTGGTAGGCGAGCAAGGGGCTGAGCTGGGGATAGCGGAGGGGCAGGAGATCATGGGCCAGCACCACCGATCGCACCCCCCGCCCCAGGGGGGCTTCCGGCAGGGGCGACAGGAGCACGGAGGCGCCGCTGGCCTTCATCAGCCCGGGCAGCTGGTTCTGGGTCCAGAGCAGCCTGGCCAGATGGCCCTTGCGCCCATGCTCAGGTGAGAGGGTGGAGGGGATCGACACGCTGAAGGGCCGCTCGCCGCCGAGGGGGTCGAGCAGGGGCACCAGCTCCGGATCGAGGGCTGTGATGAGATCGCGCGCCACCACACCGATCCCCGTGGGGCGATGGCTCAGGTAGCTGCCGTTGAACAGGGCGAGGGGGGCTTTCATGGTTCTGCTCCCACCGGCTCCCGATCCCGCCAGGCCTCCAGGGCGCCCGCCAGCACGGCTGTGCTGCGGCGGGGCTGAAGGGGAAAGCGCAGGATGTTCACCACCAGCAGCCGCAGACTCCGCAGCCCCCCCACCCAGCGGGGACAGTGGCGCCGCAGAAACCGCAGGTAGCTCACCGTGGAGAGCCGCCAGCGTCGGGGGGAGCGGCTGCCGCTCCCCTGGCCGCGGCGATGGGTGATCCGGGGGTGGGGCAACCAGAGCACCGGGGCCCCCCGGCGCCCCAGTCGCAGGCAGAGGTCCATGTCTTCGTAATACAGGGGAAAGGCGGGATCAAAACGGGCCGCTGGCGCATGGGCGGTGGGTTGGAGAGCCAGGCTGCAGCCGCTCAACCAATCCACGCACAGCGGCTGTTCCCCGTTGGTGCGCCTGTGATCCAGCCGCTCCGACCGGAAACGCAGGCCGGGGCTGAACCAGCCTCCGCTGGCCTCCAGGCCCCCGCTGCCGTCCTCCACCGCGGTTCCCACCAGGCTGCGGGGGTCGAGGGTGGCCAGCTGATCCACCAGCTGCTGCAGCTCGTGTCCCGCGGGCAGGGCCGTATCCGGGTTGAGGAGCCACACCCACCCCTTCCATCCCCGGCTCTCCAGCCAGGACAGGGCCCGATTGCAGCCCGCTCCGAAGCCATCCCCTTCCTCCCCCTGAAGCAGATGCACCGTGAGGGTCGGGCCGCCTTCGGGCTGCAGCTGCTGGGGCTCCACCGGGCTCGAGCGGGGGCTGTTGTCCACCACGATCCAGTGGCTCGGAGCCTGCTGCTGGTGGGCCAGATCCCTCGCCAGAGCTGGCAACACGCCACCACTGTGGTGGGCCACCGTGATGATGGCCAACGGGGCTCTGGGATTGGGGGCTGGGGGTGGGGGGACAGGGGCGCGGGTCACGGGGGGTTGGGGATAGGCTCCGGCCAGTGAAGGGGTGGACCGATGCGATTCGTGGTGGCAGTGCCGGCTCGCCTCGACTCTGCCCGGTTGCCCGGCAAGGTGATGGCCGACATCGGGGGGCGGCCGATGCTGCAGCGGGTGTTGGAGCGCTGCGCCCTGGCCCGAAGGCCCCAGGCTGTGGTGCTCTGTGCGGACAGCCCGTCCCTGGTGGAGGTTGCGGAGGGCTGGGGCTTTCCGGCCCTGCTCACCTCTCCAGACTGCAGCTCCGGCAGCGAGCGTCTGGCTTCCGCCCTGGACGCGCTTGTGGGCTTCGCTGGGGGGGAGACGGGATCGGCGCTGGCAGACACGGTGATCGTGAATGTGCAGGGCGACCAGCCCTTCATCGATCCCGCGGTGATTGACGCGATGGTGGAGGCCTTCGAGCACTCCCGCCCCGTGCCGGAGGTGCTGACCCCCATCTATCCCATGGGAGCCGAGAAGCTCCACAACCCGAATGTGGTGAAGACCCTGGTGAGCGCCGATGGGCGGGCCCTCTATTTTTCCCGCTCCGCCCTCCCCCACGTCCGGGGGGTGGAGCCGGATCAGTGGCACCTCCATGCCCCCTTCTGGGGCCATGTGGGGCTCTATGGCTATCGGGCGGATGTGCTGGCCCGATGGATGTCCCTGCCCCATTCCCCCCTGGAGCAGATCGAGAAACTGGAGCAGCTGCGCCTCCTGGAGGCGGGGATTGGGATCGGCACCTTCCAGGTGGCGGGCGATTTCCTCTCCGTGGATACGCCCGAGCAACTGGAGCAGGCCCGGGCCCTGGCGGCGGCAGAAGATGGGCGCTCCAGCCTGTCCTGATACGTTGCCTGCCAAGTTGTGGATGGGGCATGGCACCAAGGGCGCTGGTCAGCAGGATTGATTCCGTTGTGATCTGTGCGTCGCCCAAGGCGTCCTGTCGCAGCGTGGCGGACTTCGCCTGGGAGGTGAGCCAGCAGCAGCGGCTGCGGCTGGGAACGCGGATGCAGCTGATTGTGTTTCGCAATCCCCTGCGGCGCCTGATCAGTGCCTACTTGAACAAATACATCGAGCACACCCGCTACCGGGAGGCCTCCCTGGCCCTGCGTCCCCAGGCCCAGCTCGACACCTTCGCGGACTTCGTCGAGGAACTCGACCGCCATGGTTTCCGCTGCATCGACAAGGTGCATTTCAAGCCCCAGCGGGCGCGCTACCGCTGGCGGTCTTTTGAACGGATTTTCGATGCGGATGATCTTGAGCCCTTCCGGCTGTTCGTGAACACCCTGTTCGGCACCCACCAGGAGATGCCTTTCCGTGTGGCCACCAATCGGCCGGCAGCTGCCCGCGACACCTTTGCGGCGGAGGGTCAGCCAACGCACGGGGAGGACCTCCCCCCCTGGCTTCTCCCCCGGGACACCCTCCGCCGGCAGATGGACGAGGGGCGAGCCCCCACCTATGCGAGCTTCTACAACCCGGCTCTGGAGGCGGCGGCACGCCGCATCTACCGGGTGGATTTCAACTTCCTCAAACGCTCCCTGGAGAGGGGCCGGATGGATGCCGCTCTGTTCGATTCCCTCACCCGTCTCTGAGGTCTGGGCTCTCAGCTGGTGGTCAGCCCCGCCTGCACCAGGTCGTGGAG
>JAYKJF010000097.1:0-5181 GCA_035285785.1 Cyanobacteriota bacterium
TGACGATGGGGGAGGGAGGAGCGGTGAACATCGTGCGGGATCAGAAGCTGAAGGTGATCGCGGAGAGCTTCCGCGACTGGGGGCGGGACTGCTGGTGCCCGAGCGGAGTGGATAACACGTGCGGGAAACGTTTTGGCTGGCAGCTGGGGGAGCTGCCGGAAGGGTATGACCACAAGTACACGTATGGGCATCTGGGGTACAACCTCAAGCCATTGGATCCGCAGGCGGCGATCGGGCGTGTGCAGCTGCGGCGGTTGCCGGAGTTTATTGAGGCGAGGAAACGGAACTGGGAGATCCTGCGGCGGGGTCTAGCAGCTCAAGAGGAAGTGCTGGAGTTTGCCCTGCCCACCCATGCAACGGGATGGGATGCGGAGGAGGGTTTTTCCTGGGATGAGAGTGGTTGCCGGAGCGATTGCAGCTGGTTCGGGTTCAAGATTGGGGTGAAAGCGGGAGCGCCGTTCAGCCGAACGGAGCTGGCGCAGGAGCTGGAGAGGAAGAAGATTGGCAACCGGATGTTGTTCGGAGGGAATCTGTTGCGTCAGCCGGCGTTTGTGCAGCTACGTGCGGATCGGCCCGAGGCGCTGCGGGTGGTTGGGGAGATGAACGGGTCGGATGAAATCATGACCAGCACGTTGTTTCTGGGGACATATCCGGGGCTCACTGAGGCGATGCTGGAGCGGGAGATTGGCGTGATCCAGGCCTTTGCTCGAGGCTAGAGAGATGGCTTGGTGAAGCGATCGATGCGCCTTCTTCTCACGGGTGGTACCGGATTCTTCGGCAAAGCTCTGTTGCGGCATGTGTTGACTGCTGGCCTGCCTGCTGAGGCATCCGTGGTGGTGCTCAGCCGCAACCCGGAACGGTTCCTGTCGGCCTATCCGGACTTTGCCGCCAACCGGCCGATCACCTTTTACCAAGGAGACATCCTGAATCGTGCGTCGCTCCCGTGGGGCCAGGCCTTCAGCCATGTGCTGCACGCCGCCACCGATTCCACCATCGGCCCCACCCTCACCCCCCTGCAGCGCTACAACCAGATCGTGGATGGCACCCGAAACATCCTGGAGCTGGCTGTGGCCACCGGCGCCCGCCGGTTTTTGCTCACCAGCTCGGGCGCGATCTACGGCCCCCAGCCCGCGGATCTGGAAGCCCTTCCAGAACACTGGCCCGGGAGTCCGCCCTTGGCCGAACCGAGCACGGCCTACGGCCAGGCCAAGCGTGCCGCCGAACACCTCTGTGCCCTGTTTGGCGCCCAACATGGATTGGAAACGGTGGTCGCCCGCTGCTTTGCCTTCGTTGGCCCCGACCTGCCTCTTGATGTGCACTTCGCCATCGGCAATTTCATCCGGGATGCCCGCACGGCTGATGCCATCACGGTCTTTGGCGATGGCACGCCCCTCCGCACCTACCTCGATCAGACCGACCTGGCCCATTGGCTCTTCACCCTTCTGGAGCACGGCTGCGGCGGCCAGGCTTACAACGTGGGCTCCGATGAGGTGATCAGCATCGCGGATCTGGCCCACCTGGTGGGCAGCATCCTGGCCCCCGACAAGCCGGTGCGCATCCTGGGCCAACCCAGCCCTGGTGCACTGCGTCAGCGTTACGTGCCAGATATCCAGAAAGCCAAAAGCGCGTTTGGCCTGAGCGCCTCGGTGTCGCTTGCAGAAGCCATCCGACGACACCGGCCTGGCAACGACGACGCATGAAAGCTTCCGACTTCGTGGCCCGGTATCTGGAGGCCCGTGGCGTCACCCACACCTTTGAACTGGTGGGAGGCATGATCACCCACCTGCTCGACTCCCTGAGCCGCCAGACCCGGATCCGCATCGTGTCCTGCCACCATGAGCAGGGGGCGGCCTTCGCCGCCGAAGGGTATGGCCGGATCACAGGGGTGCCCGGGGTGGCCCTGGCCACCAGCGGCCCCGGGGCGACGAACTTGCTCACCGGAATCGGCAGCTGTTTTTTCGACTCCACGCCCGCCGTCTTCCTCACCGGACAGGTGAACACCCATGAACTGAAGGGAGAACGGGGAATCCGTCAGCTGGGGTTCCAGGAAACGGACATCGTCTCGATGGCCAGGCCCATCTGCAAATGGGCCGTGCAGGTGTCACGGGCGGAAGAGTTGCCTGCGGTGCTCACAGAAGCCTTTCGGCTGGCTCTCGAAGGCAGGCCGGGCCCCTGCCTGGTGGATCTGCCGATGAATGTGCAGGCCGAAAGCATCCCGGAAGCCATGGCCCTGGCGGCCCTGCAAGCGGCGTCAGCCCTGGGCCGGGCGGCGCCTCCCCCTGCGGAGACTCTGGAGGCGGGGAGGGGCGACCTGACGCCCACCTTTGGGCAGCTGTTTCAGGCCATCCGCGAGGCCCAAAGGCCTTTGCTGCTCCTGGGGGGGGGATGCGCCGCCGTGCCCAACCGATCCGCTGCCCTGCAGATCGCCGAGATCCTCCACATTCCCACCGTGCTCTCGCTGATGGGGGTGGATGTGCTGCCACACGATCATCCCCAGCGGGTGGGGTTCATCGGCTCCTATGGCAATCGCTGGGCCAACAAGGTTCTCGGCCGGGCGGATCTCCTGGTGGTGGTGGGGAGCCGGCTGGACATCCGTCAGACGGGATCCGATCTGCCCAGCTTCTGCGCCGGCAAACAGATCTGGCAGATCGATATCGACCCGGCCGAAATGGGGGTTCGCCTCCAGCCTCACCGGATGATCTGCTGCTCGATCCCAGAGGCCGCCCGGGTGCTGGCCGCCACAGACGACGGTCGGCGCCTGGAGCACCCCCTCTGGACCCAGGAGATCACGCATCTGCGGAGCCAGTTCCCCGCAGCCAGGGAATATGTGGCCGAACCGGGGCAGGTGAACCCGGTGTGCCTGCTCCAGGAGCTCAGCGCGCTGATGTCCGGCCCATGCCAATACATCACCGATGTGGGGCAGCACCAGATGTGGGCGGCCCAGAGCCTGGCCTTCGCCAGGGAGGATCGTTTTCTCACCTCCGGTGGCATGGGCGCCATGGGGTTCGGGCTACCGGCCGCCATCGGCGCGGCTTTGGCCCGGCCCGATGCCACCACCGTGTTGATCAGCGGCGATGGCGGCTTCCAGGTGAACATCCAGGAACTGGAAACGGTGCGCCGCAACCATCTGCCGCTGAAGATCCTTCTCTTCAACAACCGGTGCCACGGCATGGTGCGCCAATTTCAAGAGACCTATTTCGTGGGCAACCTGCAATCCACGGCCAAGGGATACAGCGCGCCGGATTTTGTGGCCGTCGGCCAGGCTTACGCCATACCCTCCAGCCGGTTGCCACCCGGAGCGGACACCGCCGCCGCGCTCCGGGTGCTCCTGTCGAGGGATGGGCCGGCCCTGTTGGACGTGCCCTTGCCCATCACCAGCACGGTGTACCCCAAACTGGCCTTTGGCCGGCCCTTCGGGGACATGGAACCGGACGTGGCACCCACCGCCATCGAATCCACCTGACGGGTGGGACCTGGGATCAGAAGGCGGTCAGCGCGTTGAACGCCACTCCCACAACGCGGTGATCCCCATCCGTCTGAAGGGTGTGCATCGCCTCCCTGGCCTGTCGGACGGTCGGATCATCGGGGTCCTGGGCTTCCTTGAGGATGCGCCCCAGCAGTTCGGCGCCCCCCACCCGCACGGTGCCATCCCCATCCTCCAGGGCCAGAAGCGCCAGGTCCAACAGGCGGGCGGGGCTCATCGCCGGTTGCTCCGCCAGGGCCGCCAGGATGCTGCAACGCACCAACCACTGGGTGTCGGCAGCGAACACCTGGCGCAACAGGGGCCAGGTGTCGTCCACCCCGTAGCTGGCCAGGGCATTGGCCGCTTCTGCCCGCACATTGGCATCCCCATCCTCTTGGAGCACCCGCTCCAGGGCCTGCCGCCCCTCGGCACTGCGCTTGAACCCCAGGCCAGCACAGCTCATGGAGCGAACCACAAAGGCGCTCTGCTCCAGCCCCAACAGAAACAGGGGTGTGGCCTCCTCCACCGTGCACTCCCGCAGCCCCACCAGGGCCGGCATGGCCCGGGACGGATCTGCCGATGCAATGGCTTCACGAATGGCTGCGAGATCTGTCGCCAATGGGAAGGCCAAACGGGGCGGATTGTGAGCCTAGCAATCGCTTCAGGGCCGGTCCGGGCCTGGCTCCCGCAGCACCCGCAGCAGCATGGAGCGCCGCCGCCGCCGCCGCCACCAACTGAACACCAACAAGCCACAGCCGATCAACAGGGCCGGCAGGGCCTGGGGCCGCGCCGAAGGACTGCCAAACACCATGGCGGCCAGTGCCAGCAGGATCAACAGGGGCGAGGAGAGCGCCAGCAGAGACCCGGTGGCTGACCGGCGTTGTTTCATGACAGCGGTCGTCCCCAGCGCAGCAGGCTGAGGGTGAGCACCTTCACGCCCACCGGCAGACACCCCTCATCCGGCGCGAAGGTGTTGCTGTGAAGCGGCGTGCAGCCCTGGGGGCCGGCCACACCCAGGCGAAACATCGTTCCGGTGGTGCTCTTCAGCAGCTCTGCGAAATCCTCCGCTCCCAGGGAGGGCTGCTCCAGCCAGAGCACCTGCTGGCGCCCCAGCAGATCCTCCGCAGCATCGGCCACCAGCTGGGTGAGCCCCCCGTCGTTGTGGACGGGGGGGGAGATGCAACGGTAGTGCACCCTGGCCTCGCCGCCATGGCCGCGGCAGAGCGCATGCACCGTGTCCTCAATCCAGCCCGGAAGCCGATCGTGCACCTCCAGGTCGAGGCAGCGCACCGTTCCCAGCAAACGCACATGGTCGGCGATCACATTGAAGGCCTTGCCGCCCTCGATCCGGCCGAAGCTCACCACCACCGGATGGAGCGGATCCAACCGCCGGCTGATCGCCTCCTGCAGACCACTCACCACCCGGGCCGCAATCCAGATGGCATCCGTGCTCTGGTGGGGGCGGGCGCCATGGCCGCTCTCCCCGAGCACCTCGATTTCCAGTTCTCCGGCCGCCGCGGTGAGGCTTCCCGTGCGCACACCGATGGTGCCCACCGGAAGGCTTGGAAACACATGCACCCCAAACAGGGCTTCCACCCCGTCCATCGCACCCGCTTCCCGCATCCAGCGGGCGCCCTGGGCGGTCTCCTCCGCCGGCTGAAAGAGCAGCCGCACCCGGGAGCGCAGCAGCTCCTGTCGACGGCCGAGGAGCTGGGCCA
>JAYKJF010000098.1:0-6855 GCA_035285785.1 Cyanobacteriota bacterium
AGCAATCCCCGAGGGGAATTGCGAGGGACGGATGGAAGGACGGAAAGCCGACCTGGCCCCCGTCGCTGCGAAGTGTAACGGACTGTTGCGGCAATTGTGAAGGGGCTTCATGAAGAAAGGTTGAAGCCGGGGGTGGCAACGTCTGCCGAGCGGGTCGTCACCTGGAGTCCGAGCGTCACCCTGGTGCCCACCCATGGCTGCTTCAACGCCTGTGGCTACTGCGGTTTTCGGGCGCCTCCCTCGGCCGGTGATCCCCTCGCCGATGCCCTCACGCATCAGGAGGCGGAGCACCGGCTGCTGGCCTCACCTTCCGCCAGGGAAGTGTTGCTGCTCAGCGGTGAGGTGGCGCCCAGCTCCCCCCATCGCCCGCTCTGGTTTGGCCGCCTGCTCGCCCTCAGCCGGCTGGCCCTGCGCCATGGCCGGCTGCCCCACACCAACGCGGGCCCCCTGTCGCGGCGGGAGATGGCGGCCCTCGGCCGGCTCAATCCCTCCCTGGGGCTGATGCTCGAGGGCCTGGGGCCGGCCTACGACGTCCTGCACCGCCACGCTCCCAGCAAGGCGCTCCCTGTGCGTCTGGGCCAACTGGAGCAGGCGGGCCGCTTGGGGATTCCCTTCACCACCGGCCTCCTTCTCGGGGTGGGCGAAAGCCGGGCGGATCGGCGGGCTGCCCTGGAGCTGCTGGCGGCGATTCAGCGGCGCTGGGGCCATCTGCAGGAGGTGATCCTCCAGCCCTGGCGCCCCGCCGGGGAGCCCGCCAGCCCCCTGGGCCCCCGGGAGTGCGATGGGCTTCTCGCCACGATCGCCGAGGCCCGCTTCCTCCTTCCGCCGGAGGTGCACCTCCAGCTGCCCCCTAATCTCTGGCCCATGCCTCGGCTGGTGGAGGCCCTGGAGGCGGGCATCGACGACCTGGGGGGAATCGACGCGGTGGATGTGATCAATCCGGCCTATGGCCAGCCCCTCCCCGCCCGGCTCGCCGATCACCTGGCGCAGGCGGGTTGGCGGCTGCGGCCCCGGCTCTGCGTGCACCAGGGGTGGCTCGACCGGCTTCCCCCTTCACTGCGGGGTCGGGCTGAAACCCTGCGCGGGCCGCTGGAGTGTTGTTAGCGTCCCCACCCCAGACCGCTCTGCTCCCTTGCGCGAACCCCTCTCCCCAGCAGTGAGCGGTGATGGCCAACCGGCTGCCGGCGAGCAGCGGGTGTTGCTTGTGCGTCTGCCCTGCAACCCCATTTTTCCCATTGGCCCGATCTACCTGGCCGACCATCTGCACAAGCAGTTTCCGTCCCTCTCCCAACAGCTGCTCGATCTGGCAGCCGTGCCCGTGCTGGATGTGAAGGCGGTGCTGCGGGAGGCCATTGAGGCCTTCCGCCCCACCCTGCTGGTGTTCTCCTGGCGCGACATTCAGATCTACGCCCCTGTGGATGGGCGCGGCGGTAACCCCCTGCAGAACTCCTTTGAAGTGTTTTATGCCCGCCATCCCCTCCGGCGCCTGCGGGGGGCCCTGGGGGGAATGCAGCTGATGGCGGCCTACTACGGGGAGCTGGTGCGCAACATGCGCCTGATCCGTCGGGGTCTGCGCTGGGCCCGGCGCCATCACCCCCACGCCCGGGCGGTTCTGGGCGGCGGGGCCGTGAGTGTGTTCTATGAGCAGCTGGGGCGCTGGCTGCCCAAGGGCACGGTGGTGTCGGTGGGGGAGGGGGAGTTGCTGTTGGAGGCCATGGTGCGGGGAGAGTCCCTCACGCGTCAGCGCTGCTACGTGGTGGGTGAGCCGCCCCGGCCGGGCCTGATCCATGAGCCGCCGGCACCCTTGGAGAAAACAGCCTGCGACTACACCTACATCGAAGCCATCTGGCCCCAGATGGAGTGGTATCTGCAGGGCGGGGATTTTTACGTGGGGGTGCAGACCAAGCGCGGTTGCCCCCACAACTGCTGCTACTGCGTTTACACGGTGATCGAAGGCAAGGCCGTGCGCGTGAATCCCGCAGCCGAGGTGGTGGCGGAGATGCGCCAGCTCTACGACCGGGGCGTGCGGGGCTTCTGGTTCACCGATGCCCAGTTCATTCCCGCCCGCCGCTACATCGAGGATGCCAAGGAGCTGCTGCGGGCGATCCAGGCCGCTGGCATGACCGACATCCGCTGGGCCGCCTACATCCGGGCCGACAACCTGGATGCGGAACTGGCCGAACTCATGGTGGCCACCGGCATGAGCTACTTCGAGATCGGCATCACCTCCGGCTCCCAGGAACTCGTGCGCAAGATGCGCATGGGCTACAACCTGCGCACCGTGCTCGACAACTGTCGCCTGCTCGCGGCCGCCGGCTTCCGGGAGCACATCTCGGTGAACTACTCCTTCAACGTGATCGATGAGCGTCCGGAAACGATCCGCCAGACCGTGGCCTATCACCGGGAGCTGGAAGCCATCTTCGGAGCCGACAAGGTGGAGCCTGCCATCTTCTTCATCGGCCTCCAACCCCACACCCACCTGGAGCAGCACGCCTTCGACACGGGCCGCCTGCAACCGGGCTACGACCCGATGAGCATGATGCCCTGGACGGCCCGCAAGCTTCTCTGGAACCCCGAGCCTATGGGGCGGGTGTTCGGCCGGATCTGCCTGGAAGCTTTTGATCGGGCCCCCGACGATTTCGGCCGCCAGGTGATGGCCCTGCTCGAGCGCGACTACGGCCGCTCTCCCCTGCAACAGGCCCTGAAGGCGCCCGTGGAGGGGCGTCCCGCCCTGGCCACGGCGGTGCGTTGAGTGGCCAACCTGGGCCTTCAGGTGGGCTTTGGGGTGCCGGGGTCGGGCTGGTGGAGGTGCAGGGGTGCGGGCCCGGAGCGTTGCGGCAGCAGCCGTTCGTAGGACTGACAAAAGGCCTCACCCAAGGCCTCCCGCAGCACCCCATCGTCCCGGAGCGCGGCCAGGGCCTCCGCCTGGGAGCGGGGCAGGGGCCGGCCGTGGGTGGGAGGCGCGGCGTGAAGATCCTCCAGGCTGAAGGGCCCGGGATCCAGCTGGCGCTCCAGGCCATCGAGCCCGGCGGCAAGCACCGCGGCGGGCAGAAGGTAGGGGTTGCTGTCGCCATCGGCGAGCCGGAGCTCCAGCCGCTGGCCATCGGGCACGCGCACCATGTGGGTGCGGTTGTTGGCGCCCCAGCTGATCCAGGCCGGGCTCCAGGTGGCTCCTGAGGCCGTGTTGGCGCCCGCCAGACGGCGATAGCTGGCGGGGGTGGGGTTGGTGAAGGCGCAGAGGGCGGGGGCATGGGCCAGCACTCCCCCCAGGAAGTGGCGGGCCGTGGCGGAGAGCTCCAGCTCCCCGGCGGGATCGTGGAAGAGATTGCGCCCGCTGCCATCCCAGAGGGAATGGTGCAGATGGCAGCCGTTGCCGGTGAGATCGGCGAAGGGCCGGGGGCGGAAGCTTGCGCTCAGGCCGTGGGCCTCCGCCTTCCAGGGCACCAGAAAGCGGAAGAACGCATGGCGGTCGGCGGTGGTGAGGGCATCGGCAAAGGTCCAGTTGATCTCGAACTGGCCGTTGGCATCTTCATGATCGGCCTGATACGGGCCCCAGCCCAACCCCTGCAGGGCGGTAAGAAGCTCGCCGATCAGGGGGTAATGGCGCATCAGGGCCAGCTGGTCGTAGCAGGGTTTGCGCCGGCCGTCCCGGCCATCCGCCAGGGCCGTGCCCTCCCCGTTGAGCAGGAAGAACTCCGGCTCCACCCCCGTACGGAACTGGAAGCCCTGTGCGGCGGCCCGTTGCAATTGCCGTCGGAGCACGCCCCGGGGGCAATGGGCCAGGGGCTCCCCATCCAGCACCAGATCGGTGGCCACCCAGCCCACCTCCGGTTGGCCTGGCAGGGCCATCAGGCTCCCGGGATCGGGAAAGGCCAGGAGATCCGCTCGGGCGGGGGAGAGATCCAGCCAGGCGGCAAACCCCGCAAATCCCGCGCCGCCCTGCTCCAGGGCCTCCAGAGCGGGGGCGGGCACCAGCTTGGCCCGCTGCACGCCGAAGAGATCGGTGAAGGAGAAGAGCACAAACGCGACGTTTTGGGCGGCGGCGGCTTCGGCGAGGGGACTCATGGGTTCAGGGGAGGGCGTGGGAGAGGTGGACAGGGGCACGGGGATCAGCGCTGCAGCAACTCCTCCACGGCCTGGCGCAGGCGGGCCTGCACCGCCGGATCGTCCCGGGGGTTGCCGGTGCGGTGGCCCAGGTGGGAGTCGATCACCGCAAACGTGGCTCCCCGGATCAGGGCGGCCTCCGTTGCGCAGTCGGCGGGAGGGAAGTAGAGGTCGTGGCGGCCTGCCACCACGCTCACCCGGGCCTGGATCCGGCCCAGGGCGGCCCCCAGATCGTCGTTGCACCCCGCTGCGGCCGCCACATCACAGGCCAGCCAGGTGTCGAGCATGGCCACCAGGTTGTGGGGATCGTGTCGGCGGTAGAGGGGGAGCCAGGCCTGCTCCACATAGTCCTCCACAGATCCGTAGCCGAGGGCGGTCAGGGGCAGGGAGCGGTAGTAGGGCTGGCTGGCGGCCCAGCTGGCGTAGATCAGGGCGAACGTGCGCAGCCCCTGCAGGGGCTCGCCGTCAAAGCCGGTCCCTGTCCAGGCCGGGTCGGCGGTGAGAGCCTGGCGCAGGCTCAGCAGAAACAGCCGGTTGTGGGGGCTGGTGCGGGCCGTGCCGCAGAGGGCCAGTAGCCGCTGGCAGCGCTGGGGCTCCAGCACGGCCCAGTGGTAGCCCTGCTGCGCTCCCATCGACCAGCCATAGACCAGGGCCGGCGACTCCACCCGGAACACCTCCTCCAGCAGGCGCCTCTGGGCGCGCACATTGTCGGCATGGCTGAGGCACCAACCTCCCTCGGCCAGGCCCATCGGGCTGTTGCTGGGGCTGCTGGAGCGACCGTTGCCGAATTGGCTCACCACCACCACACACCAGCGTTCGGGGTCGAGGATGGGGCCCACCACCCAGTCGATGTCCTCCGGCCAGGCGCCGTAGGAGGTGGGCATGAGCACCAGGTTGGTGCCATCGGCGGCCAGATCGCCGAACACCCGATAGGCCAGGTGTGCGTCCTCCAGGGTCTGCCCGCAGGCGAAGGAAAAACGCCCCAGGGGAAAAACCGCGTCGCGGCTGTGTCCCCTCATGTGGGGGAGGCCTGGGGCTCTCCCAGCTGGGCGGGAGCTCTCAGGAAGCGGCGATGCACCCGGAGGTAGCCCCCTTCGCAATGCACCAGGTGGGGCCCGATGAGGGCGTGGGCCTGCGGCAGGGCGTGGAAGGGCAGGGAGGGATAAAGGTGGTGTTCGGCGTGGAAGGGCATGTTCCACATCAGCCAGCGCAACGGAGCCAGGGTCAGGGTGGTGCGGGTGTTGGCGAGGCCGTTGGTGGTGAAGGCGCAGCCCCCGTGTTCCGCCATCAGCACAAAGCGCAACAGGGGCTGGCCCACGATCAGGGGGAGCAGCCAGAAGCGCAGGAGGAAGCCATTGCCCTCCGGAATGGACAGAAGCAGGAGGACGCCGTAAAGCGCACACTGGCGCCATAGGGATGCGCGAACCCTTGGGGCGGCCTCCTCGGGGATGTAGGGGTTGGCGCGAAAATCACCGCTCAGGCCCCGCCAATGGCCTCTGAGCTTGCCGATCCACCAGGGAAGGCCGCTGAGTTCGCGCCAGTAGCCCGCCACCGTGGTGGGTGGGGCATCCTCCAATTCCGGATCCAGGCCCGGTTGGTGGGTGTGGCGATGGTGCCACTGGTGATAACGGCGATAGAAATCGGCGTTGTAGAAGCTCAACACCCCAAACCACCAGGCCAGGGTGTCGTTCCGCTCCCGATCGACAAAGGCGGTGCGGTGCGCACACTCGTGCATTGCACAGAAGCTGAAGGCCAGGCCCCAACCCAGCACCAGTAGCCCCAGAAGGCGAAGGGGCCAGGGCAAGCCCGGCGATCCCCAGACGGCTCCGGCACCGAGGAGGAGGGTGCCATAGCCCAGAAGCTGCCTCCAGGCAGGGCCGCTTCGGCGCTGGTTGAGTTCGGCCAGCAGGGGTTCCGGCAGGAGGCGGTCGCCCGCGCCGCTGGGGCCCGCGCTCAGGGAGGAGGGGGGAGATCCCAGGGCAGCCATCGGGAGGCAACCAATGTCAGAACAACGCCTCCATGGTGTCGCCTTACACCTCTGCCTTGTGGTTCGGCATGAACCGCCCGCCTCCCTCTGGACAGGCCAGGTGCTCTATGGCGTGATGGCACCGTTTCGAGTGATCCATGCCTCTCTTCCTCCTCCGGGATGGTGCCATCCGTCGTTGTGCCGAGGTGCCCGATGGATTGGCCATCACCACCTACACCGACCGTCATCAGCGGCTCATCCATGTGGTTTTGGATGCGGAGTCGGAGCGGTTGCTGCTTCAGGCCCAGCCCCCACGCCTCCTGAGGCCCGCTCGGGGGCGGGGCCGGTCCTCCGATTCCCCTCTGGCGGCCTGAGCGACGTTGGGGTGGTGGGGGTCCCGAGGATCGAACTCGGCTAAGGCGAAATGAGTTCGCTGCAAATACCTCTAAAGAAAGAAAGGTGAGTGCCGTCATGCCTAGAAAGTGCCTAACGGTGCGCTCCGTTGGTCCTATCTGGCACCCGAGCGGTGCATCTGAGTGGGCCCGCGTTTGCGCCTTGCACCACTACAGGTGGTGTGCTTCCCAGATTGGTTGAACTAAATTGGCTGCAGTTGTACCCAAAACGGCCATGCCTAGTGGTCTTCTTAGGCCTCAAGAAGACAGGACTCTTCTTTCATCTATAGCTGAAGACAGGGCTCTTCTTTCATCTATAGCTCCCATGCTTCGTGGTCTTCTTAGGCCTCAAGAAGACAGGGCTCTTCTTTCATCTATAGCTGCACAAGTCAA
>JAYKJF010000099.1:0-12846 GCA_035285785.1 Cyanobacteriota bacterium
GCCCACCGTCACCACCCTGGCTGGCGCCCGCGCTGCCGTGGAAGGCATCGCCGCCCTGCAGGAACACCGCTCCGTGGAGGTGACCGCCCTGCAGGACATCCATGCCCCGTGGGGGGCAAGCGGGCCCGCCCCTAGCGCTCCCTGACGGAGGAGAAGAGCCGTTTCATCACGGCCAGCAGGCCCTGCTTCTGGGCCGGCTCCTCTCCCCGTCCGAGGTCCAGCAGCTCCGCCTGACGGGCCGATACCAGGCCGGCGAAGCGCTCCAGCAGGGCGGGGTCGTTGTCCAGAAGGGCCTGCACCGCGTGCCGCCCGATCTGCAACAGGTGGCACTCCTGCAGCGCCCGCACCGTTGCGCTGCGGGGGGCATCGAGAAAGAGGGTCATCTCACCAAACACGTCATGGGCCCCGAGATGGCACACCACCCGTTGGCGATCCTCCACCCGTTTGCTCACCTCCACACGCCCTTCGAGCACCACGAAGAGGGAATCGCCCGCCGCCCCCTCCCGCACGATCACCTCGCCGGGACCAAAGCGGATGGAATGGGCTGAAGACACCAGATCCAGGCGCTGGGCCTCCCGGAGCTCGGCAAAGAGCGGATTGCCCTGAAGCGCTTCCATGCCGATCTGGACACCATCGGCACCATCGGCAGAATCCCTGGGCGGCAACCGGCGCGGTTCCAGCTGGCGCACGGGGAACGGGATGCTCTGTCCCTCCCGGCGCAGGGCATACCAGATCTGGCTCAGAAGGGCGCTGCGCAGATCCAGCTGGGCCCGCAACCCGGGCGTTCGGATCCACACCTGGAGCTCGTAGGTGATCGCGCTCTCCTCAAAGTTCAGCAGGCGCACCCTGGGCATGGGATCGGGGAGCACATCCGGATGGCTGGTCAGCACGTCCGTCAGAAGAGCTTCAGCCCGGGCGGGGGGGAAGGTGTAATCCAGGCCGACGCAGAAGCGTTGGGCACAGTGGCCGAAATGGGAGCGATTGCTGAGCACATCAGCGGTGATCTTGCTGTTGGGCACCACCAGCAGGCTGTCGTCCATGGTGCGCAGACTGCAGTCCCGCCAGCTGATCGAAGTCACGATCCCCTGCTGCCCACCGGCCAGTTCAATCCAATCCCCGATGCAGAAATCATCGGCGAGCTGCAGTTCCAGGCCCGAGATCAGGTCCTTGAGGGCCTCCTGGGACGCCAGACCCACCACGGCCGTGAGCACGGCGGAGGTGGTGATCAGGCTGACAAGATCCAGACGGGCACCCTGCCGCAGGATCACTGCCGCCGCCACCGCACTCCCCCCCAGGGTGAGAAGCTGCACCAGTAATTCCGGCGGTTTGCGCCACCAGCCGAATCCGGCGGGCAGCTCGAGCGCCAGCCACGCCAGCAGCCGCAGGCCCGCGTAGGCCACAAGCAGATCATCCGCCAGGGAGAACAGCACACGCTGCGGTTCCGGCAGACCCCCCAGGGGCAGGCTGGCCACCAGGGCGCGCACGAGCACGGCGATCAGGGGCGGCCAGAGGGGCGGCAGGGCGAGTCTGCGCCGCCGGCAGAGGAGCCGGATGGCCAGCAGAAGAGCGGCCACCAAGGGAACCCCCAGCCAGATCTGCAGCAGAGCCATGGCCCCCTTGGAGCTTCGCCTCCCCAAGAACTAGCCAGGCGACACCACAGGCGTCACCCAGAATGCCAAGGCTGCATCACACTCCCCAAGGAGGATCACGCCATGGGTCGGCTTTCCCCAACGCCCCACCTGCGGTGCCTGCCGATCGTGATGCTGCTGCTGGGATCCCCAGGGCCCGTGCTGGCGGCGGAGACCGCCGTGGTGCAGGAGATTCTCGATGGAAAGGAGCTGTTCATCGATCAACAGCAGGCGAAGGTGCAGCAGAAGGCCCGGGCCCCCCAGCAGCTGACCACCCGCAACAGCCGCGGTCAGATTCTGTTCAATGGCGGTGCCGTGGGCCGGCTCAACACGTTTTCCCAGTTGCGGCTGGGAAGCTCCTGTTTTCTGGTGGATAAGGGGCAGGTGTTGATCTCCGGCAACCAGAACGGCTGCACCCGCTCGGCCCGTCTGAGCGTGCGCGGCACCAACTACCTCATCGAGGTGAACGAGGCGGGCGAATCGGACATCTCGGTTCTGGAAGGCCGTGTGGAGGTGGAACGGCTGGAGGATGGCCAGCCGGGCGGGAGCCGTCCCTCGATCCTGGAAGCCGGCCAGCGGCTCCGCCTCTCTCCCCGGGGCCTGGTGCTGGCACTGCTGAAGCTGGACGCGGGGGACTATGACCGTCTGCTGAACGGCCCCCTCTTCCGGGGGTACAGGTTGCCCATACCGGGCTCCGGAGCATTGGAAGCCCATCTGAAACGGCGCTTCCCGGGACTGAGCCTGCCCTTGCCTCCGGGGGGATCCGTGCTCCCCTTGCCCCAACCGCCATCACCGCCCGCTCCACCCTTCGGGCTGCCTCGCTTCTTCTAATCCGTGCGTCCCGTGATGGCCCTCCCCCGTCGCACGATTCTCCTGCTCATCTGCGCTGGCCTGGGTGGCGCCACAGGGCTGATGGGGGGCTGGCCGGGTCCCTACTGGCGCCTCTGGGAGAGGGCCTTCGAAGACCAGGTGGTGGTGCTCTTCGGACGGCGTCCCACCCCGAAGGAGGTGCGGGTGGTGGCGGTGGATGACGCCACCCTGCAGCAGGGCGCCTGGTTTGCAGGGCAGCCGGACTCCCCGGCCTGGGCCCGGGACATCGGAACCCTGCCCTGGCCCCGTGCCGCCTATGGGCTTCTGGCGGAACGGCTGCTGGAGGCCGGGGCGGCCACGGTGGCGATCAATGTGACCTTCGCAGGACCCAGCCAGCACGGGGCCGCGGATGATCGGGCCCTCGCGGCTGTACTGGCGCGCCATCCCGGCCGGATCGCCCTGGCGGCGGAGATGTCGGAGGGGAGCGATGGCCAGGGGGCCGGCGCCCTCACCCTGGTGCGACCCGAAGCATTCATGGGGGTGCCGGGGCTCAACCCGGCGCTCGGCCTGAGCAACATGCCGCTGCGCATGCCGGGGGAGCCCCTGCGCCACCCGGAGGCCTACGCGGGCGGAGTGCTGCGCGCCCAGGGGGTGGACGCCCCCCCATCCCTGCCGCTCACCATCCTGGAGCTGGCCGGTCGGCAGAGCCGCCAGGGCGATGCCCAGAGCTGGCTCCATGGCTACGGACCGGAGGGCACCTTCCCCCGCCTGAGCGCCTGGGAGGTGCTGGATGGCAACCGCTGGGGCAACCACCCCCAACGCAAGAACCTCCCGGGCGCCATCGCCATCATCGGCCCCACCCTCGCCCAGGGTGACGACGGCTACCCGACAGCCCATGGTCCCCTCTCCGGGGTGGAGCTGCTGGCCACCGCCACGGCCAACTCCCTCAGCGGGGATGGCCTCAGGCCCTGGCCGGGGCGGCCGGTGGAACGGGGGGTGGCGGCAGCCCTGCCGGTGCTGCTCATCGGCGCCCTGGCCCTGAGCCGTGCCGCCCTCGCCTGGCGGCTCTCCCTGGTGGGGCTGGCCCTCACGGGACTCCTGGCAACGGGTCTGCTGCTGCAGCAACGCCAGCACCTCTGGCTGCCCCTTCTGGCACCGCTGGCTGGCCTGGGGCTGCTGGGGGTTGTGTTCAGCGGCGATGCCTACCTGCTGGAGGGCCGGGACAAACGCCGGCTGCGGCGCACCTTCGAGCGCTACGTCGCCCCCGGAGTGGTGGCGGAGATCCTCGCCGATCCCTCCGCGGCCCAGGGAATCCTGCGGGGCCGCACCCTGGATGTGACCGTGCTCTTCTGCGATCTCCAGGGCTTCACCACCCTCACCCGGGAGCGCAGCGCCGCTGGCGAGAGCGAGGCCCACGTGCAGCAGCTCAACACCTATCTGGGAGCCATGGTGGATGTGATCACGGCCCATGGCGGCACGGTCGACAAGTTCATCGGCGATGCGGTGATGGCCGTGTTCGGCTCACCGGTGGGCCGGGGGGTGGAGGCCGAGGCCCGGGCGGCGGTGCGCTGTGCCCATGCCATGGGGAACGCACTGGCAGCCCTCAATGCGGACTGGCGGCTGTCGGGGATGCCCTGCCTGGCCAATGGGGTGGGCTTGGCCAGCGGACCAGCGGTGGTGGGCCAGATCGGCAGCCCGAAGCGGATGGATTTCACCGTGATCGGCGACACCGTGAACCGGGCCGCCCGACTGGAGAGCCTCACCCGCACCCTTCAGGCCACGGTGCTCTTCGATGGGCTCACGGCCGAACGGTTGGGCGAAGCCACCCTCTCCAGAGGAGTGCACCCGATCAAGGGGCTCGGGGAGGTGGAGGTGTTCACCCTTCCCCCTGGATCACCCTCCTAGGCTGGGGAAAGCTGTTCCCTTTTCATGGCCCAGACCCTCGTGGCCCCACCAGCCGGCACCGACATCACCAGTGCCTTCCGCGCCGCCTACGACAACCGCTACACCTGGGATCCAGGCTTTGGGGGCTACCGCGGCCGCTGCGTGTGGGAGCAGGACGGGCGCACGGTGGAGGGCACCTTCACCGTGGGGGCCGATCTCAAGGCGGCGGTGGAGGGCATCGAGGATCCGGAGGTGCAGAAAGCGATGGCCTCCCAGCTCTGGGAGGTGGCGATCCACCGGGTGCGCCGCAGCTTCGACCAAACCCACGGGGAGAACACCTTCACCGCCGGCGACACCGACGCCGTGGGCACGGAAGTGATCGTGGGCGGCAAGAACGCCGGCGACCGCTACCGCATCAAGGACAACGTGGTGACCATGGTGCACCGTCACATCCACGGCACAGTGGTGACGATCTTCACCAAAAGCATCACGGAAACCGGTCAGGGCTACCTCAGCCACACCTACACCAGCCAGTACAGCGATCCGGCCAGCGGGGCGCCCCGGGGCGGTGAAACCCACTTTGAGGACACCTTCCAACCCCTCACCGAGCAGGGCCCCTGGGTGCTGAGTCAACGGGTGGTCCAGAGCACCGATGCGGAGGGGAATGCCTCCCGACAGGTGTTTCGCTTTGAGGGGCTGGAGCCCCTCGGAACCGCGGCCAGCGCAGGCTGACGCAGGGAAGTAGACCGTGCCCCCCCGAGTTCACGCGTCGGGGGGCTGCGGAGAGCGGAACTCAGACCGGATCCGGGAGGGCGGGCACGGTCTTGAGCCGCTCATTGAGCTGCATCGCCATCGACTGGCGGCCCACCGCCAACACCTTCAGGGTGTCTTCATGGAAGCGCAGCTGGGCATCGGCCACCTGCATGCCCCGCACCAGCTCCTTGATCTCGTCGGGAAGGGTGTTGAGGTCGTAGCGCTTGCCCTCAAAGGTGAGCACGGGGGCCTGCTGGGCCTGGGGGGCAGGAGTCTGCACAGTTGCCAAGGAAGACAGCGGCCACCCTAATCGGCTGGCTTCAGAGCTCCATCTGGATGAGCTGGCGCTGACAGAGGTCGCGATACCTCCCGCCCTGGCCCATCAACACCGCATGGCTCCCCTCTTCCACAATGCGCCCGGCCTCCAGCACCAGGATCCGATCCGCGCCCTGCACGGTGGAGAGCCGGTGGGCGATCACCACCACCGTGCGGCCCCGCATGGCCTGCTCCAACCCGCGCTGCACCGCCTCTTCGGCCTCCGCATCCAGGGCGCTTGTGGCCTCATCGAGCAGCAGAACGGCCGGGTTGCCGAGCACGGCTCGAGCAATGGCCAGCCGTTGCAGCTGGCCTCCGGAGAAGTTCGCTCCCCGCTCCTCCACCCGGCTGAAATAGCCCTGGGGGAGGGCCTCAATGAAGCCGGAGGCATTGGCCAGGCGGGCCGCCGATTGGATCGCCTCCAGCGAGGCGGGCCGTCCAAAGGCGATCGCATCAGCCACCGTGCCTGAAAACACACTGCTCTGCTGGGGCACCAGGGCAACCGCCTGGCGCAGCTCCCGGGCCCGCAGATCCGCCAGATCCTGACCATCGAGGAGCACACGTCCGCTCTGGGCGGTGTTGAACCGCAGCAGCAGGGAGAAGAGGGTGCTCTTGCCGGCCCCGGAGGGACCCACCAGGGCCACCACCTCGCCGGGACGCACCAGCAGATCGATGGCGTGCAACACCGGATGGGTGGGGTCGTAGCCGAAGCGGACCCGCTCCAGCCTCAGCTCCCCCCGCACGGGCCCCAGGGGCTGGGCATCGGAGCGATCCGGGCGTTCCACCGGCTCCTGCTCAATCGCCCGCAGACGGTTGAGCGAGGCCTGGCCCTGCTGCAGCTCATTGAAATTGGTGGTGAGGTGGGAGATCGGATCGATCAGCATCAACAGGGCCGTGATGAAGCTCGCAAAGCCCTGGCCGCTCAGGCCGCCGGCCTGGATCCGGGCCGCGCCGATCAGCAGCACCGCCAGGATGCCCGCGGCCTCGATGAAGCCCACCACCGGGTGCTGCAGCGCCTGCAACCGGAGGGTGTCGTAGCGGGCCCGGCGGTGCAGATCCACTTCCTCGTCAAAGCGCTGCTGGAGCCAGGGTTCCGCCGCGAAGGCCCGCACCAGGGGCAGGCCGGAGATGGCTTCCCCCAGCAGGGCAGCCACCTGGCTCACCTTGCTCTGGCTGCGCTCCGCCGCCGCCATCACCCTGGCCCCAAAGGCGCTCACCAGCAGGGCCACCAGGGGGGCCAGAAGAATGGTGGCCAGGGCCAGGGGCCAATCGATCCACACCATCAGGCCCAGCACCGCCACCAGCTGCAGCACGCAGGGCAGGCTGTCGTGGAGAGTTTTGTAGATCACGTCCGCCACCCGATCCGCATCCCCGGTGAGGCGATAGGTGAGGTCGCCGGTGGAGAGGGTTTCCAGGGAGGCGAAATCCAGCCGCTGCAGGCGGCTGAAGAGATGGCGGCGCAGATCCTGACTCACCTGCAGGGCCGGCCCCGCCAGGAGCACATCCTGGCCGTACTGGGCAAGTTTCTGAACAAGAAACAGGGCCAGGGCCAGCCCCACGCTGCGCAACACCGTGGCGAGATCACCGGCGCCGATCGCCGGGATCAGTTGCCCGGCCAGGAGGGCCAGCAGGGGGAAGGAGGCGACGGCCACAAGGGCGCAGAGGGCACCGGCAAACAGGCGCCGGCGATAGGGCTTCAGCAGGGGCCAGAGTGTGCGAAAGCCGGCCGGCGAAGAGGCACGCATCCCGGCAGACTACGCGGGGGCGGGCGGGCCGGAACCGCCACACCCAACACCATGTCCGACAGCCCATCCTCCCCCATCCAACTGGCCCAGTTCCTCAAGTTCGAGGGGCTGGTGGGCACCGGGGGGGAGGCCAAGCTCCTCATCCAGAGGGGGGATGTGCGGGTGAATGGGGCGATCGAAACCCGCCGGGGCCGCCGACTCCAACCCGGCGACGCGGTGGAACTGGCGGGTTCCGTGCGGGTGGTGCCCCCGATCTGTGGAGATCGTTAGGGAATCGGGACCATGGCGGCTTAGCGTGGCAAGCGTTTCGCGGGGAGCTGCCACCGGTGCGCAAGGCTGTGATCGCAGGCAACTGGAAGATGCACATGACCTGTGCGGAGACCCGTGCGTTTGCCAGGGCCTTCCTGCCGCTCATCGAGGCCCTTCCCGAGGACAGGGAGGTGGTGCTGGCGCCGCCGTTCACCGCCATCGCCACCCTGCACGAGGAGATGAAGGGATCGCGGGTGGCCCTGGCGGGCCAGAACGTTCATTGGGAGGAGAAGGGGGCCTATACGGGCATGATTTCGGCTCCCATGCTTCTGGAGCATGGGGTGAGCCACGCCATCGTGGGCCACAGCGAACCCCGCAAGTACTACAGCGAAACCGACGAACAGATCAACCTGAGGGCCCGTTCGGCTCAGGCCCACGGCCTGGTGCCCATCCTCTGCGTGGGGGAAAGCCTGGATCAGCGGGAGTCGAAGGAAACGGAACGGGTGATCCATCGCCAGGTGGAGCAGGGCCTGGAAGGCATCGATCCCCTGCGCTTGATCGTGGCCTACGAACCGATCTGGGCCATCGGTACGGGCAAAACCTGCGCGGCCGTGGAGGCGGATCGCATCTGTGGCCTGATCCGGGGCTGGGTGGGCCACCCGGATGTGATCGTTCAATACGGAGGATCCGTCAATGCCAACACCATCGATGAGCTGATGGCCCAGCCGGACATTGATGGGGTGCTGGTGGGTGGGGCCTCCCTCGATCCCGTGGGTTTTGCGCGGATTGCGGGCTACCAGGTTCCCGTCCCCGCCTGAATCGCCCCACCAGGGGTCAAACCGCCTCCGTTGCGACAGATTCCACGCCCAATCTGAAGTCCACTACTGGGCGGTTTTGACAAGCCATCCCTCCCACCATGCCCTACGAACCGGGATCCCCTGAATGCCGCATCCTGATCTCCTGCAAGGCACAGATCGAATCGATGCTCACGAATCTTTCCCGCATCGACAACACCTCCCACATCCAGGACCAGCTGGTGTCGGTTCATAACCAACTGGAGGGATTGCACGAGCTCCATCGCCGCCAACCCCTGGGGATCACATCGCCCTGAGGACGTTATTGATCGAAAACTCAGCCGTGGTGGGAGAGAAGTTTTTCCCACCCCTGGCAGGCGGCATAGGCCCCAGCCAGAGTGGCAGCACGTACTTTTTTCAGAGGTCGATCCTGACGGCTCACCACATAACTACCGTTCACCTCGCGAACGATCATGCAGCCGCTGACCGTGGCTTGAACAAAGCAGGAGTCGCTTCCCATGTGCAGCCGTCTCGATCAAGATTCACAATTAGCCCAATCCCTGGGGGCACACTGTGTCAGACCTTGCTGACAACACAGTTTGTCATCATCGGTTCCCTTCCCCGGGATCGCCGCCGAGGTGATCCCCGAGCTGGGCTTTGAGCTGCTGCACCAGGGCGGTTCCCCGGCAGGGTCCTTTCCCTTCCAGTTGGGCCTCGCGCACCAGCAGAGGCCCCTCCCCGGTGGCCACCACCACACCCCCTGCCTCCGGCAGGGCCACCAGCTCACCAGGTTCACCCTCTGGCCAGGCCTGAACATCTGTCAGCAGATCTGCGGCCTCGGGGGTGAGATCTCCACGGAAACGCTCCAGCAGGGGCTCCGTGGCCAACACCTTCAGGCGCAGGCCCCGCCAGACGGTTTGGGCCCCCGGATAGAGGGCCATCACCCTGCGATGGAGCTGAAGGGCCGATTCCTGCCAATCCAGACGGGCATCCTCCCGCTGCAGCAGGCGGGCATAGCTGACGCCGGCCTCGCTCTGGGGCTGGAGGCCAAGGCGCGCCCAGCGCTCAGCCTGGCTCCCACCGCCCGCCGCTGCGATCCGGGGCAGGGCCTGGAGGAAGAGCTGGGCGGTGAGGGCTGCCAGGCGGGCACCCAGGTGGTGTCCATTCTCCAGCAGGCCGATGGGCAGCGATTCCTCCAGGAGCACGGGGCCCGTATCCAACCCCTCCTCCATGGCCATGATCCCCACCCCGGTGCAGGGATCCCCCTCCAGCAGGGCCCATTGAATGGGTGCGGCCCCCCGCCAACGGGGCAACAGGGAGCCATGGCCGTTCCAGCACCCGAGCGGCGGCTGATCCAGCACGGTTTTCGGGAGGATCTGGCCGTAGGCCACCACCACGGACAGGTCTGCCCCGAGGCCGGCGAGTTGCTCCTGGCAGGCCCCATCCCGGCGCACCCGCTCCGGGGTGAACACCGGTAGGTCCAGCTCCAGGGCCCGCTGCTTCACAGGCGAGGGGCTCAGGGCACCTCCCCGGCCCCGGCGACGATCCGGCTGGCTCACCACACCCACAAGGGTGTGGCCTGCGCCATGGAGAGCCTCCAGGGTTGGCACCGCGTAGGCCGGAGTGCCCCAGAACAGGATGCGCATCAGGGGGATGGACGCCAGAGGGGCTCAGGCATCGCCCGTCACCGTGAGTCCCTCCACCCACACCCAGGGACAGACGCCGGAAGGGGTGACCTTGCCAGGCCCTTCGAAGCCCACCAGGCTTTTGAGCACGGTGCGGATGTCACCGGCCACGGTGGCCGATTCAATCGAGACGGATGCCCCATCGCGGATCAACCAGCCATCGAAGGGGAGGGAGAAGGAGCCCTGGCTGGCTTTCACCCCGGCATGGAGAGCGGAGAGGGAATCGATCACCACCAGCCCCCCATCCCCCGCCCGGCGGCTCTCGGGGGCCAACCGATCCAGGCCCTCCTCGCCCCCCGGCACGCCAGGGGTGGCCCCCACCTCAAACCAGTCGGGGGCGACAGACACCTTGGCCCCCATCCCGGCATGGCCCGTGGGCGCCACGCCAAAGGCCCGTGCCGTGGCCTCGGAGTGAAGGAAGTGGCGCAACACCCCCCCCTCGATCAGGGTGAGAGGAGCGGTGGGCGTGCCCTCTCCATCAAAGAGGGCGGCGCCGATGTTTCCCGGGTGCAGGCCGTTGTCCGTGAGGGAGAGGAAGGGGACAGCCAACACCTCCCCCAGGCTGTCCCGTTGGCTGAGGCTCACCCCATCCAGCACGGCACGGGCATTGAACAGGCTGCTGAAAGCGCCGATGAGATCGAGAAAGGCCTCGGGGGAGAACACGCAGGTGTAGCGCCCCGTGGCCACGGGGGCGTAATCCAGGTGGGAAATGGTGCGCTGGGCCGCCTCGGCGATGCACCCCTCCACATCCAGCCCATCCACCCCATAGGCCAGGCGCACGGCACCGCTGCTGCGGGGCTTGCGGCCGGTCTCCTCGGCCCGGGCATAGAGATAGAGCGATGCCGTGGACAGCTGCTGGTGGCGGAGCGCCCCCTCGCTGTTGAGATAGAGGCGTTCGCTGCTGCGCTGGGCCAGGCCGTTGTAGGGAACGGTGGTGATGGCCCCATGGCTGGCCAGCAGATCCCGCTCCGCCTCCTTGAGGCGGGCCAGCAGCTCGAGGATGGAGCGGCTCTCCATGAGCGGCTGCTCCATCGCGGGCAAGGGCGCCTTGGCCAGAGGGGAGAAGGCGGGAATCTCCTCGGGATTGCCGAAGGCGCTGGACTCTTTGGCCCCCTCAAGGGCCCTGGCCAGCCCGGCTTCCGTGAGATCGGAGGTGCTTGTGATGCCCACCAGACCCTGGTCGTTCCAGACACGGACGGTGACGGCCCGACGTTCCGCACCCTTCATCTGCTTGGGCTCCCCCCGATCCACCTGCACGGAGGTGTCCGTGCTGCAGGAGGCGCCCAGGTCCCACTGGGCAATGCCGGCCTGGGCCGACAAGCGCTCCAGCTGGTCCTGCAGCTGGTCTCCAACCAACACCGGCGCTGCCATGGATTGGCTCATCGTCCCCCCACCGTGATGGTGTCGACACGGATGTGGGGCTGGCCCACGGTGACAAAAATGCTGCCGCTGACCGAGCCGCAGAACCCGGCCGCCAGTTCCAGGTCGTTGGCGCACATGGAGATCCGGGGAAGCACCTCCTTGGCCTCACCGATCAGGGTGGCCCCCTTCACGGGCCGGCCGAGCTGGCCATCCTCAATGAGATAGGCCTCCTCCACGGCGAAGTTGAACTGGCCCGTCGGCCCCACGCTGCCTCCGCCCATGGCCTTGCAGTAGAGCCCCCGATCCACCGAGGCGATCAACGCTTCTGGGCTGTGGGGTCCGGCGGCGATGAAGGTGTTGCGCATGCGGCTGGCGGCCGCGAAGGCGTAGCTCTGGCGTCGACCACTGCCGGTGCGGGGGTGGGAGGTGCGCGTCTCCCCGGCCCGATCGCTGAGGAACCGGCGCAGGATGCCGTTTTCGATCAGCACGGTGCGCTGGGGCTCCATCCCCTCATCGTCCATGGAGAGGCTGCCGAAAGCCCCATCGCTGAGGCCCTCATCGATCGCCGTCACCGCCTCATGGGCAATGCTCTCGCCGATCCGATCGGCGAAGGGGGTGGTGCCCCGCTCCACCTGGGTGGTTTCCAGGAGGTGACCGCAGGCCTCGTGAAAGATCACCCCACCGAAGCGATTGGCCAGCACCACCGGATACTGGCCCGCTTCCACATAATCGGCGTAGAGCATGCGGGCCGCGCTCTGGCAAAGATCCTGGGCCGACAGATCCGGATCCCATTGCTGCAGATCCTCGGGGCGCCCCTGGGTGCCGTAACGGCGCCCCACACTGGCCCGATGCTCCCCATCGGCGGCGAGCACGTTGAGGCCCAGGGATTGGTGGAGGCGGATGTCGCGGGCGAAGGTGCCATCACTGGCGCACACCAACACCTCCTGCCAGTCCCTGGCGTAGCTGCCACGCCGGGCCTGGAGGTGGGCACCATGGCGGGTGAGGGCGCCGGTGCCCTCCAGCAGACGGGTGGCCACATCGCCGAGGGAGGGGGAAGCCCCGAGCCAGGTGCCCTTGTCCCCGGCGTGGTCGTGCAGGGCGGGAAGGCCCTCGAATCCATCCACGGCATGGACGTTCCGGAGCAGCCCCAACATGCCCAGGGCCTGGTCGAGAGCGGCCATCAGCCCGGCACTGCTGAGGTCGTTGGTGGACACGAAGCCATCGTGGCGGCCGGAGAACACCCGCACCCCTGCTCCCATCCCGAAGGAGGGGGACACGTTGGTGATCACCTCCTGCTCGGCCAGCACTCCCAGGTGGTCGCTCCGTTCGAGAAACACCTCCACCAGGTCGGCGCCGGCGGCGCGACCGGCGGCAAGCAGGGGCTCCAGGCGGGAACGCCAGGCCGGATCCTGGAAATCACCCAGGGCCGCAGACGTGGCTGAGTGCTGGGGGGTGGGGGTGAGAGAGGTGGAAGCAACCAAAAGGCAACCGGCAAGAGGGCGAAGGCAGAACCGAACGGAAGTCAGCGCACCGCCGGCTGATACTGGTGGCTGGGAATCGGAGCCATCAGGAACAACCGGGCCATCTGCACAGCGTTCCCGGCCCAGTGGGGAAGCTTGCG
>JAYKJF010000100.1:0-2732 GCA_035285785.1 Cyanobacteriota bacterium
GAGCAACCAGCCTTCTGGACGATCGAGGATCTCAGTCGTCAGGCGGTGAACACCCTGAGCTATGGAGGGCACAGCGCTGGCTTTCTCCTTCTCGATGCCAGCAGCCACCTCCCCTATGGCGTTGCCACGAATTTGCAGGATCCCAACAGCGGGTACCCCGCCGGCATGGACAACTCCGACGCCTACCCCGAATCGGTGATGGGAACGGCTCTAGGTGCAGATGTGGGCACAGGACTGATGCTGTTGGGCGACTACCGAGCCTTCGATCCCGTGCTGGGTCGCTTTCTGCAATGGGATGGCCTCTCACCCTTCGGCAAAGGGGGTCTGAATGGCTATGCCTATGCCGGCAACGACCCGGTGAACTTCTGGGATCCCAGCGGGCACTACAGCAGCGCCAAGAGCAAACGTTACGGACCCAAGCCTCTGGAGGCCCATCACCACAGCGATGGCGGCTTCTGGGATGGTTTCCGTGCGGGATTCTTTCATGGTGTGAAGGCCTTCTACATGACGCCTTACAACTATGCAAAGAGCTTTTGCCTGGACCTCGCGCATCATCACTGGGTGGGTGCCTTGGAGATGGGCTTTGATACGGCCGTGGAAAGCGCGGTCCAAGTCGAGGCAGGCGTCCTGGGAACGATGGTGCTGCAGGAGTTCGTCACCATGAGCCCCTCCAACATCTTCAGTGGCAAGAGCCCGGTGAAATCGAGTCATTCAGCACATCGCAGTGCTTACCAGTGGGGATATGGTCTTGGCAACGATGTCGGCGGTGTTACCGATGCGGTCGCCCTCGCCATTGTGACCTTTGTGATTGGCGTGGTGGCGGAGGGTGCCGCCAGCCTGGTGGAGGCCGCCTTCTCGGACGCGGCCAGCACAGAGGCAGCTGCGGACGCGAATGTGAGCGGCGACGCCAACACGATCAATCGCCTGCGAATCTCCGAGGCGACGAATGGCCATGACGATCAACTCAGCATCCGCACCCAGGATGGCGAAGGGGAGCACGGGGGCCAACCCAACGGCGAAGGTTCGGATGCGGCATCACTGAGCCGTTCTCAGCGAGTCCTCAATGGACTGCGCAAGCTCCCCAACCTGATCTTCCGCAAGGTGATCCTCCCCCATGACCCGGAAGACCCCTTCCCCTGGGACAACAACCTGACCAGCGGCCAACGGGCCAAGGCGTTCGTCACAGTCACCAGCGAGGGACTGAACGAGTCACGCAAATTCGTCTCCCGTCTCGCCTCCTGGGGTGGCACCTCCGAGCCGACTGGGGAAAGCACCAGCGGCAGCACCTCCTGGCGCAACAACTCCTCGCCTCTAGCGGAGGAGCAGGGGTTGGATCCCCAACACCAAAACACAGCCACGGGACAGGATCTCACTCCTTATCTGCCGCCTCCCCCACCTCCGCTCAACTTGCCAGGTCGCTAGTAACTTCTTGCACATAACCAGATCTGAAGTCGGGCTAGGGAGCTGGACCTCAGGTCCTACGTGCCCACCACAGCCCCGGTGGCATTCCTAGCCACCATCACCGCCTGATTCTGTTCCACCCAGGTCGCCTTGGCCTCGCTGATGGCTGAGTCGTGCGGGAAGGTTTCACCAGCTCGTAGCATCGGCTCCAGCAGCGCCCAAACCGCCGGCCAGTCGGCCTCATCCAAAGGGCCCATCTGCAGAGGGGATCGGGAGGAGGTCAGAGCAGCGCACGTGTGGCGCGGTGATTGTGTCGCCAACAGGAAGGCGCCCCGTGGGGGGCGCCTTAGCACCGGTTGCGGACCTGAGCCTTGGCATCTGGAGTTCGATCGGCTCGGGTGTCTGTGGTTCACGCATGCCCTGTCTGGGGCCTGGCAGGGAAGCAAAGGAGATCACGTCTGGGAGAAGAGATGCTCGGGGCTTGACCTTCTCGCCTGTGATCCCGGCCCAGGTTATCCAACCCAAGATGTAATAACGCGGGAAATAGAACTGGCGTATCACTCTCTGCGGCTACGGGATGACGCTCGCGCCGCGTCAGCGAGTTCAGCTTGTGTGTGTCGCATCGTTGGCGCACCTCCGCTGTGCGCACCGGCTCGGGTGCTCCCTGGCCGGACTCTGTTGGAGGGTGAGGGTCGGGTTGGCTCCCGGGCCTCCCCTCAACTACAAAGTACGCCCCTTTTCAGCTGGCGGTGGCCCGCTGAAGTGCCTGTTCCCGTACCTGGAAAAAACCAGTCAGTGCAATGCTTCTCAGGCGCCCCTCTACTCCTCGAAGAGGCTGCGGCACCGGTCGTTCTATGCACTGGGCGCATGGATTTGCGGACTGTTGCATCCAGGCGGCAACCTGAACCCTGCTTGGGCCATTCCTGCGAGCCAACCCGCTGATTGCCATGGGCTTCCGTCTCCGCCGCTCCGCCCGCCTGGGCCCGCTGAGGTTCAACGTCTCCAGCGGCGGACTGAGCTCGATCTCCGTCGTGGGCCGCGGGGCCTCGTTCAACAGTCCGGTGAATCGCAGTGGGGGCCCCGCACCACCGTGGGCCTTTCCGGCACCGGCCTGAGCTGGAGCGTGGAGCACATCCCCGATCGCGCCCCTGAGAACCCCACCGCGATCCCAGCCGGTCCGGCGGCGGGGCTGCCCAACAGCCGCCGGCTGCTTGTGCCACGAGTCAAACGTTCACCATGAACACTGACGCAACTACAGCAAGGATGGGAGTGTGGCCTCCCGGAGCCGGCCTGCAGGGGCAGGCTCCAAACCACCCCATGCCGCTGTGTCC
>JAYKJF010000101.1:0-3031 GCA_035285785.1 Cyanobacteriota bacterium
TCCTGCTGCTCCGCTTGACGGACGCTGGAGAGCGGCAGGGTGTCGTAGAGCTGGGGGCTGACCCTCGTGCTGCCGCTGCTGGCGGTCACAGTCATGAACGGGAGCGTGCCGGGCCTCGGCACGTTACGGCTGTCCCGTGGGCCCTCAGGGAGCTCATGAACAAATGTTTGCAGCCGCCGGCAGGTTCTGATCCGCCTGAAGGAATCTGGAGGAGCCCAGGGGACCCCCATGCAGGATGCCGCGACGGATGCCGCCACACCGGTGGTGAGTGCTTTCTACGACCGCTTCCCCTATCCCGGCGATCCCCTTCAGGATGGGCCGCCCCCTGGCTACAACTGGCGTTGGTGCATCGACAGCGTGGTGGCTGCGGTGCGGGGGGCGCTGCCCCCCCGCTCCCCGGGGGGCGGCCCCCGACCCTGGCGGGTGCTGGATGCGGGATGCGGCACAGGGGTGAGCACCGACTATCTCTGCCACCTCAATCCAGGTGCCTCGGTGCTGGCTGTGGACATCAGTCCAGGGGCCCTGGATGTGGCCCGGGAGCGCCTGCGACGCTCAGGCGGCGCAGAAAAGGTGACGACGTTGCGCATCGAACAACGCAGCCTGCTCGACCTTGGCGATGAGGGCCCGTTTGATGCCATCAACTCGGTGGGGGTGCTCCACCATCTGGCCCGGCCGGAGGCTGGACTTCGGGCCCTCGCGGAGCGACTGGCCCCCGGAGGCCTGCTCCACCTCTTTTTGTATGCCGATTCGGGGCGCTGGGAGATCCATCACACCCAGCGGGCCCTTGGACTGCTGGGTGTGGGCACCGGGGCGGAGGGGCTCCGGCTCGGCCGTCGTCTGCTGGCCGATCTGCCACCGGAGAACAGGTTGCGCCGCCACCATGAGGAGCGCTGGGCGCTGGATACGGCGGCTGATGCCAATTTCGCCGACATGTACCTCCATCCCCAGGAGACCAGCTACAACCTCGAGCGGCTTCTGGGCTTTCTGGCCCAGGCCGATCTCCACTTCGCGGGCTTTTCCAACCCGGAGGTCTGGGATCCAGCCCGCTTGCTGTCAGGGGAGCTGCTCGATCGGGCGCGTGCCCTGGAGTCCCGCCAGCAATGGGCGCTCGTGGAGGCCCTGGATCCATCCATCAGCCACTTTGAGTTCTTTGTCAGTCGGGAGCCCATCACCCGTCACGACTGGACCGACGACCGCGCCCTGCTGGCCGCCGCGGGTGAGACGAACCGCTGTCTCTGGGGGTGGCCTGGAACGGACCTGCTGGATGCCGACCTCCGCCCCTTGGAGATTGAGCCCGCCGATCTGGCCCTGATGGAGGCCTGGCAGGTCGCCCCAGCCGGGACCCCTCTGGCGGCCCTGCCCGTGGCCATGGAGGAGGGGGAGCGGCTTGTGCGGGCCCGACGCCTGATCCAGCAACGGGTGCTGCTTCCGGTTGCCCCCTGATCCGCAGGCGCTGGCCCGCGTGATAAATTCCGACCGCTCCATAAGGTCTTCTTCAGGTTGGCGGTTGCCCTTGCCACTCCGTCCGACGCCGATACACCCTCGGTGGCGGAAGAGCAGCTGGACACTCCCCTGCCAGACGACCCCTCCATCCCCCCCTCGCCGGTCTCTCCGGTTGGCGTGGATGGGATGGATCACTATCACCGCCTTCGACGACGCCTGTTGGTGGCCACCACGGTGGCTGCAGCTCTGGCGGTCCCCACCGTGGGATTTGTCTTTGGTCTATGGGCCGCCCTCAGTGCCCTGGTGGGTGCCCTCAGCGGCCTCCTTTATCTGGTTCTGCTCTCCCGAAGCGTTTCCCGCCTGGGTGTGAGCAGTAAATCCGTGAGCAAGGTTCAGCTCCTGGTTCCGATCGTGCTGGTGCTTGCAGCTGCCAAGTTGCCCCAGCTCCATCTGTTGCCAGCCCTGCTGGGATTCCTGCTCTACAAACCAGCCCTTCTCGTTCAGGCCTTACTCGACGCCTGATCCCACCCGCGTCGATGATTCGTCGACCCGGTCTCTTCCGATCCGGATCTTCCTCCGGTCTTGTCCAATCCGATGGTTCCAATGCCCTTCGCGATGCCCCTGCTGCCCCTTGCCGCCCTTGAGGTGGGTCAGCACTTCTACTGGATTTTGGGCAATCTCAAGATCCATGGCCAGGTGTTCCTCAGCTCCTGGGTTGTGATCGGTGCCCTTCTGGCCCTGATTGTGGTTGGAACCCGTCGCATGCAAAGGGAGCCTGCCGGTGTGCAGAACCTCCTGGAATTCCTCTGGGATTACATCCGCGATCTTTCCCGCGAACAGATTGGTGAAAAGGCCTATCGCGACTGGTTGCCCTTCATCGGCACGCTCTTCCTGTTCATCTTTGTGAGCAATTGGGGCGGAGCCCTCATCCCCTGGAAACTGATCCATCTGCCCAGTGGTGAGTTGGGTGCTCCGACGGCTGATATCAACACCACCATCGCCTTGGCCCTGCTTGTTTCTCTCGCCTACTTCTATGCAGGCTTGAGCCGCAAGGGTTTCCGCTACTTCGAGTACTACGTGGAACCCACCCCGATCATGCTCCCTTTCAAGATCGTGGAGGATTTCACCAAACCCCTGTCCCTGTCCTTCCGTCTGTTTGGAAACATCCTGGCCGATGAACTCGTGGTGGCCGTTCTGGCCTTCCTCGTCCCCCTGGTCGTGCCCCTTCCGGCGATGTTTCTCGGACTGTTCACCAGTGCCATCCAGGCCCTGATCTTCGCCACCCTTGCCGCCTATTACATCGGTGAGGCCGTGCACGAGGAGCACCACTAGCCCCTTGATCACCACGGCCGCCTTCCGGCGGTCTGGCAAACTCTCAGCGCGCAGGTCCGGCATGCCCGGGCCCATCTCCATCGGATCAACCCAGGAGATGTCCCAGCGCCAGGTTCCTTCCGGTTCCACCCCCGGCCTTTCAGGCCATGGCCATCAGGCCTCCAGCGACTCCCATCCCCCGTTACCCCATGGATTCCCTCACTGCCGCCGCCTCCGTTGTGGCTGCCGGTCTCGCCGTCGGTCTTGGTGCCATCGG
>JAYKJF010000102.1:0-37540 GCA_035285785.1 Cyanobacteriota bacterium
CGGGTGTATGGCATCCCGCCCGAGCAGGTGGTGGGCTCCACCGCTCGCACCACCTATGCGTTGCAAGATGGGGTGCCGGTGCTCACCAAAACCCTCGACTACCTTTTCGTGAACGACCATGGCGGCAAGCCTGTGGGCATTCATCAATTCATCGGTCGTCGGCCAGTGTTCTGTTGCGGCAACAGCGACGGCGACCACGCGATGCTGCAGTACACCACTATCGCCAACCCTCTCCCCAGCTTCGGCCTGATCGTCCACCACACCGATGAGGAGCGGGAATATGCCTACGACGCCGTTTCCAGGAGCACGGGCCAGTTGGTGCATGCCCTTCGGGAGGCCCCGGAGCGCGGCTGGCTGGTGGTGGACATGAAAAAAGACTGGTCTGTGGTGTTCGACGCCTGCATGGAGCAGGGGTCTGCCTAGCCCAGCATCTCCTCCACGCTCAGGTCTGATCGTCGCAGCAGGGCAAACACCGTGCCGGCATTGCCCCGGCAAATCCGCAGGTCTCCATCCACCACCGTGATGTCCAGCCAGGCCGGGAAGCTCTGGCGCACCTCCCGGAGCAGTTGCAGACGTTGTCCCCCCAGGGTGGGACCCAGCCATCCGCCCCGTTCAAACTGCACACGCACCCTCTGGCTCGGGAGATCGGCAGCCTCTGGAGGCACCACGGCGATCGCGGCCCGCACGGCGATGCCGGCCAATTCTCCGAGGGGGCCCGCCAGCCGCAGCAGGTTCATTCCCTGCCCCCGCGAGGGGGAGAGCACCTGCAGGTTGGTGAGCCAGGGTGCCGTGGCCAGATAGGGGAGGGAGCTGCTGCTCCAACGCAGCTCCCACACCCCCTCCAGCAGGGGAGTGTCGGTGCGAAGGTCCGCCGGTTGGGCCTGCTCCAGCTGCTGAACCAGATCAGGGATCTGCTCCCTGGCTCCCCCTGCTGTCCGCAACAGGCCCAGCAACATGTCGCGGGCCTCGGCGGCAGGTCCTCTCTCGGGGTCCGTTGCGGTTGGGGGGATGGAGTCCATGGGGAAAGGACAGGCTTCTCCATGCTGGCGCTCCCAAGGAGCCTTGTGGCCCTAGCTGGCTCGCACCCCCGCCCCCAGCAATCGGGTGCGGGTGGAGATCAGGGGTTCCAGGTCTGCATCCACGCAAGAAGTGCCGTCGTATTGGAAAGGGTTGTCCAGATCCCGGATCAGCAGCAGGAGGTAGGTGAAGGAGGTGAAGAGGAAGCACGACACCACAAGCACCTCGCTGAACAGCTCGGCCTGGATCAGCAGAAGGGCCACCACCGCTGCCACAAGGAAGATCTCCAACATGGCGTAGGCGGGCCCAAGAAAGGTGGTGCTGCGGTTCACATGGATCCGTTGGATCAGCAGGCGGAGCCGGGCCAGTTCCCCTTGGCAGTCATTGGCTGCCGAACTTTCTCCATGGCGCTTCAGATCCGCAAACCGGAGGTTGAGCGCATCGAGATGCTCTTCCAGCTGTTCCCTGGTGGCGGTATTACGCAGCCAGCCCTCGATGAGCCCCAGGGTTTCGGCCAGTTGCCGTTGCAGGGGGGTGCCGTCGTAAGCGGGTTGGCTGGAGGCACTGAGCGTATTGAGATCCGCCATCGCCTCCACGCCATTGACGATCTGGAGCACCATGTCTTCGCTTGCGTTGTATTCGCTCAGGGTGCCGCTCAGCACAAAGGCGATCACGAAGGTGGCGGCCCCAAACAGGGCACCCGTGAGGGAATCGAAGGCCCAGGGTTCCCAGCCCAGCCTGTGCACGGCCACCTTGGCCAGGGCAAACAGCAGGGTGAACGGCAGCACGGTGAGAGACAGCCGCCACTTGCCCATGGGTGTCGAAGCCACGCTCCCACAACCTACTAAGTCCTTTATCTGGAGCGCCGCGACCCACCGGAATCGCTGGAGGGTCTTCTGGAATCGGAGGAATCGCTGCTGGAGCGGCTGGAGCTGGAATCGCTGGAGGGTCTTCTGGAGTCGGAGGAATCGCTGCTGGGCGTTGAAGTACTGGAGGGGCTGGCGCTGCGGTCGTCAGCGATTTGTGGAGAACCCTGTGGCTCATTGGAACGCGTCGGGACTCTCTCATCCGCGGGGCTGTTCACCGTGTCGGCAGCACCGAGGGAACGCATTCCGCTGTCCTCGTTCGGACTGTTGAACGCTTCCGCATCGCGGGTGCGCAGGAACTGCCTGGTTTCACTCAGACGTGTGGATCCTTCCGGTTCATTGGGGATGGTCGAGGCGCTTGGCGCACTGGAGGGCTTCAAGTCAGCAGTCGGCGAGCTGGGGAGATTGGCTCTGCCGGCGCTTGTGGCCATTTTCAATCTGTTGTGGACAGGCGAGCCAATCGGTTCAGGTGATGGGTCCGGACCGACGGTTTTGTCGACGGATTCAGCCGCTCCGCCCGCTTTCGGTGTGACTTTCGTACTGCTAGTTGCAACAGCTGCACCAGCTTCCGATGAAGATTCAGACGGTTTGCTTGCGTCCTCAGCGGTGGATTCAACAGCCTCGGCAGAACTCTGAGATTTGGTCTCTTCGCTTGATTCGGGCATGTCCTTTGCCTTTTCCTTTGAATTGTCCTTTTCCTTTGAACACCAGCTCAATGCACAATGATCGTGCACTCGGATCAGCCTGTGCTCAGGGCTCTTTGCGAGCGCCTCAAGGGGTCTTGTGGTGAGATTTGTTTTCTTGCTGGTGCCCCAGCTGCCAAGACGATATTTGACGTTGGCTGACAGGCGGGTTTCAAAGATGTCGTCGTAGGACAGCGTGACTCCGATGGTCAAAGAATCACCAATGTCATAGTCGACATTAAGCAAAACTCCTGATCCGTTTGTTCCCTGCAAGTCGCTGTCCTGGTAGTAATAGCCCACCGAACTGTGGAGATTCGATGTGATTGCATAGCCCACATCCAATCCGTAGGTGGTCAGGGCCCCAGCGTCGTAGGCATTGTTGATCGCCCCTGTTGTGTTGCCGATCGGCAAAAGGGCGTACGCCTTCAGATCCCATGTGGCGCCATAAGCCTCCAGGCCTGCCGCGAGCTGTTGAAAAAACAATGTCTGCGTATTGCTGATGCTGATGGCCGCGTCTGGCTGGCCTGTGGCGAGAGGTCTGGTGTCATATCCGCCCATCACACCAAACGCCCAGGAGCGGTCGCCATTCAGCCACCGATACCCCAGGCGTGTTGAGGTGGCGACGGTAGAGCCAACAACGGGGGTATGGGTCAGGCTGGACGTGTTGCCGATATCGGGCAGATCGACGTTGGTAAGGGAATCGAGATAAACGAGACTCTGGGTGCCCACCCAGAGGGGGACGAATCCGCTCAAGCCCATGGAGTTGGGAGTGCCAGCACCCTGGCTTTCCGCTTGCAGGCCCCAGCGCGAGGGCACGACATCCTTGAGAGAAAGGCCCATAACGCCGAGCTCGGATCCTGCACCCGAGGGGGGCTTGCCAGCGGGATTGGCCCTGGCTATGTTTTGCAGGGATATGGATATTGCCAATACACTAATTAGATTTACATAGGAATATCTTATCTGCTTCAAAGTCTCTTCGCCGCGACGGTTTCGCATATTTGCACATTTTTCGTTTATCGGTCGTTTGGCTCGGCACGTTGCTTCTTCGCTTTGCTCAGCCGTTCACTGCCGGCTGAAGACAGTGTGCCGTTTTTTTGAGTCCAGCCGGTCTAGCGCTTATCTGCTGTTGAGCATCCGCTTCAACAGCTCCCCTTCCCGTCCCTGCAGGGCCATCAATCCCCAGCGCACATCCCAGGGGGCTTTGCCGTACAGGGCCACCATGGCTTGCAGCAGCTCGCGGGGGGAAAGGGTGTTGGTGAGGAAGCCCGACCACTGGTGCTGGGGCAGCTGAAAAAAGGTGGAGAAATGGTGCCGCAGGCGCCCCTCATCGAAACGCATGAGTTTCTCCAGACCGAAGCGGAAAAAGGCGTGTTTCCAGCGGAGCTCCGGCGACCACACTCCGGCCCAGGCCGCCTCAGCGAGCTGCTGTCCCCCCTGATCAGCCTCCAGGCCGCCGGCGATGGCCTTGGCCAGATCCGGCGCCCTTCGCAGAAGATTGCCCACCATGTAGCCCGAGGCTGGATGGACCAGACCTCCTGCCCCACCGAATCCCACCACCCGTTGCTGGCGATCGGGCAAGGGTGGATTCATGGGAAAGAGGCAGAACTCCTCATGCATCACCTCATGCACGGCCACGCCGCGATGGGCCAGTCGCTTCTTCAGGCGATCCCGAAGCGCGGAGAACGGCACGGGAGGGGCAAGAGCCAGGGACGTTTCCTCCACGAAGAAAACCCCTTCTCCCAGATCCATGGCATAGAGAAAGGTGGGGGGCTCCAGTCTTTCGGCGTCCGAGAGGTGGTCGGATCGGTAATCCATGAACACAAACTGCCCCGGGGCGATCGGATCGGCACTGAAGCGCCCCACGATCCCGTAGGCCGCCTGGCCCGCCACAGGGCCATCGTTGCCCCGCACCACGAAGACCGGATCATGGCCGGTGGCATCCACCACCAGTCGTGCCTGCAACAGCTCTCCTGCTGAGGTGGTCACGGTGGAGGTTTGGGCGTCATGGTGAATGGCCGTGGCCTGTCCCCGATGCCAGCGGACCCCCCCCTGAACGCAACGGGTCAGCCAGTGCTGCTGAAGTGCAGCCTTGTCAAAGAGTCCGTAGGCGCAGCCATGGCGGACAAGGCCATCGTTGTCTTTCCCCCCCGGGCCGAAGTAGCTCACGGTCTGGCTCCAGCGGTGGGAGAGGAGGTGGCCCAGTTCAAGGGCATCCACCTCCTCGGTCCAGATGCCGTAGGTGTTGGTCCAGGGGGTCGCTGGATCCAGGGGGGCCAGGCCAGCCACGTCGATTCCCACCCCCCCCAGTTCGGCTGCGATGGACAACGCAGCTGGTCCAGCCCCGACCACGAGGACATCGCTGCTCCATCCCCGCCCGATCTGAGCTCCCTGCACGCGTTCAGCCCAATGTCTTCATTCCATCCTCTCCTTCTTCGGGCATGGGGCGTTCTGCCGAAAGCTTCTCAGACCTCGCCATCCAGCGACGCCCTGCCATCCGGATCGTCGTCCGAGGGACCTGCCAAGGCGGGTCCCTCCTCCCCATCGTCGTCCGTCGCGGCCTCGGCCGCCGCCGGTGGCACCAGCACCACCTCCGTGAGGCGGTCTCCCGCATCCAGGCGCTGCAGGCGAACGCCGGTGGCCGCCCGCGACTGCTGAGGCACCGCGTCGGCCCGCATGCGCACGATCACCCCTCGTTCGCTCACCAGCAGCAGCTCCTCCCCGGCTCCCAACACCTTCAACCCCACCAGCACATCGCCCTCCTTGCGGAAGCGGATGGCTCGCAGCCCCATGCCTGCCCTTTTCTGCAGACGGAATTGCTGCACGGGCACCCGCTTGCCCAGGCCACTGGCGCTGGCCACGAGCACCCAGGGGCCGTCACTGCTCACCACCTCCTCCGCGTCGGTCTCCTCATCGCCTCCGCCTTCCGCAACCCGGTCGGCCAGCTCTGCAGGGAGCACATCCATGCTCACGAGCTGATCCCCACCCCGCAGGTTCATCGAACGCACCCCCCGGGCCGTCCGGCCCAGGGGCCGCAACTCCTCATCGCTGAGGCGGAAGTGGATGGTCATGCCTTTGAGCGAGCCGATGAGCACGCTGTCGCCGGGGAGGGCTAGCCGAACCCAGCGCAGGGCATCGCCCTCTTCCAGAGAGATGGCGATCAGACCATTCACACGGATGTTGGCGAAGGCCGAGAGGGTGGTGCGCTTGACATAGCCCTTGCTGGTGAGCATCAAGAGCTGTTCCTCTTCCCCAAAGCTGCTCACCGCGAGAAGGGAGGTGATGGCCTCTTCCCGGGGAATCGGCAGCAGCTGCACGATGGGGGTGCCCTTTGCGGTGCGGCTGGAGATGGGCACCCGATAGGCTGGGAGCGAATACACCACGCCCCGATCGCTGAAGAGCAGCAGGGCGTCGTGATCGTTGCAGCTGATGAACAGCTTCACACCCTCCTCCCCCTGGGAGCGGGTGCCGGCTTTGCCACGGGTCCCCCGGCTGGTGGCTTCGAATTCGCTCACGGGCATCCGCTTCAGATAGCCCGTCTCCGTCAGGAGCACCACCGACCGTTCATTGGCGATCAGGTCGATGTCCTCCAGCCCGCCTTCCAGGTCGAGGATCTCGGTGCGGCGGGGGGAGTCGTATTTGGCGCGGATGGCCTGAAGCTCTTCGCTGATCAGACCGAACACCCTTTCCCGGCGGCCCAGAATGTCGGTGTAGTCGGCGATCTTGGCGAGTAGATCCTCGTGCTCCAGGCGGATCTTGTCGGCTTCCAGGGCCGTGAGCCGCCGCAGCTGCATCTGCAGGATGGCATCGGCCTGGATCTCACTCAGGCCGAATTCGGCCACCAGGCCCTCGCGGGCCGAAGCCGTGTCGGCAGCCGCCCGGATCAAGGCAATGATCGCGTCGAGGTTGTCGAGGGCGATCAGCAGACCCAGCAGGATGTGATCCCGTTCCTCCGCCTTCCGCAGCAGGTAGCGGGTGCGGCGTTCAATGGTCTCAACCCGGAAGTCGAGAAACACCTGCAGCATCTTCCGCAGGGTGAGCAGCACCGGCTCATTGCCCACCAAGGCGAGCATGTAGGCGTTGAAATTGCTCTGAAGGGGCGTCAGCTTGAAGAGATTGTTGAGCACCACCTGGGGGTAGGCGTCTCGCCTGAGCTCGATCACGATCCGCATCCCATCCCGGTCGCTTTCATCCCGGATATCGGCAATCCCCTCCAACTTCTTGTCGTTCACCAATTCAGCGATGCGCTCGATCAGGGCCGCTTTGTTGGTTTGGTAGGGCAGCTCATTGATGATCACCGCATCCCGATCGGGCCGGCCCGGTGCCTCAATGGTTTCGATCTTCGCCACGCCGCGCATGGTTACCGAGCCCCGGCCGGTGAGATACATCTCCCGAATGCCACTGCGGCCGAGCACCTGCCCGCCGGTGGGAAAATCAGGCCCGTGGATGTAGGCCATCAGAGCCCTGTCGTCCAGGTCGGGGTTGGCAATCAGGGCCTGTAGGCCATCGATCAGCTCCCCGAGGTTGTGGGGGGGGATGTTGGTGGCCATGCCCACGGCGATGCCCGTGGAACCATTCAGCAGGAGCTGGGGGATGCGGGCCGGCATCACGGTGGGCTCCTGCTGGGAGCCATCGAAATTGTCGATAAAATCGACGGTTTCACTTTCGATGTCCTCCAGCAGGCTGTCGCTGGTGAGGGCCTGCAGCCGCGATTCGGTGTAACGCATGGCGGCCGGTGGATCGTTGTCCACCGAGCCGAAGTTTCCGTGCCCATCGATCAGGGGCATGCGCATGGAGAAGTTCTGGGCCATGCGCACCAGGGCGTCGTAAACCGCCGTGTCGCCGTGGGGGTGGTATTTACCGAGCACTTCACCCACGACACGGGCGCACTTCCGGTAGGGCCTGTCGCTGGTGAGGCCCAGTTCGTACATCGCATAGAGAATGCGGCGATGCACCGGTTTCAGACCATCGCGGGCGTCGGGCAAAGCCCGGCCCACGATCACACTCATCGCGTACTCCATGTAGGAGCGCGACATCTCATTGCGAAGATCGGTCTGGATGATCCTCCCGTCGCCGTCACCGGGGCCGTTATCGCCGGGGCCGCTGCCCCTCGGAGGTTGATCGCCCGGACCGTTGTCACCCGGACCCCCGTCGCCAGGCCCTGGGAGCTGTCCGGTTGGATCCGCCATGCACAGACACCTGGGTCAACTATCACTTTATCTGAACCCCCCTTGGCCTGCCTCCCTCCATGGGGCTTTCGCCGCCCATGATGTTGTCCGAACTCCCCCGCCGCACGGAGGCGGATCTCCAGCAGCGCCAGGCGGCGGGCCTGCTCCGGGTCTGCCTGGCCGCCGAGTTCCGCCGCCGGGTGCAGGAGGTGGGCCTGGCCGAGGCCTACGACCAGACCGATGTGGTTGTGGCGGCCACGGCCGAGTTCTCCAGCCACGTCAGCCTCCATCTCTCCCTGGGGCCTACCGATCCGCCGATCCGTTTGCGGGATCCTCAGCTGGCTGGGGTCTCGGCTCTGGCCGCGGGCTCCGGCACGGATCTGGTCCTGTCCAAGGGGGGCGGCCGCGTGCTGGCCCAATGGCTTGCCGGAGGATCTGTGGAGCTGAATGCGGTTGGGGAAGTCACCCCTCTCTTTCCCCGCCGGGAGCTGCACACCTCCCTCGCCCTGGAGGACATCAGCAGCGGGCACCTGCTGCTGCCCAGGGCCATCAGCGAAAACGGGCTGGTTGCCGTCAGCAGCGCCGAGGGGCTGCTCCACACGCCCTACGGTCCGGTGCTCGGTCCTTTCGCCCAGGCTCTCTACACCTGTTCCGGGGCGGACAGCATCGGCCTGGCCATGCCCGGTCTGGCCCTGCTGGGGCCCGGCTCCCCGGTGCTGGTGGGAGGGGCCCTGGGCTGGGTGGTTGGGGCCGGGGGGGGGCACCAGCCCCAGCCCAGGCGGCTTGTCAGCGGACACGCCCGCACCCCAGGGGCCGTTGCGGCGGTGTGTGCCCCCCTGCATGGCCTCCAGGGCCGCTGGGTGAGGGCCGGAGCGATGGACGGTCAGGGCGATGTGCTGATGGTGGCCCTCGCGGCACCCGTGCCCCTCATCGATGGCCCCACCGCGGCCGGTGCCGCCACCAGCAACCGGGCGCTCGAAGCCCCGGTGCTGGATGTGGCCATCCCCCGCCGCTTGAAGCCCTCCTTTGGCGGCGTGAGTTATGGCGCACTCCGGAGCGGTTGGATTGAGGTGGAGGGCCGACGCCTGCCCGCTCTGCCGGCCCACAGCCCCAGGCTGGCTTCGGAGATCGGTGCGGAACTGGTCCGCCAATTGGTGGAGGGCCTCTTTCCCCTGCGGCTGCCCCTGGTCCCCCTCGGGGAGCGCCTGGGCCTCCGGCCTCTGAATGCCTGAGTGGATTTTCGGTCTGGATCGGGAGAAGCCGCGTAAGCTCCCGCCAGAACACCGCTGCCTGCGATGGCTGAAACCCCCGCCTCCCCCGGGCCAGATCCCACCCCTCAGGCCCCAGCTTCTGAACCCGAGATCGGCGCAGCCGAGCCCGCCACAGCCGCTGGCACCGGCGCAGGCTCTGGCGATCTGGAAGCCGTGTTGGCGGCGGCTCTGGACGAAGACGATCTTCCTGATCCCCATCCCCCGGCTCCGACGCCCACTTTGGAGGCCGCCACTGCCCGTCCTTCCGTGGAGTCCCCTGGAGGAGCGGAGGCGGAACCTGCCCCTCCGGCTCCGCCGGTTCCTTCGGCTCCGGCTGCGGGAGAACCCACCGTGGCCGCCACGTTTGAGGTGCCGCCCCTCCCTACGGGCCCGGGTGGAGATGGGGGCAGCGCTGAGGGGGGAGAATTCGACCTGCTGATTCGCAAGGTCAAGGCCTGGTTTGAGGAGGCCGACCTGGCGGGCCAGTGGAATCGGCTGGGTGGACCCCTGCGGGGCCTGGGGCTCCTTCTGGGAGGCCTGCTGGTGCTCAAGCTTTATGTGGCTCTCCTCGATACCCTCGACGATGTGCCGCTCCTGCCCCGGTTGCTCCAGCTGGTCGGTTTGATCGCCCTGCTCAACTTCAGCGTGACCCGCCTGACCCGAAGCAGTGACAGGGCGGTGATTCTTGAGGACTGGAAGCGGCGTTGGGATGCCTTCCGCGGCTCCTGAGCGGAGTGTTCGGGCTCAGGGGGTGTGAGGGGAGAGCGACGTGGTGCGTTCAGCCCCTTGATAGCTTGGCTCGAATCCCTACTGGTTCCCTTGACCCTCTCGCTCGGCCGTTTCCGCACTGTCCGTCGCGCTTACGGCATTGATGAAATCGCGCTCGTGCCAGGTGGCCGCACGGTGGATCCCGATGTCACCGACAGCCGCTGGAGCCTGGCTGGGATCGAACGGGAGATCCCGATCATCGCCAGTGCCATGGATGGCGTGGTGGATGTGGGCATGGCCGTCGAGCTCTCCCGTCTTGGGGCTCTTGGCGTGCTCAACCTGGAGGGCGTCCAGTGCCGCTATGAGGACCCCAACCCGGTGCTGGATCGGATTGCGGCGGTGGGGAAAGATGGTTTTGTCTCCCTGATGCAGGAGCTCTACAGCCAGCCTGTGCAGGAGGAGCTGGTGCGTCGTCGCATTGCTGAGATCAAGGAGCGCGGCGGGATCGCGGCCGTGAGTGCCACCCCTGTGGCCGCCCTTCGCTTCGGCCAGGCGGTGGCGGAAGCCGGAGCCGATCTTCTGTTTGTGCAGGCCACGGTGGTGTCCACGGAGCATGTGGGTCCCGAAGGGCGCCAGAGCCTCGACCTTGAAGCCCTCTGCCGGGATCTGGGTGTGCCCGTGGTGATCGGCAACTGCGTCACCTATGAGGTGGCACTCCAGCTGATGCGCGCGGGGGCGGCCGGCGTGATGGTGGGAATCGGGCCGGGGGCGGCCTGCACCTCCAGGGGCGTGCTGGGAATCGGCATCCCCCAGGCCACGGCCGTGGCCGATTGCGCGGCGGCCCGGGACCACTATCTGCAGGAGAGTGGGCGTCTGGTGCCGGTGATTGCTGATGGGGGCATCGTCACCGGTGGTGACATCTGCAAATGCCTGGCCTGCGGGGCCGATGCCGTGATGATCGGATCCCCCATCGCCAGGGCGGCTGAGGCCCCTGGTCGGGGCTTCCATTGGGGGATGGCCACTCCCAGTCCTGTGCTGCCAAGGGGCACCCGCATCCAGGTGGGTACAACCGGGAGTCTGGAGAAAATCCTCAGGGGGCCCGCCAGCCTGGACGATGGCACCCAGAACCTGCTGGGTTGCATCCGCACCTCCATGGGGACCCTGGGGGCGCGAACGTTGAAGGAGATGCAACAGGTGGAGGTGGTGGTGGCCCCCTCCCTGCTCACCGAAGGCAAGGTTTACCAGAAAGCCCAACAACTGGGAATGGGCAAGTAGCCGCTACCCTGTAGTTGTGGGGGCTCCGGCTCGCACACTCCTCACACCGTTCGGCCCGGCGCGTCCGGGCCTTTTGTCTTTCCCCCCGGCGTCGCATGGGCTGTGCAACGGCCTGCAACGCTTGTCTATGGGTTGTGGGAGCGCCGATGCACCGTTGCTAGATTCCCCACAATTCCTGCCCCTTCCCAGATGTCCAGCGCTCCGGCTGTTACCGATGCCTCCTTTGAGCAGGATGTGCTCAAGAGTGCGGAGCCTGTGCTGGTGGATTTCTGGGCCCCCTGGTGTGGTCCTTGCCGAATGGTGGCTCCCATCGTTGATGAGATCGCCAAGGAATATGAGGGCAAGATCAAGGTGTTCAAGCTGAACACCGACGAAAATCCCAACGTGGCCAGCCAGTACGGCATCCGCAGCATCCCCACCCTGATGCTCTTCAAGGGCGGCCAGAAGGTGGAAACCGTGGTGGGTGCGGTGCCGAAAACCACGCTCAGCGGCACAATTTCCAAGTACCTCTGACCCCGGCGTTCCCCCCTGTCCACCACGGTCTGCTCCATTGAATCCCCCTCGAGGGGCCGCGGCCCCCTCGAAGCCCTTGCCCAGGAATTGCAGGGCCATCCCCAGCGTCGCCGCATTGAGCAAGCAGTGCTCTCCTTGCTGGAGGTGGCCCGTGAGGAGAAAGAAGAGGAGGAGGTGTGGCGCTTGATCACGGGATCCCTCGCGGATATCAGCGAGGCCCTGCAGGTGTTTCGCCCCAGTCGGGGTGTCCGCAAGATCAGTGTGTTCGGCTCGGCGCGCATCCAGCCCCACGATCCTTCTTACGGGTTGGCGGAAGAGCTGGCCCGTCGGGCCGTGGAAGCGGGTTTTGATGTGATGACCGGTGCCGGCGGTGGCGTGATGGAAGCCGCCAACAGTGGCGCGGGCACACCCCACAGCATCGGCCTGAATGTGGACCTGCCCTATGAACAGCATCCCAACCCCTATGTGAGCGACCGTTCAGGGCGTCTGCTCTACTTCCGCTATTTCTTCACCCGGAAATTGTTTTTCCTTCGGGAAAGCGATGCCTTGGTGGTGCTACCGGGGGGCTTTGGCACATTGGACGAACTCTTTGAATCCCTCACCCTGATTCAAACCGGACGCACCTCGCCCATCCCCCTGGTGGTCCTGGCGCCGGAGGGCGACGATTTCTGGCAGATGTGGCAGGCCAATATCACGGCTGTGCTGGCCAGTCGGGGACTGATCCTGCCGGAAGATCGCTCTTTGGTGGTGGAGGCCTGCAGCGCTGCGGATGCGGTGGCGCGCATCTGCCTTTTCTATCGCGTCTATCACAGTGCTCGCCTTCAGCAGGATCGGGTGGAGCTGCTTCTCAATGCGCCGATCCCTCCTGAGGCGTTGCCAGGGTTGAATCAGCATTTCGGGGATCTGCTGGAGGATGGTGCCATCGCAGCCGGTGAGAGTGTGGATGACAACGGCATCCTCAGACCCTCCTTGCGGCTGCGCTTTGACAAGCGGCGGGTGGGGCGTCTGTATCAATTCCTCGACCATCTCAATGGCCTCGATCTGTCCACCGCCCCAGCCTTGAATCATCCAGGCGAGCGGCTCTGTTCGCCAGCGTGAGGAGCCCGATGACACGGTTAGGTTTGGTGGATTACGGAATGGGCAATCTCCATTCCGTGCAACGGGCTTTCGAGCGCCTGGGGGCCGAGGTGGTGCCCGTGCAGGGCGCGTCGGCCATGGAAGGCTGCACAGCCCTCGTGCTCCCTGGTGTGGGAGCGTTCGATCCGGCGATGGAGCGGCTTGCGGCAGCGTCTTTGGTGGAACCCTTGCGGCGCTCCTGCGCGGCGGGCCGTCCCCTCTTGGGCATCTGTCTGGGCTTGCAGCTGTTGTTTGAGGGCAGTTCGGAGGGCAAGGCTGAGGGGTTGGGGTGTTTGGCCGGGCGGGTGGAGGCTCTTCCCCGTTGGCCGGGCCATCCCATCCCCCACATGGGGTGGGCTCCCCTGGTGCCTTCCCAGCCCTCCCCCCTCCTGCCTGCCCAAACCCCTGAAAGTTGGATGTATTTCGTCCATTCCTTCGCTGCGGTGCCCAAGGATCCAGCTTGCGTCACAGCCCAGGTGGCCTGGGGACAGGGACTGGCCACGGCGGCCGTGTGGCAGGAGGGGATCGGCGCCTGTCAGTTTCATCCGGAGAAATCCAGTGGCGCCGGCGAAGCCCTTCTGCGCCGCTGGCTGCTCTGGTTGGCTGCGACCCGATAGGACGGGGAGGTGAACAATGGTGTTGCGGTTGAGTGGGGGGCGACGGCTTCAGAGCCCCAGGGGTGAGGTGGCCCGGCCCACCACTGGACGCGTGCGCTCAGCGGTGATGAATATGCTGGCCCCCGAGCTCAGGGGGTGTCGCTGGCTCGAGCTCTGCGGTGGCAGTGCCGCCATGGCCTGCGAGGCCCTGCAGCGTGGCGCCGCCTGCGTAGTGGTGGTGGAGCGTGATCCCCGGGTGGCAGCCGTAGCGCGCGCCAATCTTTCTGCGGTGGCCGCAGCTTTGGCGAAGGATGGCCCATCGGAGCCCGTGGTGACGGTCGTTCGGCAGGAGGCGCTGCGGTTTTTGCGGCGTGGCGTGGCAGCCAATGGTCTGGTGCCCTTTGATCTGATCTACGCCGATCCTCCTTGGGCAGCAGGGTTGCATGGGCCCCTGGCCACGGCAGCGGCCAGGGGGGGATGGTTGGCGCCGGGTGGAACGCTGATTTGGGAATGTGCACAAGATGCTGCTTTGGAGATCCCCAGCGGCTGGCAGGAGAAGCAACGAAGGGCCTATGGGTCGAGTGAATTGGTGTTTCTTGCCGCGGAACAGAGGGGGTCAAGCTGCTGAGCTGCAACCACTCGGATGAAACTGAATTCAGTTGATCAGCAACGCATCACATGCATCCCAGCTTGCAGAAATCAGCAAGCTTGATCGACCATGACCCACCCTGTTGATGCCTTTTTTGATTAACGGTGTAAAGTAAGAAAGGTCGAACATGCCAATTGCTGCCTGCGTCTTTCTTGAGGCAGACGGGATTGGATCCGATGGTTTCCGGCTGTGTCCCGATTGCTTCCCAAAAGTTTTAACAGGCCTGCCTCTCCTTGTCACCCCCTGTGGGGCCCAGTGAGATGGATGGGTTTGTTCGGCGTGGTGGGCCTTGCGGTGGGCGGGGTGATGGAGGCTGGCCATGGATTCGCCCAGGGGACGTCTTCGATTCAGTCCCGCGAAACACGGGCTGCCCTTCTTGCCATGTTCGACCAGTTGGGCGTGGGTCTGGCTCCCAGCGATGAAGCCACCCGCTCCAGGGCGAATCGACGCCACCCTGACGTGGGCTTCCTCTCCAGCGATCCCATCTGTCTCTCATGCGTGATGACAGTGCTGGCCCCTCCTGTGTCGCCTCCTCCCTCGCCGACCAAGGCTGTGAAGCCTGCCACCCCCCTGCTGCCGGCGCCGAAGTCTGTCGCTCCCAAGTCTGTCGCTCCCAAGCCTGTCGCTCCCAAGCCTGCGGCCCTGAAGCCTTCGATCATCACGTCACGGCTGCCGGACGTGCTCATGCCTCCCCAGTCCAAGATCGAAAATCCCCTCGAGCCCCAGCCCAACCCTGAACTCGTTGCGCTGGTTCCCCTCTCCATTCCGCCGGAGTTGATTCCTCCCCAGGGGCCGCAGAACTTTGTCGCCGCCCAGGCCCCCGTTCAGACACCCGGTCCACTGCCGGTCCTGGGTCTCGCTGGAGCGATCGCCATCAGCCGTCGTCTCCGCAAGCGCATCCAATCCTCCAGGGCTCAACAGCTTCGCTGAGAAAGCGTCGTTGAAATCCCTTGGACGGAAATAAAAAGCATGTCCAGGTCTGACAACCAGGACATGGGGCTGACACCTGGGCCCTAGCCCAAGGCGCTACCCCGACGGTATTGATTCCAGGCCGCCACAAACAACCCAACAAGGGTGACGGGAATCAATCCGAGCACGATCCCACAGAGGAGGGGTTCGATCATTGAGAATCACCACCAGGCGCGTGCTGGCATTCTTTCACGCCCACAGCCCACCTGGCGACCTTTTTCGTTCTGTGACAGGCACTCCACCCCTCGCGGCCTCACCCGCCAACCCCGTGACGCCAATGGGGCAGGAGCCACCGAAGGGCCGGCGTCTGCTCACCCTGCTCGCCTTGATGGCCGGAGTGGCCGTTCTGGTTTTCAGCCTCGTGGTGTTGTTGCCCGGCCTCCACACCGACCCTTACACCCGGGCCACCCTCCAGCTCACGGGTGACGCGGGCAACGGTGGCCGCCTCTTTCGCCTGAATTGTGCCGGTTGCCATGGTCTGGCCGCCCAGGGATTGGTCGGTCCCAATCTTCACGGCGTGATTCAGCGCAAAAATGATCGTCAGCTCATTCAGCAGGTGGTGAGCGGCCGCACTCCCCCCATGCCCCGCTTCCAACCCGATCCCCAGACCATGGCGGATCTGTTGGCTTTCCTGCACAGCCTTCCTTGAGCCCGCACCTGGTGCTCGTGGAGCCAGCCGGTGCGCGAAACGTGGGCAGCGTGGCTCGCCTCTGCGCCAACTTCGGCATCGGCCAGCTGCGCCTGGTGGCTCCCCGTTGTGATCCCCATGGCGCGGAAGCCCGCCAGATGGCTGTGCATGGCGCGGCCCACCTGGATCAGGCTGTGATCTACCCCAACCTGGCGTCAGCTCTGGCCGATTGCACGAGGGTCGTGGCCGCCACGGGTCGGTTGGAGGGTCCCCCCCTGCCTTTGCGATCCCCGGGAGATGCCCTGGCCTGGCTTCTGGCACCACCGGGTCGATCCGAGCCCGGGCAGGACGCGGACGGGGGGGCGGCTTTGGTGTTTGGAAGGGAGGACCGGGGCCTCTCCAACGACGAACTTCTCCAGGCCGGCTGCCTTCTCCACATCTCTGCCTCCAGCGTCTACCCGTCCCTGAACCTCTCCCATGCTGTGGCGGTGGTGCTTCATCACCTCTGGCACCTCCGCCAGGGTGGGGAAGGGCCCCAGGGCAGCCCCACCCAGCCCCTCGCCCAGAGGGGGGCCATCGAAGCGGCCCTCACCGATGCGGAAGCCTTGCTCCTGGAGGTGGGCTTCCTCTTGCCCCACACGGCCCATGCCCGCATGGCCAAGCTCCGGGCCCTTCTTCAGCGCGCCCAGCTCACCGACAACGATCTTGCCCTGTTGCGGGGCATGGTGTGCCAGTTGCGCTGGGCCAGCCGCCGCGGTGGCGGGACGGGGCAGGGCCCTTAGGGTCGGTGTCAGCTTGATCGCCAGCCTTTTCCCGTGACGAACGGTCGCCCGTCCCGCCCCTACGGTTCCGCCACCAACGGGCCCCTGCTGCTGTTCGCCAGGCTGATCGTGATTGGCGTTGGCCTGGGGGTGATCGCCGGCACGGGTCTGAAGCTTCTGGCCCCGCGCCTGGCCCAGGGAGGGGTCGGGGTTCCCGGCATGGATCCTGCTCCCAAGCTCCTTCCGGATGGCCATCGCCACCAGGGTCGCTTCGAGCCCCGCCGTGAACTCACCAACGTGAGCCAGCGCTGGGCCAAGCTGGCGGCGGCCCAGAAGGGGCTGAAGGCCGCGGGCTACCTGCTGGTACTCGACGACGGACGGTACGCCGAACTCAACCCCGACGAGCCCCTCCCCGCTGCCAGCTCGATCAAGACCCCCATTCTTCTGGTGGCCCTCGACCGCTACGACAACGGGCGACTGCGCTGGGATGAACCTTTACCGCTCACGAAGGAAACCCAGGGCGGTGGGGCCGGTTGGATGGCCAGCAAACCCTTGGGAACCCGCTTCCCGTTCTATGAGGCGGCCACCGAGATGATCCGCATCAGCGACAACAGCGCCACCAACCTGTTGATCAAGCGCCTTGGCGGCAAGGATGCGGTGAACATGAGTTTTCAGGATCTCGGCCTGGGAGCCACGGTTGTGCGGAACTGGCTTCCCGATCTCGACGGCACCAACACCACCAGTGCCCGCGATCTTGCCCGCACCATCGCCCTGGTGGATACGGGGGAGAAGCTGGGCCCCCGCGCCCGGGATCTCTTCCGCGAAATCCTGGGCACCTCCAGCACCAACACCTTGCTGCCGGCCGGTCTGTTGAAGGGGTTCGGCAAAGAGAGTGCCACCCCCGATGACGAGCTGCTTCCCTTTGGCGTCACCGTCTACAACAAAACCGGCGACATTGGCATCGCCTACGCAGACGCCGGCCTGATCCAGCTCCCCAACGGCCAGCGGGCTGTGGCCGCCTTCCTGGTGAAGGGACCGTTCAATGATCCCCGCTCCGGTGATCTGATCCGTGCCATGGCGGCCGAGGTGAGCCGTTCCCTGGTGTCCAAGCGCCCATGACCTGGTCCACTGCCATTCACAAGAGCCTGGCCCGTTGCCGCTGGGCCCTGGTGCTCGCGGGCTGGAGTACGGCCACCTGGTTGGCCCCGGCCTACAGCCAGGTGGCCCTCCCCACCCGCCTCCGTCCCCAGGCCGTGGAACCCCTCCCGGGGGGGCTGGATGCCACTCCCGTGCTCAACGACAACAACCCTGAGCTGATCGTGGCCCCAGGCGTCCTGTTGTCCACCTTCCGGGGCGGAAGTCGCCTCGGGCCGATCTCCCTGGCCGGGGCAGGCGTGCATCTGGATGTCCCCCAGAGCGGCACCTTCGAGCTCTTCAGCCACCACGTCTATGCGGGGAAGCCTGAAACCCTCTCCTCCACCCTCTGGTTGGCGGTGGTGGCCGCCCCCCGTGGGTCCCAGCCCGTGCAGCTGCGCCTCCTTGCCGGTTCCACGGCCCTCTCCCAGTCCGTGGATGGGAAGGATCCCCAGGCCCCCTTTCTCCCCCTCCCGCCCCTGATGCCCCAGGGCCTCACCCCGGTGTGGTCCGGCCCCGGCAGCCGGGTGGCCACCGAGCTTTTGCTGCGCCAGCCCACAACCCAGAACGGCTGGCCCGACACCTGGACCCTCGCCCCGGGCAGCCTTACCCCCCTGATGGTGCTGCCCCTCCCCGTGCGGGGGCTGGATCCCCTGCTCAATGGCCGCAACCTGCAACTCCGTTTCAGCAGCGATGGACCGGTGGATCTCGCCACCCTGGCGGCCTTCGGACCTCAGGAGACTCCGCCACCGGTGGCCGTCTGGGCCCAGATCCTTGCCGGAGGGCTGAGCCCGAAGGAGCATGTCCCCACACCCCGCGGTGCCCCAGGTCGGATGGTGTATTCCCGGGTGAGCGGCGTGCAGCGCGGTTCCGTCTGGACCGGCCGCCTCACCGACCCTGGCCAGTCGACGTTGTCGGTGTCGCGGGCACCGATCTCCTGGCCCATCAGTTCCCTGGAACGGGGCAGCCTCGGCACCGCGCAGGTGCAAACGGCCGAGCTCAGTGCGGCCTATCCCGGCACGGCCTGGGCTGCCCACGGCAACTACGGCGTCACCTACGCCCTCACGCTTCCCCTGCGCAACGATACGTCCCGTCCCCAGCGTTTGACCCTGGCGATCGAATCGCCCCTCAAGACCGATGCGCCCCAGGGGGGCTTGCGGTTCCGAGGGGCGCCGGTGCCGGCCGAGGCGGGCCAGGGCAACGGCTCCGGCGCAGCGAGCCCCAGTGGACCCGTGATGTTTCGGGGGACGGTCGAGGTGAGCGGGTTGGATGGGGTCCAGGGGCGCCCGTCGGGCAGGCAGGCCTTTCACCTGGTGCAACGGGCCGGACAGGAGGGTCCGCCCCTCGGCACCATCACGCTCGCCCCCGGTGCCCTGCGCCAGATTCAGGTGCGCCTCATCTATCCGGCCGATGCCACGCCTCCCCAGGTGCTCAGCCTGTTGCCGGCCGGGGTGCCGGGGGCTGTGAAACAATCGCCGGTTCGGCCGTTCTCTCCTGATCCGTGAGTGTGAGCAGTAAGCGCAGGGTGTTTCCCTTCACCCAGGTGGTGGGCCAGGAGGAGATGAAACTGGCCCTGTTGCTGAACGTGATTGATCCGCGCATCGGCGGGGTGATGATCATGGGCGATCGGGGCACGGGAAAGAGCACCACGATCCGGGCCCTGGCCGATCTGCTCCCGGAGATCCCGGTGGTGGTTGGCGATCCCTACAACAGTTCGCCGGCCGATCCCGATCTCCAGAGCGACGAGGTGCGGGAGCGTGCCCTTCGCTCCGACCCCCTCCCCACCGAACTGCGCCAGGTGCCCATGGTGGATCTGCCCCTGGGGGCAACGGAAGATCGCCTCTGCGGCACGATCGACATCGAGAAGGCCCTCAGCGAGGGAGTGCGCGCCTTTGAACCCGGCCTGCTGGCCAAGGCCAACCGGGGTCTGCTTTACGTGGATGAGGTGAACCTCCTCGACGACCACCTGGTGGATGTGCTGTTGGATGCGGCCGCGTCCGGATGGAACACCGTGGAGCGGGAGGGCATCTCCGTGCGCCATCCGGCCCGCTTTGTTCTCATTGGCTCCGGCAACCCGGAGGAGGGGGAGCTCCGCCCCCAGCTGCTCGATCGCTTCGGCATGAGTGTGGAGGTGCGCACGGTTCGGGACCCGGAGCTGCGGGTGCTGGTGGTGGATCAGCGCACAGCTTTTGATGCGGACCCCATGGCCTTCCTGACGGCCAGCGCCCAGGCCCAGCAAGCCCTGCAGGAGCGGGTGGTGGCAGCCCAGGAGCGGCTCCCCGGGGTAACGATCGACGACGACCTGCGCCTGCGCATCTCGGCCGTCTGCGGAGAGCTCGATGTGGATGGTCTGCGGGGCGACATCGTCACCAACCGGGCTGCCCGGGCCCTGGCGGCCTTCGAAGGGCGCGATGCCGTGACCGATGAGGATGTGGCCAGGGTCGTGGCCTGTTGCCTCCGCCACCGCCTGCGCAAGGATCCCTTGGAAGCCATCGATTCCGGCGATCGGGTGGTGAAGGTGTTCTGCCAGGTGTTTGATCGCCCCCTGCCCAGTGGCGAGGCAGATCGTCGGGCGTTTGAGCTGGCGCTGGCGGGCTGAACGGGCTGGCTCAAAGCTGAAACCACCCCGTGAGGGCCACCGCCAGGGCATCGGCGGCGTCGTCGGGGCGGGGCGGATCCTCCAGATCCAGCTCCCGCATCACCGCTGCGAGCACGTCATCCTTCTCCGCATGGCCATGGCCCGCCAGGGCCAGCTTGATCTGCATCGGCGGGTATTCCACCACCGGGATCTGGAAGCGGGCCAGGGTCATCATCAGCACCCCCCGGGCTTGCACCACGGAAATGGTGGTGCTGGAGCGGTAGAAGAAAAACTTCTCCACCGCCGCCAGCTCCGGTTGCCAGCGGCGCAGCAACACCCGCAGATCGGCCGCGATCTCCACCAAGCGCTGCCCCTCGCTGCGGTCGGCATCGGTGCGGATCAGGCCGCAGTCGAGCATGCGCTGCTGGCCCCGGCTGGGCCGCCCGTTGGCGCCCCGCTCCACCTCAATCACGCCGTAGCCCACGCGGGCCAATCCAGGATCGAGGCCAAGGATGCGCATCGGGCCCTGGGACACCAGCTCAGCGGGAACCAGCCCAGCGTGAACCATGGCGGGGGCGCTGTCGATGCACTCTCCCTACCGCAACAATGCCCTATGGATTTCGCCAACTCTCCCCCTGAGATCCCACCGGCTGGGACGAAGGCCGAGCTGCGGCGCCATTTCCGCCAGCAGCGCCGTCAGGCCATGGCCCAGGCCCAACCGGCTCTGCTGGCCGCTGCCGCCGCCGTGGTGCCCCCCTTCCTGGCGCCTCCGCTTCGGCTCGGTCTCTACTGGCCCATCGGCCATGAGCCCGATCTGCGCTCCCTGCCCCAACGCCTGGCGGCCCCATGGCGCCGGCATCTGGCCCTGCCCGCCATCCGTGGCGACCGGCTCCTCTATCTGCCCTGGGAGCCCGGTGATGCGCTCGCCCCCGACGGGGTCGGCATCCCTGCCCCCCTGGGGGAGGCTGGCCTGGACCCCTCTGCCCTGGGACTGCTCCTGGTGCCTGCCCTGGCGGTCGACGCCATGGGGCTGCGGCTGGGGTCCGGCGGCGGGTGGTACGACCGGCTCCGCAGCGACCCCGCCTGGGGCGCTGTTCCCGCCCTGGCCGTGCTGCCCTCCTGCTGCGTGACGCCTGTCCTGCCTGCGGATCCCTGGGATGTGCCCTTCACGGGCTGGTTGGATGAAGCGGGATTCCACGAACCCTCGGCGCGTGTTGCAACCTCTTAACGCTCCACCGGACTGCTCGCTCTGGCCCTCGGGATTTGCCAAGATCGCCGCAGATCCGTTCTCCGTCTTGGCCCTCTCCCCCTCCCAGCGGCTGGTGTTCGCCCATCCCTCCTCGAGCCTTGGCTCCCAGGGCACGGCGGCCGCCCAGGTGCTCGCTGCGGAACTGGAGGGGCGCCAGGGGAATGGGGAAGCCCTCAGCCTGATGGTCAGCACCATCGCTTCGATGGTGCAAGCCGGCCGCAGCACCTCCAGCCGCTGGAATGCGGGTTGACGGCTCTGTCATCCTGACCCCACTGCGTCGCATGGCACCGATGGTCGCTTCCCAGGCCCTTCGCATTCTTGGTGGCTGCACCCTCGCTGTTCTGGCCACACCAGTGGCCCATGCCCATGGGATCGAGAGCACCCTGGAGCGTCTGGGCCGTTCCACTCTGAACAGTCCCTATCAGCTGGAAAGCAAGTTCTCAACGGGGGTTCCTGCCCGGGATGCGGCGGTGCGGATGGTGAGCCCCACGGGCGACAGCTCCATCGCCCTCGGCCACACCAATGGGGAGGGGCAGCTCACCTTCACCGTGCCGGAGCAGGCCAGGGCCGACTGGGAGGTGCAGGTGGATGCGGGCCCTGGCCATCGCGACTACCTCGAGCTCCCCGGCACAGCCCAAGGGGTTCTTCACGGCCAGGCTGCAGCCTCCCCCATGCAGGCCCTCGCCCGCCGGGCCAGCTCCCTCGGCGCTTTTGCCCTGCTCGGTGTCCTGGCTGGTGTGTTGCTCCACCGCCCCCGCCCATGAGCGCTTCGGCTTCGGGCAGCGGCAGTGCGGCCCTCGATCAGATGGTGGAGCGCCTGAGCAGCACCACCGATCCCAAGCGCCGCTACGAATACGTCCTCTGGCTCGGCAAGAAGCTCCAGCCTCTTCCCGATGCCTTCCGACAGGACGCCTTCAAGGTGAGGGGGTGTGTGTCCCAGGTGTATGTGGTGGCGGAACTCCAGGAGGGACGCCTCCACTGGCAAGGGGATTCCGATGCGGCCATCACCAAGGGGCTGCTCGCCCTTCTGATGCAGGGCATGGAAGGGCTGACGCCGGAGCAGGCCCTGGCGCTCGATCCGGGGGTTCTGGCCGCCACCGGTCTTCAGGCCAGCCTGACCCCCTCAAGGGCCAACGGATTTCTGAGCATTTTCCGCACCATGCAGGCCCAGGCCAGCCAGCTTGGGGCCGCCTGAACCACCACGGATCGCCCCACGGTCGATCGGCCGGCCCCGGCCCTTCCTAGGATGGATGGTTTGCGGGATTCGGGCCCATGGCCATCGGCGTTGGCTTGCTGGGGCTAGGCACGGTGGGGGCGGGGGTGGCCGCCATCCTGGCCCGTCCGGAAGGGCGCCATCCCCTCGTGTCTGAGCTGGTCCTGCGCCGGGTCGCCGTGCGCGATCCCGCCAGGCCCCGCCCTGTGGCTCTCGACCCTGCCCTGATCTGCGCCGATCCAATGGCGGTGGTGGACGATCCTGCCGTGGACATCGTGGTGGAGGTGATGGGTGGTCTGGAGCCCGCCCGCTCCCTGATCCTCCGCGCGATCGCCGCGGGTAAGCCCGTCGTCACCGCCAACAAGGCGGTGATTGCCCGCCATGGGGAGGAGATCGCCGCCGCAGCCGCCGAGGGTGGCGTGTATGTGCTGATTGAGGCGGCGGTGGGGGGCGGCATCCCGATCATTGAGCCCTTGAAGCAGTCGCTCGGGGGCAACCGGATCCAGCGCGTGAGCGGGATCATCAATGGCACCACCAACTACATCCTCAGCCGCATGGCGGATGAGGGGGCCGCCTACGGAGACGTGCTGGCCGATGCCCAGCGCCTGGGCTACGCCGAGGCGGATCCAGCCGCTGATGTGGAAGGGCACGATGCCGCCGACAAGATTGCGATCCTCGCCTCCCTGGCGTTCGGTGGTCCGGTGGAGCGCTCGGCGATTGCCACCGAAGGCATCAACCGTCTGGAGGCCCGGGATGTCACCTATGCGGCCCAGCTGGGGTATGTGGTGAAGCTGTTGGCGGTGGCGGAGCGGATGGAGGGCCTGGTGGGGGCCGATGCTGTCGCCTCCGACGCCCTGCCCCTGGATGTGCGCGTGCATCCCACCCTGTTGCCCCGCCACCATCCCCTGGCGGGGGTCCACGGGGTGAACAACGCCATCCTGGTGGAGGGCGATCCGGTGGGGCAGGTGATGTTCTTCGGACCGGGGGCGGGGGCGGGTCCGACCGCCTCAGCCGTGGTGGCCGACATCCTCAACATCGCCGGCATCCGCCAGGTGGGGGGGGCTGGCGCTGGCCTGGATCCGCTCCTGGCGGCGGGCAGCTGGCGCCGATGCGCCCTGGTGGATGGTCGGTTCAGCCGCCACCGCAACTATGTGCGCCTGCGGAGCCGGGATGAGGCCGGCGTCATCGGAAAAATCGGCACGGCCTTCGGAACGGCGGGGGTGTCCATCCAGTCGATCGTCCAGTACGAGACCAACAACGACAGCGCCGAAATCGTGGTGATCACCCATGAGGTGCTGGAGGCCGATTTCCGCCGCGCCCTGGACGCCATCACCTCCCTGAGCGAAGTGGAGGCCGTGGCCGCTTGCCTGCGCACCCTGTGATCGCCTGGAAGTGATCGCCTGGAAGGAACTCCCGGGTTCGGTGGGGATCCCCTGATCCATCCAGAGAATGGTGCAAAGTGAACCATGGATCACGCGGGCGCTGGCCATCCTTAAGCAAGAATCAAGATCACCAGCAGGTCCCCCTCCCCGAAGCCGTCGGTTTGTCTTCCACTGCCTCCCAACCCATGACTCTCCATCCGGGGGATTGCATCCGCCTCCCCGAGGACCTCGCCGGCGATCATGCTTCCACAAGCGAGCTTTATCAGGTGATCGGCATGGACGACCACTCCGATCGGATCTGGCTTCGCTGTTGGCCACTCGCCCCGTGCGGATCCCCTGTGTTTGAAGTTCCCCTGAGCGCGGTGGGGCCGGCGGCGCGCCGTCCCTTGGCCCGCACCTGCTGAAGTTTCTCTTCCGCTTGTGCACCGTCCCTTTGAATGGGAGACCCTTCCACGTCGGTGTGACCCCCGCACAGGCTCTCCGTTTCCCCTGGTTGGTGCGCCTGGGCGTTCTCGCCTGGGGACCGGTTGCCCTGCTCCTTCTGGCGCTCAGCGCCTGTCAGAGCGCCAGGCCTCCGGGCACCCTGATCGTGGCCACCAAGAGCCGCATCGAGTCGCTCGATCCCGCCAAAGCCTCCCGCATCGGGGAGCAGCAGCTGCTCAGTGCCCTTGGCGATCCGCTGTATGCCATCACCGCCGAAGGGCGGCTTGAGCCCCGCCTGGCCACAGACCTGCCCCAGCTCAGCGCGGACGGTCTGCGGGCCCGCATTCCCCTGCGCCGGGATGTGCGGTTTCACGACGGCACGCCCTTCGATGCGGCGTCCATGGTGTTTTCCCTCCAGCGCTTCCTTGATTTCGGCACCCTGAGCTATCAACTGAGCGATCGGGTGAGCGCCATCCGCGCTGTCGACGCCCACACCCTGGAGCTCACCCTCAAACGGCCCTTTGCGCCCCTGGGCCAGCTGCTCAGTTCGATCGTGCTCACGCCCGTGTCCCCCACGGCCTATCGGGCCCACAAGGACAAGCCGCTGGCGGAGCGTTTTGTGGGCACCGGTCCCTACAGGCTCGCCTTCTTCGGCGGCCAGCAGCTGCGTCTGGCGCCCTTCGCCAACTACTGGGGGGAGCAGCCCGCCAATCGCGGCCTGATGCTGATCAGCTACAGCAACTCCACGGCCCTGTTCGGCGCCCTGCGCAGCGGTGAGGTGGATCTGCTCCTCTCCAGCGGTCTGGAGCTCGACCATCAGCGGGCCCTCCACCGTCTGGCCGAGGCGGGGCGGCTCCGGGAGGCAGTGGGCCCGCCCCTGGAGATCGGCTTCCTCTCCCTGCTCACCTCCGAGCCGCCCCTCAACGATCCCCGCCTGCGCCAGGCCCTGGCCCGCAGCCTCGACAGGAGCCTGATTGAGGAGCGGGTGAGCCTGGGCATGCGCCCGCCGCTGCGCTCCCTGGTGCCGCCTGTGTTGCCCGGCGCCGAGGCCACAGCCTGGCCGGCCTACGACCCTGCCCAGGCCCGTGCCCTGTTTCGCGAAGCGGGCTACTGCCAGGGGCGCGTCCTCACCCTGCCCCTCACCTTCCGTTCCGACATCCCCAGCGACCGCCTCTTTGCCCTCACCTGGCAGGCCCAGATCCGCCGGGATCTGGCCGATTGCCTCATGCTGGAGCCCACGGGGATGGAATCCACCACCGCCTATTCCCAGCTCGACAAAGGGGCCTTCACCCTGATCCTGCTCGACTGGATGGGGGATTATCCCGATGCGGAGAACTACCTCACCCCCATGCTCGGTTGCAGCAAGGCCGACGGCAGCCGATGTCTGGAGGGGGGCAGCGTGCTCAGCGGCAGCTTCTGGACCGCCCCCGGTCTGGAGGGCGAGCTTCTGCGCAGCAGCGAAGTGGCCGGTCCGGACCGGTTGGCTCTCCTGCGGCGGGTGCAGCGCCGCGCTGCCGCTGGGGTGCCCTATCTGCCCCTGTGGGTGGTGACTCCCGTGGCCTGGGCCCAGCCCCAGGTGAGCGCCCCGCGCTTTGATGGCTCTGGCCGCGTGGTGCTCAGTGCCCTGCGGGTCGAAGGAGGTCAGCCATGAGCCGGCGCCGTGCCCTTCTCAGCTATGTGGCGGCCCGTCTTGCCCTGGTGCCCGTGATGCTCTGGCTGATCGCCACCCTCGTCTTTCTGTTGCTGCGGGTGGCACCGGGCGATCCGATCGATGCCCTGCTGGGGAGTCGGGCCCCGGAGGCGGCCCGGGCCGCCCTCCGAGAGCAGCTGGGTCTGGATCAACCCCTGCTGGTGCAGTACGGAAGCTTCCTGGCCCAGCTGCTGCGGGGCGACCTGGGCACCTCCCTGAGCAGCCAGGAGCCCGTCACCACCATCATTGGTCGCAGCCTCCCCGCCAGCCTGGAGCTGGGCCTGGTGGCCCTCCTGCTGGCGGCTCTGTTGGGCCTGGCCGTGGGGTTCAGTGGCATTGCCCGTCCCGAGGGGACGGTGGATCTGGCGGGGCGGCTCTTCGGGATCGGCACCTATGCCCTGCCCCCCTTCTGGGCGGCGATGGTGATGCAGCTGGTGTTTGCCGTGGCTCTGGGTTGGCTGCCGGTGGGGGGCCGCTTTCCCCCCACCCTGCTTCCTCCCACCGGTTCCGGCTTTTATCTCCTCGACAGCCTGCGTGCCGGAAACGGGGCCCAGCTGATGGCCACCCTGCGCCATCTGGTGCTCCCGGCGTCCACCTTGGGCCTGCTGCTCAGTGGCATCTTCACCAATGCCCTGCGCCTCAACCTGAGGCGAGCCCTCGCGTCCGACTATGTGGAGGCGGCTCGGAGCCGGGGCCTGAGTGAGCGGCGGGTGGTGTTGCACCATGCCCTGCCCAATGCCCTGTTGCCCGTTCTCACCATTGCAGGCATCACGGTGGCCTCCCTCATCGGCGGGGCCCTGCTTATCGAGGTGACCTTTTCCTGGCCAGGCATCGCCTTTCGCCTGCAGGAAGCCATCGCTCAGCGGGATTATCCGGTGGTGCAGGCCATCGTGGTGGTGGTGGCGGCCCTGGTGGTGTTGATCAGCGTGGCGGTGGATGTGCTGGTGGCCCTCCTCGATCCCCGCATTCGCTTTTAAGCCCGGCTTCAGCGCCTGATCCGCTGCTCCCAGGCTCCGGCCGCCGGTCCATCCATGACGTAGGCCTTCACCCCTTTCACCTGCAGCCGCTGGGGTGGGAGTCCCTGGGCCGGAGGGGGTTCGACCGATGCCAGGAAGGCCGCCGTCAGCTGGAGCAGCAGGGCCTGTACCGCCTCCGGTGGGGCCCCCACGAGCTCCGTTCCCAGCTGGAGAAGGGCCTGCTCCCGGGCACTGACGCGCACCGGGGAGAAATGGCTTCCCCCGTCCACCAGCACCAGACGGCTGCGGTCATGGCCCACGGGAAGGAAGAGAGCCAGTTGCTCCGCGATCGGTGGGGTGACCAGATCCAGGCTCCCCCCCACCATCAGGACGGGAATGGGGAGGCCGCTGATCCCTTTCTGGGGCCAGAGCAGACTTCCGAAGCTGTTGTAGGCCACGATCCCCCGGAGCCCATCGGGGGGGTGGGGCGTCAGCGGCAGGGCCGTGCCCGGCAGCTGGCATTGCAGCAAGAGGGAAGGGTTGCTGACCGGCAGGCGATCCACAAATCGCTTGCAACGGCGCTCCAGTCCGGATTCCGGCGTGAGGCCCGCCCCCAGCAGGGCTGTCACCCCGCCCAGGGAATGGCCGATGAGCACGACACCATCCCGCCTGGGGCTGAGGGGCAACAGACCCTGGTGCTCGGCCAGCAGGACGGCCTGCAGATCCGCGAGCCGCTGGGGCAGGGTCTCCGCCCCCGGGGGGGGACGAAGACCCTCCAGGGTGGCCCGCATGGCCGCGGCGTCGCTGCCTGGGTGTTCCACCACCACCGTGGGCCAACCTCGCTCTGCCAACGCGGCAGCCAGCCAGCCCATCTGTTCCGCCGTGCCTCCCAGACCAGGCATCACCAGCAACCAGGGCCGCCGGCCGAAGCCTGCCGCCGCTGCTGTTGGAGGGTTCCAGATCTCCAGGGGCAGGGGATCGGGGCGGCCGGGCACCGGCAGCGTCATGCGCTGAGGGCCCTGGCTGGCTGGTGGGGGCCCATCCCCGAGGGGCTGGTTCGGGGCCGGCAGCGAGCGGAAGGCCTCCAGCTGCCGCAGGGCCTGGCCCTGGCGTTTCAGCTCCCGCCGCCATTGCTGGGCCAACTCCAGGAGGCCATCCAGCTGTAGTTGGAGACGGGGTTCAGGAACGGCCCGGAGCAGTTCCAGCATGGACACCTCCCGCCGCTCCTCCAGGAGCCGGCGCAGGGTCACCTGCAACAGGGGTGTGGTGCTCTGGCCCGTGGGTGTGGTCAGGAGGTGTCCCACCTCGGCCAACATCTGGCTGCCGGCCCAGCTGTCGAGCAGTTGGCGGCCGAAACCCTGGTCGCGGAGCAGGGGAGCGTGCAGCAGCTGGCGCAGATCTTCCTGGCTCTCCCTGTCCAACAGACTGAACCAGACCGCGAGATCGGAGCTCTCCTTACCCGGGGCCCCCCGGTCTCGATCTTTGGACCGGCGGCTCCAGCTGTCGAGCTGGTTCAGGGAGATCGGCAGCCGCAGGGTGTCCAGTTGGATTTCCAACACTTCTGCCGCCTGCAGCGGTGTGGCCATAGCTGGGGCCAACGCCACCAGCAGGCTGGCGGCCATGGTGCACCACCGGTGGGAGGGGCTTGAGACGGACACCAGCAGAGGACCGACCTGGCAGGGCTCCCTCCAGTTTCCCCTGCAACCGATGGGGCTCAGGCCCCTTCCTTTGCCGTTGGCGCGCGATCCGGTTTGGATTGGCCTCCTCCCCAGGCTTCATGGGGGAGGGGTTCGGTGCCGTATTCCCAGTCGTCGTAATCCGGATCGTTGCGGATCTGCTGATGAATGCGTTTCTGGGCCTCGAAATCATGCTGCCCGCCCTCCTCGGGGGGCGGCGTGCCGGCGGGCGGCGTGGCTTCGGGGGGCGTGGGGGCTCCTGGGTCCATGTCTGTGCTGCCTTCCAGGGCATTCGGTCTTCCACCATTCTCCCTGAGTCAGCCCTGCTTTGACTCCCCCCGGTGCGAAAAGGCGGCAACAGCGGTGGGAATGGTGGGATACAGGTGGTCCTCCCCCACCCGTTCCACCACCCCGGCGGCCTCCAGCTGAGCGAACAGTTCCCGCTTCACCCGGGTGAGGGCCAGCCGCACGCCTCGCTCGGCCAGCTCCTGATGCAGGTGCAGGAGCATCTCCGCCGCGGTGCTGTCGATCTCCACGATGGCTTCGGCGTTGAGCACCAGCCATTCCGCGGCTGGCTCAGCCCCCGCCAGGGCCGCCAGGGCCCGGCGGCGGAAATCCTCCGCATTGGCGAAACAGAGGGGGGCGTCGTAGCGAAAGAGCACCAGGCCAGGGATCGTGCGCCCCCCGTCCCAGTCCGCCACATCGTGAAACCCTGCGAGGCCGGGCACCTCCCCCATCACGGCGGCATGGGGGCGGGCCAGCCGGCCGAAGAGGGCCACCACGGAAAGGCCCACCGCCAGGGCCACGCCCGTGAGCAGGCCGGTGAGCAACACCCCCGCCAGGGTGCCCAGGGCCAGCAGGCATTCGCTGGGGCGAAACCGCCAGAGGCGCAGGAAGGCCCCAGGATCGATCAGCCGCAGAGCCGCGTACACCACGATGGCGGCCAGGACGGGTCGTGGGAAGAGGCTCAACACCGGGCGAAGGCCCAGGAGCACCAGCACGGTGACGGCCATCGCCACCAGGGCGTAGCGCTGGCTGCGGCAGCCGGCCGCATCGGCAAGGGCCGTGCGGGTGTTGCTGCTGCTAACGGGAAAGCCACGAAACAGGGCGCTGCCCATGTTCACCGCCGCCAGGGCCAGCAGTTCCCGGTTGGCCTCCAGCCGTTCTCCGGCGCGATGGGCGAAGGCCCGGCCCGTGAGCACGGTGTCGGAGTAGCCCACCAGGGCGATACCCAGGGCCCCAGCCAGCAGGGGCTGGAACGTGTTCGGGTCCCATGGGATGAAAGGAAGCTGGGGCCAGGGGATCCCGGCCGGGATGGGGCCGATCAGGGCAACGCCCTGCTGATCGAGATGCAGCAGGGGCACTGCTGCCGTGGCCAGCAGAACCGCCATCAGGGGGCCCGGCCAGCCCGGGGCCCAACGGCCGAAGCCGAGCATCAGGGCGAGGGCCCCCAGGGCCACCAGAAGTGTGGGCCCATGAAAGCTGCCCTGTACGAGCCAGCGTTCCTGCACGGCCTCCAGCAGGGAGTCGGCCCGTTGGCCGGTACCTGTGAGGGCGTGGAGTTGGCCGCACACCATCAGCACGGCCACCCCCGTCAGGTAGCCCACCAGGATGGGCTTGGAGAGCAGATCGGCAAGAAAACCCAGCCGCAAGGCTGCTCCCACTCCGCAGAGGAGCGCCACCAGCACAGCCAGCAGGCTGGCTGTGGCCCAGTAGCGCTCAGGATTCCCCGCTGCCAGGGGCGCCACCACAGCGGCTGTCATCAGGGCGGTGCTGGTTTCCGGGCCCACCGAGAGCTGCCGGGAGCGTCCCAGTAGGGGATAGATCGCCATGGCGGGAACCATGGCCCACAGGCCCGCCACAGGGGGGAGTCCCGCCAGTTCGCCGTAGGCCAGGCATTGAGGCACCAAGTAAGCGGCCACGGTCAGTCCCGCGAGGACGTCACCCCTGCGTAAACCCGCCCTCAGGACATCACCTGACAAAAAGTGCATCAAACTCGTACCTTCTTTTCAGTTCATAGTCAAACTTTTTCAGATGGTTCGCGATAAACCAGAGATCCTTTTGGCCTTCATACATTTCATCAAAACTATATTCTGTATAAATCCCTCTGGCTTCTCTCAAAATCTTTTCGCCACCTTTCAACACGTTGAATTCAGCACCTTGGACGTCCATCCAAATGAAATCTGGGCTTTGGAGGTGATGGGAGGCAATAAAGTTATCCAGCGTCATGCATTTGATATTAATTTGTTTTTCAAAAGTGACGTCTGGCGCATACTCGAGATGGAGTTTTGGCTTGAGAATAGACCCTGAATAATCGTGCTGAAGTCCGCTCGTGCGCTGGTAGTCGTGAAAATAACCTGAACTGCAGTTAAAAATAATTTCTCCATCGTATTCTGCGATGGCTAAATTATAACATTGAACCCTTGGATCATCCTTGAATCGATCCACCAGGCGGCGATATGGAATTGGATCTGCCTCTATCGCATAAACAGCCGCATCTGGATAGGCCTTGAGAAACGCATAAATCTCCGTGCCATCATTCGTTCCGATATCTATAATTATGGGAGATTTTGTGCCGCAGAACTTTGCTATGTCGTCGACGGTAAAGTCGCCAAAGTCGACCATTTTCCTGCCCGCTGTCAATTCCCTTAAATTGAAGGCTAAGTTGTAAATGGGTCTGGCATTGGATTTGAGAAATTTTTTCAGGGGTCTCATTTTCCTTGGCTGACAATTTTTTATAGATTACCTCGTCTTCCTTCCTGGATCAACACCTTCTCGCTCAACCTCTCGGCTCGGAATGTCCGTGCGGTCGATCATACGTTGAACAGAAACTCCATCACATCCCCCTCCGCCACCACGTACTCCTTCCCCTCGCTGCGCAGCCAGCCCCGGTTGCGGGCCTCCACCAGCGAACCAGCCTCCAGAAGCTGCTTGGTGGCGATCGTTTGGGCCCGGATGAAGCCCCGTTCGAAATCCGTGTGGATCACCCCCGCTGCCTGGGGGGCGGTCATGCCGGCCCGGATGGTCCAGGCCCGGGTTTCCTTCTCCCCGGTGGTGAAGTAGGTGCGCAGGCCGAGCAGGTCGTAGGTGGCGCGGATCAGGCTCTTGAGGCCCCCCTCGCTCACCCCGAGTCCCTCCAGGAACTCCTGCCGCTCCTCCTCCGGAAGGGCGATCAGTTCGGCCTCCACCTGGGCGGAGATGGCCACCGCCGCCGCTCCCTCCTTCGCGGCCAGGGCCTGCACCGCCTGGGTGAGGGCGTTGCCTTCCGCCAGATCGTTTTCGCTCACATTGGTGGCATAGATGATCGGCTTGGCCGTGAGCAGCCCAAGGGGCTTCACCAGGGCGGCTTCCTCTTCGCTGAGGGCCACGCTGCGGGCGGCTCCACCGGCTTCCAGCATCTCCTGCAGGCGGGCCAGGGCCCCATCCTCCAACTGGGCCTCCTTGCTCGTGCGGATCTGTTTTTTGAGGCGTTCGCGGCGCTTTTCGATCTGGGAGAGATCGGCCAGCCCCAGCTCCAGGTTGATCACCTCCGCATCCCGCACCGGATCCACCGACCCCGACACGTGGATCACGTCCCCATCCTCGAAGCACCGCACCACGTGAACGATGGCGTCCACCTCGCGGATGTTGGCGAGAAACTTGTTGCCCAGGCCTTCGCCCTGGCTGGCCCCTTTCACCAGCCCGGCGATGTCCACGAATTCCACCCGGGTGGGCACGATCTCCCGCGAGTGGGAGAGGTCGGCCAGCTGCTGCAGCCGGCTGTCGGGCACGGCCACCACGCCCGTGTTGGGCTCGATGGTGCAGAAAGGAAAGTTGGCCGCCTGGGCCTGGGCATTGGCCACGAGGGCGTTGAAGAGGGTCGACTTGCCGACATTGGGCAGGCCGACGATTCCGGCTTTGAGCATGGTCGGGAATCTAGGCGCCCCAGATCCACCCGTCACCCGCGAGACTGGGGCCACTTCCGGCCCACCGATGACTGCCCCGCGTCCGATCCGCTCCCTCGAGCCGGTGGCCTCCTCTCCAGCGGTGGTGCCTTCCCCTCCCCGTGCTTTGCCCGTGCGCCAGGCCCGCTCCCGTCGGCCCCTGTGGATCGCTCTGGCGGCCCTGCTGGCCCTGCTGGCCGCCCTGGGCCTCTGGCAGCGCCAACGCTCCGCTTCCCAGCAGAATGTGGCTCCCTACACGGCCCTCGCCCGGAGCGGAAGCCTGCCCGGTGTGGTCACCGCCAGTGGGGAACTGGATGCGGTGGAGCGGGTGAATGTGAGCCCCAAGCGCCAGGGCCAGCTGCAGGAGCTGCTGGTGGATGAGGGAGACCGGGTGGAGGCGGGCCAACCCATCGCCGTGATGGATTCCGGCGACCTACGGGATCGGTTGGAGGAGCTGCAGGCCAACCTCCGTTCCGCCCAGGCCGAGCTGGAGCGGAGCCGCAGCGAACTGGCTCGCAACCAGCCCCTCCATCGCCAGGGCGCCATCAGCCTCAATGATCTCCAGCGCTTCGAGGCCGACTACCAGGTGAAGCGCATGGCGGTCACCGCAGCGATGCAGCGGATCCAGCAACGGCAGGTGGAGGGCAATGAGCTCATCGTCCGCGCCCCGTTTGCGGGGGTGATTTCCCAGCGCTTCGCCGAACCCGGTGCCTTCGTGACGCCCACCACCACGGCCTCGGCCACCGCAGGGGCCACCAGCTCCTCCATCGTTGAGCTCTCCCAGGGATTGGAGGTGATCGCCAAGGTGCCGGAAAGCGATCTCGGCCGGCTCCGGGTCGGCCAGCCGGCCGATGTGCGGGTGGATGCCTTCCCCGATCGCCGCTTCCCGGCCCGGGTGCGCCAGATCGCCCCCCGCGCCGTGAAGCTCAACAACGTCACCTCCTTTGAAGTGAAGCTGGGGTTGCTCAACCCGCCCCCGGAGCTGCGGATCGGCATGACCGCCGATGTGGACTTCAAGACCGGCAGCCTGCCCGCACGCACCCTGGTGCCCACCGTGGCCGTGGTGACGGAAAAGGGACGGCCCGGCGTGCTGCTGGTCGGGAAGAACCGTCAGCCCACCTTTCAGCCGGTCGAACTGGGGGTGAGCAGTGGCAAGGACACCCAGATCCTCTCGGGATTGGAACCCGGAACCCGGATCTTCATCGATCTTCCCCCGTGGGCGAAGCAGCGGAAGCCATAAACCTCCGGGCCGCCGCCAGGATCCGGCCACTGGCGTAGCCATCGCCGAACGGATTGTGGGCCTGGGCCATCGCGGCGTAGGCCTGGGGATCCTCCAGCAACCGGCTGGCTTCCGCCACGATCGAACCGCATTCGGTGCCCACCAGCTTGGCTGTGCCCGCATCGATCGCCTCGGGCCGCTCCGTGGTGCGGCGCAGCACCAGCACCGGTTTCCCCAGGGCGGGGGCTTCCTCCTGCAACCCACCGGAATCGGTGAGCAGGAGGGTGCAACCCCGCATGGCGGCCACCAGCCTGTCGTAATCGAGGGGTTCGGTGAGAAACGCCCGGGGGTGCTGGCCCAGGAGCGCCTGCAGCGGTTCCCGCACCGTTGGGTTCCGGTGGAGAGGCAGCAGAAGGGCCGTATCGGGGAACCGATCGAGCAGTGTGAGAAAGGCTTTGCCGATGTCACCCAGTCGCTCGCCCCAGTTCTCCCGTCTGTGCACCGTGGCGAGCAACACCCGTTGGTGGGTCCAGTCGAGGCCCGGCAGCTCCCATTGCGGAGCGGTTTCCGCCATCTGCAGGAGTGCATCGATCACCGTGTTGCCGGTGGTGATGGTTTCGCCCACCACACCGGAGGCCCTCAGATTGGCGGCGGAGCGCTCGGTGGGAGCAAAGTGCAGCAGCGCCAACTGGGAGATCAGGCGGCGATTGGCCTCTTCCGGGAAGGGATCGAGAAGGTTGTCGGTCCGCAGGCCGGCCTCCACATGGCCAACGGGGATCTGCTCGTAGAAGGCGGCCAGGGCGCTGGCAAAGGCCGTGGTGGTGTCTCCTTGCACCAACACCAGGGCGGGGCGATGGGCCTGGAATTCCTCCTTCAGCCCCTGGAGGGCCGCGCAGGTGACATGGGTCAGGGTCTGCTGGGGCGCCATCAAGGCCAGGTCGTGATCCGCCTTGAGCCCGAAGAGATCCATCACCTGGGTGACCATTTCCCGGTGTTGCCCGGTGAGAACAACCCGGGTTTGAACATCCTCGGCCTTCTGAAACGCCAGGATCACTGGCGCGAGCTTGATGGCTTCAGGGCGTGTGCCCAGAACGATGGTGACCAGCGGCAGGGCACCGGTAGCAGCAGACAAGACCCGGTTGCAGACCCCACGATCCTAGGGATGGTGGTTGCCGCTCCTTCCTGGCATCGGCAGATCCGGTTCAGGAATGGCACCATGCGTTCAGCGCTCTTCAGGGACCATGGTCCAATCCCCCAATCTGCGCCCCGTTGGCTCCGATCCGTTCGCGAAGGCCAGCGGGGGAGGGGTTGCCCCGCCGCCGCCGCCGCCTCGCCAGGCGCCCATCAGCCTGGCGGCCCAGGAGCCCGCCGCTGCCCAGCTGGGGATTCCCCCCCAACTGCCGGCCACGATGGAGGGGATCGTGCGGATCGCGTTTGAGAATGATTTTTCCGATGTCCATCTCGGGGTGGGAGAAGAGCCCCGCTATCGCAATCGCGGTGAGATGGTTCGAACAGGTTGGCCGCAGACGGATAAGACCACCTTTCGGGATTGGCTCAGGGAGATTCTCGAACCCTCCGATGTGGATCTGTTTCATCGCGAGAAGGAATACGACGGTTCGTACAGCTTCTCTTTTGTGCGCGTGCGCATCAACGTGCTCGAAACACTGCGCGGTAGCGCCATGGTGTTGCGGCTGATTCCCACGAAGATGCCCACCATTGAGCAGCTCAATTTGCCAGAGCAGCTCAGAGAGCTCGCCGAACGTCCGAAGGGCCTTTTCCTGGTGACGGGCCCTACGGGATCGGGGAAGAGCACCACTTTGGCGGCGATTATAAATTATATTAATGCCACCATGAAGCGCCATATTCTCACGATTGAGGATCCGGTGGAGTTTGTGCACGAGAGCAAGCTTTCTCTGGTGCGTCAGCGGGAGGTTGGCTTGCACACCAAAGTGTTCCGCAATGCGTTGCGGGCCTCCCTGAGGGAAGATCCCGATGTGATCTTGATCGGGGAGATCCGGGATCTGGAAACCCTCAGCACGGCCATTGAAGCCTCCCAGACCGGTCACCTCGTTTTTGGCACCCTCCATACCAACTCCGCCGTGCGGACCGTGGAGCGGGTGATGGGCATGTATCCGCCCCAGGAGCAGGAGAGTGTGCGCCGCACGATTTCCGAGGCGCTGCTCGCTGTTCTGTCCCAGGGACTAATCAAGACAACGGATGGCAAGCGAGCAGGCTATTTCGACTTTTTTGTCAATACAGATGCGTGTCGCGATTATATCCAGCGTGGACAACTTGATGAAATTGAGGCGATCATGTCACGCAGTTCATTTGATGGAATGATCACCATCAATCAATCTTTGGCCGGCCTCGTGGAGCAGGGGCGTGCCACCGCAGAGGAGGCGATGCATCACAGCCTCAAGCCGAATGAACTGGCGCAAACCTTGAGGGGCCGTTTGTAGCGATGGCCGGTTGAGGGCGCCCGCTCAGCCGTGGTGGGCCAGTCGGGCCACGATCAGAACGGTGAGGCCCACGGAGAGGCCCACCATGGCCAGCCTTCCGTTCCAGATCTCCGCCTGGGGAGTGAACCCCCGGCGCCAGGCGTTGAGCTCCTGTTGGGATACGGGTTCGGGATGGGGTTCAGCACCAGGCGTCTCCGCCGTCTCTGGGAGCCTGTCGGAGGGGCGAGCCGTTGCCATGGCTGAGACCCAACCTCATGGTGGGCCTGGAAAAGAAAAGGAAATCTACTGGAAGTGGAGAGAAAACGGATGGAACCCGTGTCTTCAGAAGCGTGGAGCGGTGAGGTAGAGCTGATCCGCGTCCTCCAGGGGGCAGCGGGCCGCCACGCCGAGGCGGATGGAGCTGGTTTGTCCGGCCATCACGCGTTGCAGGGCCGCCTGGCCCACCATCGCCGCATTGTCGGTGCAGTAGGCGAGCGGAGCCACCTGCCAGGAGATGCCCCGCGCTGCGGCGCCTGCCTCGAGGCGGCTCCGGAGACGGCGGTTCGCCGCCACCCCCCCCACCAGCACGAGGGTGTCGAGCCCCCCATCCTCCGCGCAGCGCAGGCTTCGCTCCACCAGCACCTCGGCCACCACCCGCTCAAAGCTGGCGGCCAGATCGGCCAGGGGCAGCGGCTCGCCCCCCTCCCGCAGGCTGTGCACCTGACGTCCCACCGCGGTTTTCAGCCCGCTGAAACTGAAGTCGTAGGGATGGAATCCCCCACCCGGCAACGACACCCGGCCCTTGGGGAACGTGAACCGGTGGTCGTCTCCTCCCTTCGCCGCCCTCTCGATGGCCGGTCCGCCCGGGTAGCCCAGCCCCAGCAGGCGCGCCACCTTGTCGAAACATTCGCCCGCCGCATCATCCCGGCTGCGGCCGAGGCGCTGATAGCGACCCGGGCCCTCTACCCGGACCAGTTCGGTGTGCCCTCCGCTCACCAACAACACCAGGTGGGGGAAGGGGGGGGGACCCGCCTCCAGGGAGGCCGACCACAGGTGGCCCTCCAGATGGTGCATCCCAAGGAAGGGCTTCTGGTGCAGGCGGGCCAGGGTCCGGCCCATCACGGACCCCACCAGCAGGGCCCCCACCAGTCCGGGCGTCACCGTGGCGGCAATGGCATCCAGGGCCCCCAGGGGCAGACCGCTCTGCTGTTGCACCTTTGCAATCAGCCCGGGAAGGGCCTCGAGGTGGCGCCGGGAGGCGATCTCCGGCACCACCCCGCCCCAGCGGGCATGCTCCTCCACCTGGGAGGCCACCGCAGACGCCAGAACCCCGTGTTCACTGACGATGGCGGCGGCCGACTCGTCACAACTTGTTTCGAGGGCCAGAACTGATGGCATGGGCCCCTTGGCCCTCCCTTACTCTCCGCGATGACATCCTGACCCGCGGCCCCCATCCATGCGCC
>JAYKJF010000103.1:0-37177 GCA_035285785.1 Cyanobacteriota bacterium
CGGGGTGGCCCGAGTTGGACTTGTTGATCGCGTCGACCGCCAGAAAACGGATGCTGTTGATGCAGAGGCTTTCGGTGGAGGTGGTGGGGGCGACGACCATGGCTGGCACAGGTGTGGAGGGCAGAGAAGGGGCGGGGATTCAGGGCATCCGGCGGAATGCCAGGCAGACATTGTGACCGCCAAACCCAAAGGAGTTTGACAGCACCACATTCACGGGGTGCTCGCGGGCGGTATTGGGCACCACATCCAGATCGCAGGCCGGATCCGGATTGGCGTAGTTGATCGTGGGAGGGACGACGTTGTGGCCGATGGCCAGAATGGCAGCCACCGCTTCGATGCCGCCGCTGCCTCCCAGGAGGTGGCCGGTCATGGACTTGGTGGAGCTCACGGGGACCCGGTAGGCCTGCTCCCCGAGGGCGGCCTTGATGGCAGCGGTTTCGTTGCTGTCGTTGGCCTGGGTGCTGGTGCCGTGGGCGTTGATGTAATCCACGGCTTCAGGCGCCAGGCGGCCATCGGCCAGGGCCAGGCGCATGGCTTCGGCGCCGCCCACCCCACCGGGGGAGGGGGCGGTGATGTGGTGGGCATCGCAGGTGGTGCCGTAGCCCACGATCTCCGCGAGCACGTTGGCGCCCCGCTGCTGGGCATGCTCCAGGCTTTCCAGCACGAGCACGCCGGCCCCCTCGCCGATCACGAAGCCATCCCGCTCCAGATCGAAGGGGCGGCTGGCCGTGGTGGGGTCGTCGTTGCGGAAGGAGAGGGCCTTGGCACTGGCAAAGCCGGCCACCCCCAGGGGGGTGATGGCCGATTCCGCGCCCCCGCACACCATCACATCGGCCAGGCCGAGCTGGATGAGGCGGAAGGCATCCCCGATGGCATTGGAGCCGGCGGCGCAGGCCGTGGCCACCGCACTGCTGGGGCCCTTGGCCCCCAGGGCGATGGCCGCGAGCCCCGTGGCCATGTTGGGGATCATCATCGGCACGCAGAACGGGCTCACCCGGTCGGGGCCCCGATCGGCCAGCACATGGGCCTGGCTCTCCATCATCAGCAGCCCCCCAACGCCGGAGCCGATGGCCACGCCGACCCGCTGGGCGTTGCTGCTGTCGATCACCAGACCGGCGTGGCCGATGGCCTGCTTGGCGGCCACGACGCCGAACTGGCAGAAGCGATCCCAGCGCTTGGCCTCCTTGGGCTCAAGCCACCCTGCGGGATTGAAGTGTTTCACCTCAGCCGCGAAGCGGCAGGCGTGACGGGAAGGATCGAACAGGGTGATTCCGGCGACTCCGTTGCGCCCGGAACACAGACCCTCCCAATACTCCTGAACGTCATTGCCGATCGGCGTGACGGCTCCCAGGCCGGTGACGACGACGCGGCGGAGTCCCTCCACCATCGAGCGCCTCAGGCAGTTTTCTCTTGGATGTACTTCACAGCATCACCCACGGTGGTGATGCCTTCCGCCGCCTCGTCGGGGATCTCGATGTCGAAATGCTCCTCCAGGGCCATCACCAGCTCGACGGTGTCGAGGGAATCGGCACCGAGGTCGTTCTGGAAGTTGGATTCGGGCTTCACTTCCGCAGCATCCACGCTGAGCTGTTCAGCGACGATGCCGCGCACTTTTTCGAAGATCTCTTCCTGGGACATGGAGGCTGAGTGGGAGGGAGCATCTTATGGGGTCGCCGGTTCCGACCCTCTTCCGTATGAACAAGGGTGACGGCAGCCGGGTGGAAGGGCCTCGGGATGGCCTGCCCTGCTTACCTTGGCACCACGCCCACTGCGCCCTTCAAGCCACTGAGGTCCATGTCTCACGCCGTCAAGATCTACGACACCTGCATCGGCTGCACCCAGTGTGTGCGCGCCTGCCCCCTGGATGTGCTGGAGATGGTGCCCTGGGATGGTTGCAAGGCGGGCCAGATCGCGTCCTCGCCCCGAACGGAGGATTGCATCGGCTGCAAGCGCTGTGAAACGGCCTGCCCCACCGACTTCATCAGCATCCGCGTCTACCTGGGCGACGAAACCAGCCGCTCGATGGGCCTCTCCTACTGATCCGGATCCTTCTGCCCTGGTGTTGAGCGCCGTTCCCCCATAAGCTCAGGCCGGTTGTGGGGACCGTATGTGCGGCATCGTTGCCTTGATCGGGTCGAGGGAAGCGGCCCCCCAGCTGCTGGAGGGTCTTCGGCAGCTGGAATACCGCGGCTACGACTCAGCGGGAATCGCCACCGTGGATGGGGTGGGCCTGCACTGCCTGAAGGCCGAAGGCAAGCTGGTGAACCTTACGGCTCGTTTCGAGGCCCAGGGTGCACCGGGCCATTGCGGCATCGGACACACCCGCTGGGCCACCCATGGCAAGCCGGAGGAGCGCAACGCCCATCCCCATCTCGATGGCAGCGGCCAGTTGGCGGTGGTTCAGAACGGCATCATTGAAAACCACCGTCTGTTGCGGGAGCAGCTGCAGGCTGAGGGCGTGCGGTTTCTCTCCGACACCGACACCGAGGTGATTCCCCACCTGGTGGCACGGCGGCTGGCCCAGCTGGGGGCTGAAGGCCTGGATCCTTCAGCCCCCTTGTTGTTGCGCGCCGTGCAGGAGGTGCTCCCCCAGCTTCACGGGGCCTATGCCCTGGCGGTGGTGTGGGCCAAGGCGCCGGGAGCGCTGGTGGTGGCCCGCCGGCAGGCGCCCCTGTTGATCGGCCTGGGGGAGGGCGAGTTTCTCTGCGCCAGCGACACCCCCGCCCTGGCGGGGTTCACCCGCACCATCCTGCCCCTGGAGGATGGGGAAACGGCCCTGCTGACGCCCCTGGGCATCGAGCTCTACGACGGCCAGGGCGGGCGGGTGCAGCGCACGCCGAGCCTGCTCACGGGCACGGAGCATGTGGCGGACAAGCGCAGCTTCCGCCATTTCATGCTCAAGGAGATCCACGAGCAGCCGGAAACGGCGGCCCTCTGGGTGGCTCGCCACCTGCCGGAGGGGGCTTTGGTGGCCCTGCCCCTGGATGAGGCCGTGTATGAAGGCGTGGAGCAGATCCAGATTCTGGCCTGTGGCACCAGCCGCCACGCGGCCCAGGTGGGCGCCTATCTGCTGGAGCAGCTGGCGGGGATCCCCACCCATGTGTTTTATGCCAGCGAATTTCGCTATGCGCCCCCGCCCCTGGGGCCCCATACCCTCACCATCGGGGTGACGCAGTCGGGGGAGACAGCCGACACCCTGGCTGCACTGGTGATGGAGCAGGAGCGGCGCCAGGGGTTGGCGGATCCGGCCTTCCAGCCCCGGTTGCTGGGCATCACCAATCGGCCCGAGAGTTCCCTGGGCCGGCTGGTGCCCCACCTGCTAGACATCGGCGCGGGGATCGAGGTGGGGGTGGCGGCCACGAAAACCTTCCTGGGCCAGCTGTTGGCGTTTTATGGGCTGGCTCTGGCCTTTGCTGAACGCCGCCAGGGGAGGCCTGGGGTGCCGGGCCCGGAGCGGCTGGCGGCGCTGGCGGCCCAGCTGCGCAGCCTGCCGGAGGTGATGCGCCGCCTGGTCGACGACCACGACCAGCGCTGCGGCGAGCTGGCCCACCTGTTTGCCGACACCCAGGATGTGATCTTTCTTGGCCGGGGCATCAACTATCCGATTGCCATGGAGGGAGCCCTCAAGCTCAAGGAGATCAGCTACATCCACGCTGAGGGCTATCCAGCCGGGGAGATGAAGCATGGCCCCATCGCCCTGCTGGATGCCCGGGTGCCGGTGGTGTCGATCGCGGTTCCGGGCACGGTGTTCGACAAGGTGCTGTCCAATGCCCAGGAGGCCAAGGCTCGCGATGCCCAGCTGATCGGGGTGGCTCCGGTGTGCGGCGATACGGAGTTGTTTGATCTGCTGCTGCCCCTTCCTGAGCTGGAGGAGCTGTTGAGCCCCCTGCTCACGGTGATTCCGATGCAGCTGTTGAGTTATCACATCGCGGCCCATCGGGGTTTGGATGTGGATCAACCCCGCAACCTGGCCAAGAGCGTGACGGTGGAGTAGGGCCGGAACGGCCAAAAAAAGACCCCCACCGAAGCGGGGGTTGATTCTCACCAATTCACCCAAAAACCTGATGCATCAAGCCTTCAGGAGCGAAGAGAAGCGACGCAGCTTGCGCACGGAACCGAAGGCTGCGGCCGCACCCAGGATGGGCAGGGGGCCAGGGGTTGCGGAGGCAGGGGCGCTCTGGGTGATCGAGTTGTCGAACGACGTAAAGGCGTTGTTCGTGACGTTGAAGGTGTTGGTGAACGCGGACGAGGTGGCGCCAGCGGTGAAGGTGGAAGGGGTTCCAACCGTTGAGAACGCGTTGACCGCGCCGTTGGGGTTGGGGCTGGGAGCCGAATTGGTGGCCGCCACCGTGGAGGTGAACTGGCTACCGATGATGGAAGAACCACCTGTGGCCGCCCACTGGGAAAGGGTGTTGGGGCCGGAAGCCACGGTCACCGTGTAGCTGAACGTGTTGCTGGCGGAGGTCCAGCCGGAGGTGTTCATCATCCCGATGGTGTGCTGCAGCCCGCCCACACCCGACTCGGACATGCTCACAACGTTCTGGGCCGGGTCACTGGAAACAAACCCCGTGTAGCTGAAGTTGGAGTAGGTCTTGTCCCCAACCGTGCAGGTCAGGCCAGGGTTGGAGTCGAGAAACGACAGGGAGAAGCTGCCTGTTGGTGAGTTGTTGCCTGTGCAGACCTGAGCCTGGGCAGGGGTGGCCTGGAGAAGACCAAGTCCAGCGGTAAGGCCTGCCAGGACAGTGAGGTTCTGAAGGGTTTTCATGAAAGAAGACGTATTGACCAAAAATCAAGCGGCAGATGCCCTTGACATTCCGACATTAATCGCAAGACTTGATTTTTTCTGCAAAACCACAATTTATTTGTGATATCGGCGGGTTTCACAGTGGGACGCCACTGAGCCAGGTTTGCAGCTTGATGGATTGTCTAACTTGTGATGGCCCAAAAAAACCCCCGCGAAAGCGGGGGTTTGGTGTTCTCGAAGAAGAGAGGGAACCCGAAGGTTCAGGCCTTCAGCAGAGAAGAGAAGCGACGCAGCTTGCGGACGGAACCGAAGGCTGCGGCCGCACCCAGGATGGGCAGGGGGCCAGGGGTTGCAGAAGGAGTGGACCTCTGGGTGACCGAGTTGTCGAACGACGTGAAGGCGTTGTTGGTCACGTTGAAGGTGTTGGTGAACGCGGACGACGTTGTGCCAGCGGTGAAGGTGGAAGGAGTTCCAACCGTGGAGAACGCGTTGATGGCGCCGTTGGGATTGGGGCTGGGAGCGGAATTGGTGGCCGTCACCGTGGAGTTGAACTGGCTGCCGATGATGGACGACGAGCCAGTGGCTGCCCACTGATCCAGTTGAACGCCAGTACCAACAACAGTGATCGTGTAGTTGAAGGTGTTGCTGGCGGAAGTCCATCCGGATGTGTTCATCATCCCGATGGTGTGTTGAAGGCCCCCAATGCCGGACTCAGACATGTTGACGACATTCTGGGCAGGATCTGCCGAGACGAAGCCGGTGTAAGAGAAGTTGGAGTAAATTTTGTCACCAACTTGGCAGGTCAGCCCCGGGTTGGAGTCGAGAAACGCCAGGGAGAAGCTGCCTGTTGATGTGTTGTTGCCTGTGCAGACCTGGGCTTGGGCCGGGGAGGCTTGAAGAACCCCGAGACCAGCCGTGAGACCTGCCAGGAGGGTGAGATTCCTGAGGGTTTTCATGGGTGAGAGACTTGAACGTGGACCAGGCGGTTTTGGCAATCAAAAATGCCCTCTACCACCATAGTGCAAAAAGCAACGGGTTCAGCAAAAAAGCGGATTCTAAGATTCTTGGCTGATTCCCAGCCTGAGAGTGGGCGGACTCGATTAGCGGCCTTTCCTTCGAAACCCCGTCTTGGCCTGCCTTTTGGGGAACTCATCGAGAAGGCGGTGCTTGCCGATGGCCAGGAATCCCATAGCGAGCAGCAGGCTCTGGATAGAGTTGCGGAAGGCTTCTTTCAGCCAGATCTGTAACCGGTTGGCGCTGCCCAGGTCCTGGTTGTTCTTGGCCGTGTTGATGGTCTTCTGGAATTGGGCCAGCAGATTTGCTTTGGCCACCGGCAGGGGCACGGTCAGTGGCGGCAGGGGGGGTTGGTTGGGCACCAGGGCCATGGCTTTGCGGAGTTCAAATTCCGAGTTGGCATCCCGCACGGCCTTGGCCACCCGCTCAATCGCCTCGATCTGTCCAAGTTCGCTGCTGCCCTGGCTGTTGATGAGCCGCACCCCGAGGAACAGTTGCAGGGGGATCAGAAGGAGCCAGCCGAGGGCGACCCAGGTGGCCAGGTTGCGCACGAGCTGGGTGCGGTTCTGAATCTGGCGATCGTTCTGGTCGAAAACCCGGGCCAGGCAGATCAGGAGAGCCCCGATCAGGGCAATACCCCCGCTGCTCAGTAGAAGACCGATCAGGTTGAGCTGCCAGGCGGGATCGATCAGGCGGGGGGGGAGCGCGTTGATCAACCCTGCCAGGAAGGAGCCGAGGAGCGCGAGGCCAACCCAGTGGGTGGAGCGAGCAGCCGATGCCCATTCGCGAGCATTGCTTTCCTTGCGGATCTGCTCTGGGGTGACCACATCGTCGAAAAGGCCTCCACCTTCGTGCAATTCTGCGTTTTCAGACACCATTAACGTTTCACCTGAATCTAAATTACCTTACCAATCAAGCAGAAGCCAGGGGTTGTTGATCGGTTCTGCCATAACGGTCTTCAAAACGCACAATATCGTCTTCACCCAGATAAGGACCGCTCTGCACCTCGATCAACTCCACAGGAATCTTGCCCGGATTGATCAGGCGATGCCGGGATCCCAAGGGGATGTAAGTGCTTTGGTTTTCGCCCAGCAGCTCCTCCACACCATCCTTTTCCACAACCGCCGTCCCCTTCACCACCACCCAATGCTCGGCGCGATGGTGATGCATCTGCAGGGAGAGGGAAGCGCCCGGTTTCACCTGAATCTTCTTCACCTGCCACCGATCCCCTTCCACCACCCCGTCGTAGTGGCCCCAGGGCCGGTAGATGCGGCGATGGGCCTTGCTTTCAGGGGCTCCCTGCCTCTCGAGCTGGCCCACCACCGCCTTCACGTCCTGGGCCCGGTCGCGGTGGGCCACGAGCACCACATCGTCGGTTTCCACCACAACCAGATCGTCCACTCCCAGCCCCACCACCAGACGGTGTTCGCTGCGGAGATAGCAGTTGCGCGAATCCTGGCTGATCACCCGACCGCGCAGCACGTTGCCCTGGCTGTCCCGATCGGCCGTTTCCCAGAGAGCGCTCCAGCTGCCCACATCACTCCACTGGGCATCCAGCGGCAGCACGCAGCCCCTGTCGGTGCGTTCCATCACGGCCACATCGATGGCCACGGAGGGGCAGCCCGCAAAGGCTTCCCGCTCCAGCCGCAGAAAATCCAGGTCGGCACTGTCGTGCTCGAGGGCGCTGCGGCAGGCGCTCACCACCTCCGGCGACAACCGCTCCATCTCGGCCAGGATGGCGCTGGCGCGGAAGAGAAACATGCCGCTGTTCCAGGTGAAGCGGCCCGTGGCCAGGAAGCCTTCAGCGGTGTCGCGATCGGGCTTCTCCACGAAGCGGGCGATGGGCAGCGGCTGCTGGCTGTTGAGGGGTTCGGCGCATTCGATGTAGCCATAACCCGTTTCCGGGGCGGTGGGCACAATGCCGAAGCTCACCAGTTGTCCCGCGGCGGCGGCCGGGATACCGGCGGCCACCGTCTGCCGGAAACGGTCGTCCTCGCGGATCACGTGATCGGCGGCCAGCACCAGCAGGAGGGGGTCGTCACCCCGGGCCGTGGCATGGAGGGCGGCCACCGCAACCGCCGGGGCGGTGTTTCGGCCCACGGGTTCCAACAGGATGGCCGCCGGGTCCACATCGATCTGGCGCATCTGCTCCGCCACGATGAAGCGGTGGTCCTCGTTGCACACCAGGATCGGGGGGGCCAGCCCCGGCAGACCGGCCAGACGCTGGTGGGTCTGCTGCAGCAGGGTGGCTTCACTGGTTCCGGCCAGGGGCCAGTATTGCTTCGGATAGGAGGCGCGGGAGAGGGGCCACAGACGGGTGCCCGTGCCACCGCAGAGGATGAGGGGAACGAGGGAAGGAGTGGCCATGGCAGGCAGGGTGGGCGCTCGAAGCACTCATGAAGCGCCATTCAAGCGAGTGTTTCCCGGAAACCGGGCATCGACTGGGCCAGAAGAACGGTCAGCTGCCGGGTGGCTCGTCCCCCCAACCTCCCCCGGGGTCGCGATAATCGGGTTCCTTCCCCGCCCCTTTCCATGGCCCCGGTGATCCTCCCTGGCAGCACGGTGACCGTGAGTGATCCCACCTCGATCTATCGGGGCTACAAGGGGATCGTGCAGCGGCTCAGCGGAGCCCGGGCGGCGGTGCTTTTCGAGGGCGGTTGCTGGGACAAGCTGGTCACCCTGCCCCTGCGGGCACTGCAGCTCAGCTGAGCCCCCCCACGCCCCGGTTCAGCGCCTCCCGTGCGGCCTCCTGCTCCGCCATGCGACGGGAGCGACCCCAGCCTTCGCCGAGCATCCGGGCTCCTCTGGGGTGATCCAACCAAACGCGGCAGTGGAATCGCAGGGGATCGCCATGCACCAGGCTTTGCTCTTGGCAGCTGTAGGTCGGCAGGCCCAGGCCCTGGCCCTGGCTCCACTCCTGCAGGGCAGATTTCCAGTTTTGCCTGTGGGGATCGGCAAGCACGGCCCGGGCCGTCTCCTGCCAATGGGGGCTGAGCCAGCGAAGGATCGGTTCCAGGCCGCCAGCGGGTCCTCCCCAGGCCAGGTAGACCCCCCCCAGGAGGGCCTCGGTGCATTCCGCCAGCACGGTGGCCCGGCCCGCCGCATCCCCGCTGGCCATGGGCCCCAGCCGCACCACCTCCTCCAGCCCACACCGTTGGGCAAGGCTCGCCAGCCAGCGGTCGCTCACCAAATGGCCCCGGAGGGCTGACTGTTCCCCCACCCGCAGGCTCGCCTGCTCCCGCCGGAGAAACTCGGTGGCGGTCAGTCGCAGCACGGCATCGCCCAGAAATTCCAGCCGCTCATGGTTGCGGCTTTCCCCCAGGGAGCTGTGGGAGAGCGCTTCCTCAATGGGGGCCAGCCCGCTGGCCGATGGGCCCGGCCCTCCGGGAGCGGTGGGATCCAGGCCCAGGGTCTGGAGAAAGGCCACGAGCTGGGCGAGGCGCTGGGGTGTCAACGCGGAGAGGCGGCGTAAGGGGTCAAGGGGGGGAAAGCAGGCCGTAAGCCGGGTTCTGTTCCCCACCGCCCCCCCCAGCGCGACGCTGATGGGACGGTGGTGGTGGATCATCTCTCTCGAACCGCCGTTACCGGCGGCCTCCAGCGGCGCACTACAGACGGAACGGGACCATGGCCAACCGTTGTTCCGTGGGCCGAAGCCCTGGCCTTGCTCCCGGCCGGGGTTTACCGAGCCGGCACCTCTCGATGCCGCTGGTGCGCTCTTACCGCACCCTTGCACCCTTACCTGATCCCGGCCGCAAGCGCCCGGGCCATCGGCGGTGTGTTTCTGTGGCACTGTCCTCACGGTGTCCCGCACTGGGCGTTACCCAGCAGGCCTGGCCATTGGGGAGCCCGGACTTTCCTCAACCGGATCCACGGATCCCGCGGGATCCGCTCCAAAGGAGCGGGTCTGCGGGGGTGGCCGATCGCGATCACCTCACCTGCTTTCCATCCCCAACCTTAGGAGTGGCCTGGCTTGCTTAGGATGGTTCTCAAGGGGCTGTAGCTCAGCCGGATAGAGCGACGGTTTCCTAAACCGTAGGTCGTGGGTTCGAGTCCCGCCAGCCCCGCTTCTTCTCACCCAATTCGGCCCAACAGTGAGTGTTAAAACATTCGCAGGCCAATCAAATCTGTAGGAACTCATGACTTGATTGCTGGGCCAAGAGCCGTACCCTTAGCCAAATTTGGCATGTCCATGAGCCAGCTCCATAACCTGCGCTTGCGCTTGCTGATGCAGCAGGAGAGAGAGCAAATATCAGCGTCTCAGCCGGAAGACCTGGATTTGGTGCTGGTGCAGGCCAAGGCTCTTTGTTGGCTGGCCCTCCTTGCGGATGCCCATGAAAACCAGGCCTCCGATGCGGAGCTGAGTGGTGATGCGGAGCAGGCCATGGGCTGGTTTGCCGATGCCATGCGCCTCCGCGATGTGATTCAGGTGGTGAGCTCCATTGAAGTTCCCCCATCCCAAGATCTGATCGACGAGCAGCTGGCCGCCTGACACCTCCCCCCGCTTCAGGCCGGATCGAATGTCATGATGGGGAATGATCAATCCAAGGGAAGCGGTGCCCGAAGAGCCCTGCCAATGCCCTGACTGCCAGCGGTTCTATCGGGAGCACGACCGGCTGATTCGTGAGAATCCCAGCCTTCGTCAGCAACAGGAACTCAATTGGGCTGCCCTCCAATCCTTCCGCACCCTGGCGGGTCGCGTGTTGGAGGAGCTCCAGAAACAAACCAGCGACAGCGATGCCCCTCCAGCCCCTCCCCAGGCGGATGCCCTGGCGGCTGGAGGCTCTCCCACTCCTGCAGGAACGGCTCCTCCCGAGCCCGACGCGATCCAGCAGGCCATGGCCGATCTGGAAAACATCAACGCCCACCTGTTTTCCATCGAAGCGCTGATGGAGCGCATCTTTGATGTGCGGGTTCCTGAGGAAGTGGAACAGAAATTCCGGGAGGTGGCGGGCGAACTGGCTCCCGATCCCCTCAACGCGGATCGGCTGAGGCTCAACCGCCTCCTCCACCAAACGCCCGATCTGCCGGACCGGGATCGGACCTGAAGGGTCGCCTCCTGGTCCGATGACCGGCCCCCCTACTCCAGTTCGCAGGTGATGGTGACCGGAAAGGCCTCTGCCCGCCAGATGTCCTTCGCGTATTGCCGGATGGAGCGATCGGAGGAGAAGAACCCCGTACGGGCGGTGTTCAAGAGGGCCATCCGGTTCCAGCGGGTGGGATCGGCCCAGATCCGGCTCACATCCCCCTGGGCTCGCAGGTAGTCGGCGAAATCGGCCAGCACGAAGAAAGGATCGGAGCCGGTGAGATTCTGGAGCAGGGGCCGGAACAGCTCCTGGTCGCCATTGCTGAAGTGGCCCTGCTCGATCAATCGCAGGGATTCCGCCAGCTCGGGCATGGAGGGGATCAGCTCCCAAGGGCAGTAGCCCGCCTTGGCCAGGTCGGCAATGCCAGCAGTGGTGTGGCCGAAAAGGAAGAAGTTGTCCTCGCCCACCTGTTCGCGGATCTCCACGTTGGCCCCATCCAGCGTGCCGATGGTGAGGGCGCCATTCATGGCGAATTTCATGTTGCCGGTGCCCGAGGCTTCCTTGCCAGCTGTGGAGATCTGTTCCGAAAGATCGGCCGCTGGATACACCCGCTCGCCCAGCTTCACGTTGTAATCCGGCAGGAACACCACCCGGAGCAGCCCATCCATGTCGGGGTCGGCATTCACCGTTTCGGCAATGCCGTTGATGAAGCGGATGATCAGTTTGGCCATGGCATAGCCCGGCGCCGCCTTGCCGCCGAAGATCACGGTGCGGGGCACCATGCCGTCGGTCTTGCCATTTTTGATGCGCAGGTACTGGGCCACCACCTGGAGGGCATTGAGGTGCTGGCGCTTGTATTCATGGATGCGCTTCACCTGCACGTCGAACAGGGAGGCCGGATCCACCAGCACGCCCGTGTGGTTGTGGATGTAATTGGTGAGCTCCCGTTTCACCGCCAGCTTGGTGGCCTGCCAGCGCTCCAGGAAGCCCCTGTCGTCGGCCAGGGGCTCGAGGGCCCGCAGCTGCTCCAGGTCGGTCACCCAGCCTTCACCCACCGCTTCGGTGAGCAGGGACGCCAGCTTGGGGTTGGCCAGGGCCACCCATCGCCGTGGCGTCACCCCATTGGTGACATTGGTGAACTTCTCAGGCCAGATCGCGGCGAATTCCGGAAAGAGATCGCTCTTCACCAGGGTGCTGTGCAGGGCCGCCACCCCATTCACGTGGTGGGAAGCCACCGTGGCCAGGTGGGCCATGCGCACCGCCTTGCTCCCCTCCTCATCAATGATCGACACTTTGCGCAGGATCTGCTCGTTGCCGGGATACTTGAGGCGCACCTGCTGCAGGAAGCGGCGGTTGATTTCGTAGATCAGCTCCAGGTGGCGGGGCAACAGGCTGCCGAACAGATCCAGGCCCCACTTCTCCAGGGCTTCCGGCAGCAGGGTGTGGTTGGTGTAGGAGATGCTGCGGCAGGTGATGTCCCAGGAGGTGTCCCAGTCGAGGTGCTTGTCGTCCAGCAGAAGGCGCATCAACTCGGCCACGGCGATGGCCGGGTGGGTGTCGTTCAGCTGGATCGCCCAGTGCTCCGGAAACTCCTGGATCGGCAGCCCCCGCATGTCCAGGCTGCGGATCATGTCCTGCAGGGAGCAGCTCACAAAGAAATGCTGCTGCTTCAAACGCAGCCGCCGCCCTTCATCCGTGCCGTCGTTGGGATAGAGCACCTTGGAGAGGGTTTCGCTCGCCACCTTCTCCTCAACGGCGCCGTAGTAATCGCCGATATTGAAGGCGTAGAAATCGAAGGATTCCGTGGCGTCAGCGCGCCACAGGCGCAGTCGGTCGCAGGTGTTCACCCGGTAACCCAGCACGGGCACATCGTGGGGCACCCCGATGGCGTGCTCCGCGGGGATCCAGCGCACGCGGTACGTGCCGTGATCATCCTGGTACGACTGGGTGCGGCCCCCAAAGCCCACAAAACAGGCCTGGTCTGGATGGGGACTCTCCCAGGGCCAGCCCGCCTTCAGCCATTTGTCGGTGATTTCCACCTGCCAGCCATCCCGGATCAGCTGGTCGAAAATCCCGAATTCGTAGCGGATGCCGTAGCCCGTGGCCGGAATTTCCAGGCTGGCCAGGGATTCGAGGAAGCAGGCCGCCAGGCGTCCCAGCCCCCCGTTGCCCAGGCCCGGTTCCTCCTCCACTTCCAGGATCTCCTGGAGGTTGCTGACACCGAAGCGCTCCAGTGCTGCCGCCGCTTCCTCCTGGATGCCCAGCATCAGGAGGTTGTTGCTGAGCTGGGGACCGATCAGAAATTCCGCCGACAGGTAGGCCACCACCCGGGCAGGGGTGGCCGCAATGGCTTCATTTCCCGCCAGATAGCGGGTCATCAGCCGGTCGCGCACCGCATAGCTCAACGCCATGTACAGGTCGTGGCGGCTGGCGTTGGGGGCCAGTTTCCCAAGCGTGTAGAAGAGATGCTCCGTCATCCCGTCGAACACGTCTTCCGCCAACAGGCCGCTGCGGTCGGGATCGGCGTAGCACCCCGGTGTGGGAAGACGCAGGTTGCGGGGTTGTTGGATCGTCATTTCTGGCGTCTTCTGACGATGGAACCGGGCTTACAACTCGACCGTAGCGTTACCTACCAATTCCTGCCCGCAGGGTGGGGGGCCGAACACCGAGCGCATCCCTCGGACCTTGCGATTTTCCTACCATCCGGCGAAAGGCTGGCACCGGCATGACCCCCCTGGATTCCCCCGCTGATGGGCCCTGGAGGTTCGCGGGACACCCCGTCCATTCCGTTGTTCAGGCCCCCAGTCGGCCCGAGGGTCCCGCCCTCCTTCTGGTGCATGGCTTCGGCGCCTCCACCGACCACTGGCGCCACAACCTGCCCGTGCTGGCCGGGAGCCATGAGGTGCATGCCATCGATCTGCTCGGCTTCGGCCGCAGTGCCAAGCCCGAGGGGCTGCCCTATGGCGGCGCCCTCTGGCGCGATCAGCTGGTGGCCTACGTGAAGGAGCGCATCGGCCGTCCCACCGTGCTGGTGGGCAACTCCCTGGGGGGCTATGCCGCCCTGGCCGCCGGTGCGGCCCTCAGCTCCACCGAATCCGGCACGGCTCCTTTGGGGGCGGGAGTGGTGCTGCTGAATGCGGCCGGGCCCTTCAGCGAGGAGCAGGCCGCGCCCACGGGATGGGGCGCCATCGCACGGCGCACCGTGGGCCGGGCGATCTTCACCAGTCCCGTTGTGCAGCGGCTGCTGTTTGAAAACCTGCGTCGCCCCGCCACCGTGCGGCGCACCCTGCAGCGGGTTTACATCGACCAGACCAACGTGGATGACGCCCTGGTGGACTCCATCCTCCGGCCCTCCCGGGATCCGGGGGCGTTCGGGGTGTTTCGCACCGTGTTCGACATTCCCCGCGGTGAACCCCTCGACGCTCTCTTTGCCCAGCTGGGGGCGCCCCTGCTCCTCCTGTGGGGGTTGCGGGATCCCTGGATCAATGCCGAAGGGCGCCGCTCCACGTTCGCCCGCTACGCCCCGCCGCGCACCACCGAGGTGTTGCTCGATGCGGGCCACTGCCCCCACGATGAGGTGCCCCAGCAGGTGAATGCTGCCCTGATGGAGTGGCTTCCCACCCTCACCCCCGCCACCCCCTGCCTGCCATGACCCTCACGCGCGCGACGGAGCCCTACGCCCACTGGCTCTTCACCCATCCCACCTGCGGCGACACCCTGCGGGTGGTGCCCGAGCGGGGTGGGTTGGTGACGGGCTGGCAGAGCGGGGGCCGGGAGTGGCTCTATCTCGATGGGACCCGCTTTGCCGATCCCGCCCTTTCCGTGCGGGGGGGGATCCCGGTGCTCTTCCCCATCTGCGGCAACCTTCCCGGCGATACCCTCCCCCTGCCCCAGGGGTCCTTCACCCTCCGGCAGCACGGCTTCGCCCGCGACCTGCCCTGGACCCTGGAGCCCCTCCCCGATGGGCAAGGGGTGGCCCTCACCCTGATGGATGACGCCACCACCCGGGCGTCCTACCCCTTTGCCTTCGTCCTTCGGCTCGAGCTGCGCCTTGCCCCCGGCACCCTGGCCCTTGAGGCCTGCGTCAGCCATACGGGGCCGGCCGATGCGCCCCCCATGCCGTTCAGCCTGGGCCTCCATCCCTACTTTCAGGTGAGCGGTCTGGATGCGGTCGATCTCAACGGCCTCCAGGAGCAGTGCTTCAACCATCTCACCCAGGGCGAGGTGGCCACGGCGTCCCAGTTGGAGCGCCTCGGGGACGGGGTGGATCTGCTCAGCAGGCCCGTCGCGGGCGCCGTCACCCTTCGTGACCGGGCCGCCGCCACCACCCTCACCCTGGAGACCACCTCCCCGTTCGATCGGGTGGTGGTGTGGACGGAACCGCCCCGCCCGATGGTGTGCCTCGAACCCTGGACGGGTCCCCGTGGGGCCCTCCTCAGCGGCGATGGTCTGCTGACCCTGCCGCCGGGCGAGAGCCTCAAGCTGGCCTGCCGCTATCGCGCCGCGATGGGGTGAGCGGGCCGGGCGACCCCGGGCAGGCGCCCTGGGGAGAGTTGGTCCTCGGGATCAAATTGGTGCTTCACGGCTTCCATCAACCCCTTCGCCGGGGCATCGGGCCAGGCCACCAGCTGGCTGTCCTCCGGTTGGAGCAACACCGTGAGGTATCCCCCCAGCTCCTGGCACAACGCGCGCAGGGCTTCCACCCCGGCGGTGGGGATGGCCGCCTCACTCCAGGCCATCCCCAGACCACTGCCCGCTCCCAGCTCCAGCTTCAGCCCCAGGGTGGCCGCCTTCCCGAGCACCAGGGGGGCCCGATCGGGGTTCACCCCCACCCGCAACAGCCAGATCGGCGGCGCGGCCGTCAACGGGCCGCCCCGCCCCTCCTGCAGCAGGGCCTCCACCTCCTCCCTGGACAGCGCTCGGCTGGAGAGCTCGGTGAGCCTGGCCACCGCACCCAGCTGATCCTGCAGGCAGGAGGCCTCCACGCTGGCCAGGGCGATCAGCAGGGCGGGGGCCTCCTCCAGGCCGGCGGCCTCGGCGAGAGGGGCGCTCCACCAGTCGATGCGTTCCGGGGTGAGGGTCGACTGCGAGAGGCCTGTGGCCAGGGCCGCCAGCAGCTGGGCCTCCCCCTGCACCAGCAGGCCCGCCCGATGGGGTGGGATGGGCAGGGTGCGGAGCGATAGTTCCGTGATCAGGGCCAGGGAGCCCCAGCTGCCCGCCAGCAGACGCATCAGGTCGTATCCCGCGACGTTTTTCACCACCCGTCCGCCGGCCCGTGCCGCCGTCCCATCCGCCCGCACCAGGCCGATGCCGATCAGCTGGTCGCGCAGACCCAGGTAGCGCTGGCGATAGCCCCCCGCCAGGCCCCGAGCCACCAGGCCACCCATGCTGCCGCCGCTTCGGCTCCCCTTGGGATCGGCCAGGGGATGGGTGCCCCAGGGAGGATCCACCGCCAGCCACTGCCCATGGCTGGCCAGCACCCGTTGCACCTCCAGCAGGGGAGCGCCCGCCTCCACGGTGATCGTGAAATCCCCGGGGTTGTGCTCCAGGATCCGATCCAGCCGGCCGACGCTCAGCCGTTCGCATGGGGTCTGGACCGTTGGTCCCCAGGCCAGTCGGCTGGCCAGTCCGGCGGGCAGCCAGGGGGTGCCCTCCCGGTGCCACTGGCACAGCAGTTCGGGGAGCGCGTCGCGGGTGGGATGGATCAACTCAGAACCTGCTCGATTCCCCCGAACCAGGCCTGGGCCATGGCCCTGTAGCCCTGGGCATTGGGGTGGAGCCCGTCCGCCAGATTCCATCCAATCGCCCGGTTTTGATCCACGGTGCTCACGCTGATGTTGGTGAAGCCCTGCCGGGACGGCAGGGCTCGGATCCTGTCGTTGTAGCGCGACACCTGCTCCACCATCTCCGCGCTGATGGGATCCCTCAGCCTGGGTTGGTTCCATGCGTTTGTGAAGGTGGGGATCGTGCCGACGATCACCTTGAGCTTCAGGGCTCCTGCCCGCGCGCTGGCATCCACCTGTTTCAACAGGGCCTGCAACCGATCGATGGCCGCCTCGGCGATGGTTCCCTGCTGTTCGCCCCGTCCGTTGTTGCCCCGATCGCCCGCTGGCCTGGCTTTTCCCTTGCGCTCCACCACCTGGTGCACCACATCGTTGGTCCCCACCATCAGGAGCAGCACGTTGGTGCTGTTGCGATCGCGGGAGAAGTATTGGTTTGAGATGGCCCTGGGAATCTCGGACAGAAGCCCTTTCCTCACCGCCCCATTGGGTCCCTCATTGGCCTGGAGCGACACATAGCGCCGCCCACCGACGAGGGCATCGGTGGCGGCGATGCCCACGCCACTGATCCCCCAATGATGGGGATCGGGGGTTGGATCACCGGCCGTGCGCTTGGAGCCGACGAAATCCACGTCGTAGCGCTTCCCCGTGAGCAGATCGTAAAGGGGTTGGCGATACCCTCCAGGAGCGCCAACGCCCTCGGTGATGGAATCCCCCATCGGCATGATCCGCAACTTCTGCCGCCCGGGAGTGGCGGAGCGTTTGTTCATGGAGGGGTGCGTTGGCTCACGGCAGTTTCCCTGACGGGGCCCCCAACCGCCAACCGCCGCCAGCCATCGGGGCGCCACGCCTGAAGATCGTCGTGCTGGATGACGATCCCACCGGATCCCAGACCCTCCACGGATGCCCCCTGCTGTTGCGCTGGGATGGGCCGGCCCTGGCCGAGGGGTTGCGCCAGGCGTCACCCTTTCTCTTCCTGCTGGCCAACACCCGGGCCCTGGGCCCCGCTGAGGCGACCGCCCGGGTGGAGCAGATCTGCAGCACCCTGGTGCCAGCCCTGGCGGCCGCCCAGGCCGAAGGGTGGATCGACGGCGCCCTGGTGGTGAGTCGGGGCGATTCCACCTTGCGGGGCCATTTCCCCCTGGAGGTGGAGGCTCTGGCCCAGGCGCTGGGCCCCATCGATGCCACCTTCCTCGTGCCCGCGTTCCTGGAAGGGGGCCGTACCACGGTGGATGGGGTGCACCGCCTGGCGGGCCAGCCCGTCCATGAAACGCCCTTTGCCCGGGATGGCCTCTTCGCCTACTCCACCAGCGATCTCCGGCAGTGGGTGGAGGAGAAGAGCGGCGGGCGCCTCCCCGCCGGGGAGGTGCACCTCCTGAGCTGGCGGGCGCTGGAGGCGGCGGCCGCTGGGGCGGCCGGGCGCCAGGCCCTGCGCCAGTGGCTGGCGACCCTCTCGCACAACCGGCTGGTGGTGGTGGATGCGGAGCGGCCGTCCCACCTGGCCCTCTTCGGCTCCCTGGTGCGGGAGCTGGTGGCCCCCCAGCCTGCCGATGGGGCCCGGCCCCGGCGGTTTCTCTTCCAATCGGCCGCCAGCCTGCTCAATGGCCTGGCGCCCCTGCCCCCCCAACCCCTGGGCGCCGCCGGCCTGGCGGCCCTGCGGCGCCGCGGCGGCGGTCAGCCCCTGGGGGGCTTGGTGCTGGTGGGCTCCCACGTGCCCCTGGCCGATGCCCAGTTGGAGCGGCTGTTGGCCCAGGAGGGCTGCGAGGGGGTGGAGGTGCCCGTGGCCCGGGTCCACCGGGTGCTGGAGGGTCCGCTGCCCGATCGCCTGCTGGCTTCGCTGGAAACGGCCTGGATCGCCCAGGCCGAGGCCGTGATGGCCCAGGGGCGCACGCCCGTGCTGCACACCAGCCGCGGGGAACTGCGCTGCCGCCATGCGGCGGAGCGGCGGGCCCTGGGCCTGGTTCTGGCGGCCTCCATGGCCCGGGTGGCGGCAGCCCTCGCTCCCCGCCTGGGCTACGTGATCAGCAAGGGGGGCATCACCACCCACACCCTTCTGGCCGATGGGCTCGGGCTCGACTGGGTGGCCCTGCAGGGGCAGCTGTTGCCGGGCCTCTCTGTGGTGCTTGTCCCCGAAACCCCAAGGTCCCGGGTGGCCGGCCTGGCAGGCCTGCCCGTGCTCACCTTTCCGGGCAACCTGGGCGACGCCCACACCCTGCAGGCCGCCTGGCGGGAGATGGAGGGGGCCGGCTCAGGTCAGGCCGGCTGAGCGGGCCAGCAGCTCCATCGGGTGGGCCACCGGCAGGGGCCGGCTGGACTCGCCCAGGTGGCGCCGGAGCTGGAGGGTGCAGCCGATGTTGGCGCTCACGGCCAGCTCGGCGCCGGTGGCGGCCAGATCGTCCGCCTTCAGCCGTCCGAGGGCATCCGCCTCTTCCGGTTGCACCAGGTTGTAGATGCCGGCGCTGCCGCAGCACACTCCCGCTTCGGTGGCCTCCAACACCTGCACGTGGGGGATGCGCCGCAGGAGAGCCCTGGGCTGCTCCCCCAGACCCTGCCCGTGGAGCATGTGGCAGGCATCGTGATACGCCAGTTTCAGGGGGTGTTCGGCGCTGGCGGCCTGGCCGTCCGGGTGGCTCAGGGGCTGGAGCTGCCGTTGAAAGGTGTCGCGCAGACCCACCCGCTCCAGAAATTCCTGAATGTCGGCCACGTTGGCCGCGAAGGCCGTGGCGGCCGGCTCCGTTCTGTTCTCACCAGCGCCTTCCGCCATCAGCCGGCCGTAGGCCTTCAGGGTGTGGCCGCAACCGGAGGCCGTCACCAGCACCGCATCCAGGGGCTCGGGGCCGGCGGGCTTCCCGGGCCCCACCACCCCCTCGAAGCTGGCCATCAGGGCCCGGGCATGGCCCCGGGTGAGGTCTTCTTCCCCCTGGTGATGGGTGACGGCGCCGCAGCAGCCCTGGTCTGGGGGAATCACCACCTCGATGCCGTTGGCGCTCAGCACCTGGATCGCCGCCTGGCTCACGGCCGGATCAAACAGCCGCTGCACGCAGCCCAGCAGCAGACCCACCCGATACCGCCGTTCCCCCTGGGCGGGCACCACCACGGGGAGGTCGTCGCGGAAGGCCTGGGGCGAAAGGGCCGGCAGGAGATGTTCCATGGCGGCGATCTGGGGTCCCAGCAGTCGGGGCAGGCCCGTGCGCCGCGCGAAGGTCTGGAGGGGCGTGCCCGCATAGGCCCGCAGGGGCTGCAGCAGGGGCCTCAGCCGCTGGGGATAGGGAAGCAGGGCAAAGAGCAGGCGCCGGAAGGCGTTCTGGGCCGGGCTGCGCAGCTCGGGGGCGTTGAGCTTGGGCCGGGTGGCTTCGATCAGGGTGTCGTAGCGCACCCCGGAGGGACAGGCGCTGACGCAGGCGAAGCAGCCCAGGCAACTATCGAAATGGGAGGCCACGGTGGCATCCAGGGTGAGCTCACCGGCCTCGAGGGCCTTGAGGGTGTGGATGCGCCCCCGGGGGGAATCCATCTCCGTGCCCAGCACCCGGTAGCTGGCGCAGGTGGGCAGGCAGAAGCCGCAGTGCACGCAGGGGTCTGTGGCGGAGATCAGGGCGGTGGCGGCAGGGTTCTTGGTCATGGCCATGGCTCAGGCGGCCTCGGAGAGGGGGCTGCCGGCCAGGAAGCGACCCACGATCTGCAGATGAATGGTCACGCAGGGCACCATATCGATGTAACGAAACAGCCCGCAGCGGCCGATGAAGGTTTTGTTGGCCTCCTGCTCGGACAGGCTGCGGTAGCGCTCATACAGGGCCAGGCTTTCCGCATTGCGCACCGGGTAATAGCACTCGTTGTTGTTGTCGCTTGCGTCGCAGGGGATTTCCCGGGTGATGGTGTGCTGCCCATCGCTGCGGCGCCCGGAGTTGGGGATCAGGTCCCACTGGGTGCAGCGGGTGTAGATCCCCGTGTCGGTGTAATTGACCACTGTGGCGCTCTGTCCCTCAGAGGCCTGGTCGGATTCAAAGCGGATCGAGCGGTAGGGGAGGCGGCCGTATTGGAAATGGAAGTATTCGTCGATCGGCAGGCTCAGGAACACGTGGTCGGCGTGGCTGTCGTGCTCCGGCCCGTAGGCCTCCCCCAGGGTCACCTCGATGCGGGGGTGGTCGAGGATGCGCTCGAACATGGCCGTGAAGCCCTCCTTGGGCATGGCCTGGAAGCTGTCGGTGAAATAGCGGTCGTCGCGGTTGTAGCGCACGGGCAACCGGGCTCCCACCGCCGCCTCCAGCTGGGTGGGGCACACCCCCCACATCTTGCGGGTGTAGGGCCGGAAGAACAGATCGGCCAGCTGGGGCCCGACGTTGGCCAGAAACACCTCATCGGTGTTGGTGGGCGTGAGGGTGGGCACCTGGGCGGCCAGGAACGCCCGGGCATCTTCCTCGCTGGGCAGCTCCACCCCGAACACATCCTCCAGGGTGGTGCGGTTCACCGGGAGAGGGGTGGTGCGGCCATCGGCCAGCAGGGCCCGCACCCGGTGCTCGTAGGGCACCCATTCGGTGAAACGGCTCAACCAGCGGATCGCCACCGATTCCTTCTCCCCATGGAGCAGGTGGGGGCCATAGAGGTGGATGCGTTCCCCGTGGCTGTTGATCGCATCATGGGCGTTGCCGCCGAGGTGGGGCCGGCGGTCGATCACATGCACCCTGTGGCCGGCCTCGGCACACTCCCTGGCCACCACTGCTCCGGCAAAGCCCGCGCCCACCACGAGCACCCGCAGGTTGGTCACCTTTCCCGGCCAAAGTGAGCGGATCCTAGGGGCAGAAAGGCTTCCCCCATCAACCGCCGAAGTGGCGCACCACAGCCTCGGCGAAGCCCGAGCAGCTCACCGGCTCCACCCGGGGTTCCATCAGGCGGGCCAGGTCGTAGGTGACCTCCTTGTTGGCGATCGCCGCGCTCAGGCCGGCGGTGATCAGATCGGCGGCCTCCTGCCAGCCCATGTATTCGAGCATCATCACGCCGCTGAGAATCACCGAGCCGGGGTTGATGCGATCCAGGCCGGCATGTTTGGGGGCCGTGCCGTGGGTGGCCTCAAAGATGGCTGCGGTGTCGCCGATGTTGGCCCCCGGGGCCATGCCCAGGCCGCCCACCACGGCGGCGGCGGCATCGCTCACGTAATCCCCGTTCAGGTTGAGGGTGGCCAGCACGGAGTATTCCTGGGGGCGGGTCTGGATCTGCTGGAAGATGCTGTCGGCGATCCGGTCGTCCACCATCACCATCTGCTTCCAGCGGCCTTCGCCATGGGTGCTGCCGATGGCCTCGAGCACATCCTTCACTTCGTTGCAGATCGCCGCCTGTTTCTCAGGGGTGAGGGCGTCGTAGCCGGGCTCGATCAGGCGGGCATTGCCCTCCAGGGTGAGGGAGGGATCGGCGGCCAGATTGTCGAGGATCCAGCTTTCCCGCTCGGTGACGCAGACTTCACGGAATTCGCTGGTGGCCAGCTCATAGCCCCAGTCGCGGAACGCCCCCTCCGTGAATTTCATGATGTTGCCCTTGTGCACCAGGGTCACGTGGCGCTTGTCGCCCTCCAGGCGGAGGGCATGTTGAATCGCCTTGCGGATGTGGCGCTGGCTGCCGAACTTGCTCACCGGCTTGATGCCGATCCCGGCACCATCGGGAATGCGCCGCTTGCCGAGCTTGCCGTTGGCGGGGATCACCACGTCGTTGAGGTGCTGGATCAGCCCGATGCACACCGGATCGCTCGCCTCCCACTCGATCCCCATGTAGATGTCTTCGGTGTTTTCCCGGTAAACGATCACATCCAGATCCTGGGGCCGCTTGTGGGGGCTGGGGGTGCCGTCGTAGTAGCGGCAGGGCCGGACGCAGCAGTACAGATCGAAGATCTGCCGCAGGGCCACGTTGAGGGAACGGATCCCACCCCCGATCGGGGTGGTGAGGGGCCCCTTGATGGCCACGCCGTAGGTGCGGATCGCCGTGAGGGTGTCCTCGGGCAGGTATTGGTAGGTGCCGTAGAGCTCGCAGGCCTCATCGCCGGCGTACACCTTGAACCAGGCGATCCGGCGGGAACCCCCGTAGGCCTTGGCCACGGCCGCATCCAGCACCCGTTGGGTGGCGGGCCAGATGTCCACCCCGGTGCCATCGCCACGGATGAAGGGAATGATGGGATCGTCCGGCACGATGGGTTGGCCCGCCTCAAAGCGGATCGCGGTGCCGCTGGTGGGGGGGGTGAGCTTCTCGTAGGTGGCCATGCGGCTCAGGGACGGTCGCAGTGAGACTATGCCTGCAGGGGGGTGGGGAAAGGTTTGCCCAGATCAGCACCAGGGGACCTCTCTGTGCTCTGGATTCCGTTGGGGTGCTCACACCGTTTGGACGAAAGCCAGGCGAAATCTGCAGGATGGGGGGATGAACGCATCCGAACAGGCCCGGAGTGTGGATCTGGCGCAGGCCATTGCTTCGGTGGTGAGCCTTTTTCGCCGCTTCTTTCCCGATGCCCGCGCCAACCTCACCCCCTGGCGCGATGACCCTCTCACCCGTCATTTCGACGAGCAGGAAAGTCTGGACCTGTCCTTTCACTTTCCCGGCTGGAGCCCCCGCCTCGAATGCCGTTCTCTTCTTGTGCAGCTTCGGCTCGAGCACTCCCCCCGGGGAACCCAGGCCGGACGCCCCCGCCTGCTGGGGGTCCTCCTGAGGGGGCTCACGTATGAGTCGGAACGCTGGCGCCTGGCCACGGTGGGCGATTGGCAACCCTCGGGCACCCACCTGCCCTCTCCCGCCGTGGTGGAGGGGCTTCAGGAGCTCTGCCGGGAGCTCTTTGCCCTGTTTGATGGCGAGAACAGGGGTGTGGAGGAGGGGGAGCGGGCCGCTTGAGTTCGTAATCCTTCGCAACCTTCGCGGGGGGATGCCGGCGCGGCCACTACGGTGTTCGGACGGATTTTTGTCTTGTTGAACCGATGGCAGTCGCCCTGGCTTCCCAGTTGCGTGAGGGCACGAAGAAGGCCCACACCATGGCTGAAAACACCGGTTTTGTGAGCTGCTTTCTCAAGGGGGTGGTGGATAAGGCGAGCTATCGCACCCTGGTGGCCGATCTGTGGCATGTCTACAGCGCCATGGAAGAGGAAATCGGCCGGCTGGCCGACCACCCCGTGGTGGGGCCCGTCGCCTTCCCCCAGCTGAATCGCCGGGAGTCGCTGGAGCAGGATCTGGCCTACTACTACGGATCCGACTGGCGTCAGCAGGCCAAGGCCACCCCAGGCGCCCAGGCCTATGTGGCCCGCATCCGTGAGGTGGCCAAGGAGGCTCCGGAACTGCTGGTGGGGCACCATTACACCCGCTACATCGGCGACCTGTCCGGCGGCCAGGTGCTGAAAACCATCGCCCGCAAGGCCATGAATCTTGGCGAGCACGATGGCCTGCGCTTCTACGAATTCGCCGCCATCGACGATGAGAAGGCGTTCAAGGCCAACTATCGGGAGGTTCTCGATCAGTTGCCGATTGATCAGGCCACGGCCGATCGCATCGTGGGAGAAGCCAACCAGGCCTTCCACCACAACATGAAGATGTTCCAGGAGCTGGAAGGCAACCTGGTGGCCGCCATCGGCAAAGTGCTGTTTGGCTTCCTCACCCGGCGGCAGCGCGCGGGCAGCACGGAAGCCGTCGTCGCCTGAGGCCCCCCTCCCCCTGAGCGTTCCACGTCTGAGTCCCGTTCGTTTCCTGGTGCCTGGCACCACGGGGCAGTTCCGTTGCGGCGGCCTGCTGGTGGAACTCCAAACCGCAGGTCTGGTGGGCGCCCTGAGGCCCACGGAGGTGGTGACCTATCGGCAGCGGGAGCGGGACCATCCCTTCCTGGCCGATCTGCTCCGCCAGGAGTCCGCTCCCGGGCAGGCTCTCTGGGTGGTGAGCTGGGGATTTGACGTGCCGGCCCTGCTGCGTCAGCTGCGGGGCCGGCCGGTGGCCTACCACGCCCACAGCAGCGGCTACGGCTTCACCCTGCCCCCGGGAGTCCCCGTGCTGGCGGTGAGTCGCAACACCCTGGCCTATTGGGGGGAGAAGGCGTCCCGCAACCCCCTCTTTCTGGTGCCCAATGCACTCCAGCCCAAATGGCTGGAGCGCGGTGCCCGATCCTCCAGTGGCGCCCGGCCCATCGATGTGCTCGTACAGCGGCGCAAAAACAGCCACTACGTGCTCGACCAGCTCGTGCCGGAGCTGCGCCGCGCCGGTCTGACGGTGGAGGTGCAGAGCGGCTGGGTGGACGATCTGGTGGATCTCTTCAACAGCGCCACGGTGGTGCTTTACGACTCCGCCGATTACTGGCGGGGACGGGGGGTGAGCGAAGGCTTCGGCTTGCCGCCCATCGAAGCGCTGGCCTGCGGTTGCGTGGTGTTCAGCAGCCTGAACCATGCCCTGGCTGACACCCTGGATCCAGGCGCGCTCGGCCATCAGATCGGTTGGGGCACCCTCGCTGCCGATGTGGAGCGCATCCTGGCTGCCGCCCGCCAGCGTGAGGCCTGGAGGGCCGATCCAGGGCGGCTCGAGGCCCTGCTCCGGGAGTGCTCCGAACCCGTGCTTCTGGAGCGCTGGCGCCAGGCCCTGGACGGGGTGGACGCCCATTGGCAGCGCTGCCTTGGGGAGGGTCACCCACCCCTGCGGGCCCTCCCCTCCTGGCGTCTGCGCTGGGGGCAGCGGGTGGGGCGCTTGCAGGGGTGGCTCTCGCGGCGCTTTGGGGGCTGAACACTCCAATAGCGTGCTTCAAAAGGCTTTGCAAGTAGACGCGTTGGCCAGCAGACAACAGCCACTCCTGCGGAGCAACACTCTTAGTCATCTGAAGCGATTACTGAAATATCTTCCCCGCGAGAGATTGCGTGCCTTGATTCTGCTGGTGCCCTTGTCCATTGTGCCTGGGCTTGCAGATCTTCTGACGGTTTGGGTGGTGAGTCGGCTGTTCGGTGCGCTGGTGGGCAGCAAACTTCAGGACCATCTCCCTGGGGTGAAGGTGTTTGGGGGAAATGGGTTTGATCAGAGCCTCTGGCTGATTGTTCTGCTGATCAGCTTTGCCTGGTTGGCCTCCCTTTCAAAACTCCTCTTGCAGTTCTTCCAGCAGCGTCTCACCGCAAAGATCTGGATTGATCTCTCCAACCAGGTCCACTCCCGTGTGCTGGCACAGGATTATGAATATCACCTCTCGAAGAGCACGGCCAAGCTCTCCGCCATGGTGTTGAGCCATGTCAAGAAAACCTCCAACTCCGTGGTGAATCCCCTGCTGCGGATGGTGGGCAGCATCTTTTCCATCATCATGCTGTCGTTCGGCATCCTTTATCTGGGAAAGGGACTGGCGGCACTTCTGATCGTTGCCCTGATCACGGCCTACCTGATCGCCTCCCTGATCATTACGCCCTATCTGCGTCATGCCTCCCGCCAGAAAATCAGATTGGAAGCCCGCACCGCCCATATTCTTCTCGAATCTCTGGGCTCGATTCGTGATATCCGGCTGAGCAATTCTGAGCGCCATTTCCGAGAGGCCTTCCTCCATGCCGGCGAGGAGTCCAAGCGTTTCGCCTGGGCATCTGAACTGCTGCCCGTGGTGCCCCGCATGTTGATTGAGCCCTTCGGCATCACCATCATTTTTGCCGTGGGTGCGGTTCCCGCCTTGATGAGTGGCGATCAGGAGAAGGTGCTGCAGATCATTCCTTTTCTTGCCACCCTCGCCGTTGCCGCTCTCCGCCTCACCCCGCCACTCCAAGATTTTTTCGCCTCTCTGACCCAGTTGCGCAGCGGCCTTCCGGTGGTGGAGAGCATCCTGGCCCTCCTCGATCTCCCCAGTTCCCGCCCCACCCTGGCCACCCCCGGCGTGCCATCGCCCGAGGGCATCTTTCCCACCCGGTCGATTCGCCTGGACAACGTCTGGTACAAGTACCCCACAGGGGACGACTGGGTGCTGCAGGATGTCACCCTCTCCATCCCTGTGGGCTCGCGCATCGCCCTGGTGGGCACCACCGGTGGCGGCAAAACCACCACGGCCCATCTGTTGCTCGGCCTGCTTGAGCCCCAGAAGGGTTGTCTGCAATTGGATGGGATCCCTGTGAGCGATCTCGATCTGCCGGCCTGGCAGGCCAGTTGTGCCCAGGTGCCGCAGTTCATCAATCTGCTGGACGCCAGCATTCTGGAAAACGTGGCGTTCGGTCAGTCGGAAGAGGAGATCAATCAGGCCGAGGTGTGGGAAGCCCTGGATGCGGCCCAGCTGGATGAATTTGTCAGCGAACTTCCCTACGGCCTCCACACCCCGATCGGGGAGAACGGCCTCCAGCTCTCCGGTGGTCAGCGTCAACGGTTGGCCCTCGCCCGTGCCTTCTACCGCCGCGCCCGCTTCCTTCTGCTGGATGAGGCCACCAGCGCCCTCGACAACCGCACCGAAAATGAGGTGATCGAGGCCTTGGAGCTGGTCGGTCGCCGCTGCACCACCGTGGTGATCGCCCATCGCCTCAGTACGGTGAAACGCTGTGATCGCATCTATGAATTCGAGGGTGGACGGATCAAGGCCTACGGCACCTTCGAGGAATTGCGCGACCTGTCCGAAAGCTTTCGTGAACTGGCGTCCCTCGAGGCCCGATCCGCCGGCTGATCCTGTTTTCCATTCCTGCTGTCTGTCCCCCGTTCCCCTTCGCGATGTCTGCCGCTCCCCTCACCCTGATTGCCGGTCCATGCGTGATCGAAAGTGCCGATCTGGTGCTGGATGTGGCGTCTCACCTCCACGGCATCGCCGAGCGCCTGGGCATTGATGTCATCTTCAAGGCCAGCTTCGACAAGGCCAATCGCAGCTCCGGGGGCTCCTTCCGGGGACCGGGTCTGCAGGAGGGCCTCGACGTGCTGGCGGAGGTCAAGCGGCGCCATGGCCTCCGCCTCCTCACCGACATTCATGAGAGCCATCAGGCCGCAGCGGTGGCGCCGGTGGTGGATGTGCTCCAGATTCCCGCCTTCCTCTGTCGCCAGACCGATCTGCTCCTGGCCGCGGCGGCGGCGGTTCGCGGCACCGACCGGGTGATCAATGTGAAAAAGGGCCAGTTCCTGGCCCCCTGGGACATGGCCCAGGTGGTTGCCAAATTGCGGGAAGCCGGCGTGGAGCACCTTTGGCTCACGGAGCGGGGCACCAGCTTCGGCTACAACACCCTCGTGGTGGATTACCGCAGCTTCCCCCAGCTCAAGGCCCTGGGGTGCCCCGTGATCTTTGATGCCACCCACTCCGTCCAACAGCCTGGTGGTCGCGGCACCACCACCGGAGGCCAACGGGAGTTTGTGGCCCCCCTGGCCCGGGCTGCCGTCGCCGTTGGGGTGGATGGGCTCTTCATGGAGGTGCATCCCGATCCGGATCGGGCCCTCAGCGATGGCCCCAACATGGTGCCCCTCCATCGCCTGGAACCTCTCCTGGAGCAGCTGCTGGCCATCCGCGCCCCCCTGGCGGAGCAACCTGAGGCCGTGAGCCACCTCTGAGCGGGGATGCTGCGTACCCTCCACCGACGCTGGCGTCACCACCGGGCCTACCGGCGTTGTCGGATCCAGCTTCGCCAGCTTCGGCTGCTGGTGCTCGATGTGGACGGGGTTCTCACCGATGGGGGCCTGTGGACCACGGAAACGGGAGAGGTGTTCAAACGCTTTGACGTGCGCGATGGCCTGGGCATTCGCCTGCTCCAGCAGGCGGGGTTGGAGGTGGCCTGGCTCAGCGGTGGCAAAAGTGGAGCTACGGAACAACGGGCCCGGTACCTTGGCATCTCCCATGTGTTGACCGGGGTGCGGGACAAACCTGCCGCCCTGGCGGCGCTCCAGGCCCAGCTGGGGGTCAGCAGGGCGGAAAGCGCTTTTGTGGGAGACGATCTGAACGATCTGGCCGTCCGCCCGGCCATTGGCCTGTTGGTCTGCACCGCAGACGCGGTGGCGCCCCTCCGCCAGCGTGCCGACTGGGTGCTCGACCGCAATGGCGGCGATGGGGCGGTGCGGCGGCTGGCGGAGGAGATTCTGCGGGCCCGGGGGGAGTGGGACCACCTGGCCCGGCAGGGATGGCGAGACCGCAATGACTGACCCTTTTGTGGAGCTGCGATCGTCACTGCGCGAACGGCTGCAGCGGGGCCTCAGGGCCGGCCGTTTCGGCCCCCTCCATCGCCTGGCCAAGCTGGACCGCGACCAGTGGCAGGCCCTGGCGGCCTATCGCGGTCTGGTGCACCAGGCCTTCGCCACCCGTCCTCTGGCCCCTCAGATCAGCAGTGATCTCTGGGATCAGGGAGGGTTTTGCCCTTCCGCCGAACGCAAGGCTTTTTTCAGCCCCGCCCGGCGGGAGCTGGAAAATTCCTCCCATCACTACGGCCACGATGTGCAGCTCAAGCGCCATGCGGGCCTGCCGTTGATCGGTGCCCCTCTCCCCTGGTTGCTGGAGCATGGCCTGAAGGTGAGTCGCACCGCCACCTTTGAACGTCCCCGTCCCTGGACCCATGGCTATCTCTGCATGGGCTCCCTCCGCGCCACCTGGCTGCAGGACCGCTTTGGGGTGCCGGCCGTGCCGATCGGCCCCTGGGTGGCCTACGCCCAACCGCTCCTGCCTCCAGGGGAGATCCAGCAGCTGCGGGAACAGCTGGGTCGCACCCTGCTGGTGGTGCTGGCCCACAGTTGGGATCAGGTGGAGCGCAAAACGGATCTGCGGCGCTCCATCGAGGCGGTGGCGGCCACGGCTGAGGCTGGGGGGTATGGATCGGTGATCTGGCTCCGGCACTGGAAGGATCCCCAGCTGGAGGGCTTGCCGCCCCACTGGATCGTGGCCTGCAACGGCCACCGCTCCAACCCCTGGTTTCTGGATGCCCTGCGCACGCTCCTCGCGCTCAGCGACGGGCTGGCCAGCAATGCCTTCGGCACCCATCTCGGTTATGGGGTGGCCCTGGGCCTTCGTCTGCACTGGTTGCCGGTGGAGGCCGAGCAGGATCTCTCCACCCTGCCCTCCGACAAGGCTCAGGAGGAAGTTCGGGAGTGGGAGGAGCGGCAGCGTCTGAGTGCTGAGCTCTCCCAGTGCCTGCGCCTCCCCGGGGAGGAGGCGGAGGCAGCCGTGCGGGCCCTGCTCGACCCCTACTGGGGGTTTGACCGGGTTCTGGACTCCAGGGCTCTGCGCCGTGTGCTGTTGGACCGATCTGCAGGCCCGGCGGCCTAGGGCGGATGCTTCCCTTTCCCACCCGTGCTCCCTATCGGATCGACCAGGTGGCTTCCATGCCCCTGGTGGTGCTGCTGCTGACCGCAGCGCTCCTGATCACCGCCACCCTGATGTCGCTCTCGGCCCTGAAGGGCCGGACCAGGCTCTGGGGCGTTGGCGGTGTTTGTCTGGTGCTGGAGATCACCCTCCTGTTCGGTCTGGCCTCCTGGGGCACCAGTGACGTCACGAAGCTGAGCCATGACCTGGCGTTCCGAACGGATCGGGTCATGGGGGAATCGTTCTGGATGGTGGCGGCGCCCCTGATCGTCTGGTTGCCCTACCGCATGGCCTTTGTCCACGGCCTTGTCTCGGCCGGATACGGGGCGCTGGGCCTGGGCCTTGCCCGTTCCTGGGGCGCTCCCGCCTGGGGCTCCTGGTGGGCCTTGTTGCTTCTGTTCAGTCCGTTTCTGCACAACTTTCTTCAGAACGGCGTCAGCCGTCAGGCTCTGCTGACCCTGTTGCTGGTGCCCCTCTTGCTCTGGTCCGGCCGGCTCGCTGCCGTGGGCCGAGCTCCACTGGCGTTGCTCACCCTCTGGGCGGCCGCCGTGCATGGGGGCTTTCTCCCCACCGCGGCGCTGGCCCTGCTTCCACGGGGGCTGATCAGGCCATCTCCCCCCGGGGCGGCACCGGCCCGGGCGCGGCGCTGGGCCAGGCCATGGCTGTGGGTGGTCCCGGCGGGCCTCCTGCTTGCGGGGCTGCTGACCGTGGCTGGCCCCACCGTCTGGTTCAAGTTGAACCACTACATCCGGCAGGAAACGTTCTTCAACAGCTATGCCCTCTCGCCCGTGGTGCAGCGCTTGCAACTGGCTGTCGCCCTGGGGGTGGGGATGGTCTGCTGGGTTCGTCGGCTGGGATGGCGCGACCTGCTGGCCTGTTCGCACACCCGCCAGCTGGCCTTGTTCGGGCTGTTGTTTCTGCTGGTTCAGCAGTCGCTCCGCCAGGGCTGGGTGCCCGCCTTCTCCAGCCGTTTCGTCGACCCCATCGGCCTGTTTCTGTTGATCGTCTTTCTGGCCTGGCTGGAGCGCTACCGGGCCCGCTGGGCCGTGCTGCCCGCCCTTGCGGTCACCCTGGATTTCTGGGTGCTGCACCGATTGCTCGACCCTCTGACCCTGCGATGCGGCACGGATGATGCTTTTCTGTGCGTCCCAGATCGCTGGCCCTGGGAGATGGCCTGGCCCCGGATAAACTCTCCTTAATCAATCCTTCATTTTGTCCGAGTCCGTCAGCGGCACCTTTTCAGGCAGGAGATGGCCTCAGGTGTCACCCGCGTTCCTTGCGGGGCTCTGGACGCTCACCCTGATGGGTCTTGTGATTCGTGTGCTTCGGCAGCCCACCCTGCCAGGTACCTACAGCGTGCGCCTGGACGCCTTGCTGTATGGGGCACAACGGTTGCTGCAGGGCCAACTTCTCTTCTCTGAGCTGGTGAACGGTGGCCAGCCCCTGCATCAGTGGCTCTATGCCCCATCGGCCTTGCTTGGGGGAATCCTGAGCCATCGCCTCTACATCCTTGCTGTCAACCTCCTTGTGGGGGCTCTGCTGGCCTGGACGCTCCAGAACCTGGCCAGGCACAGGATGATTGCCCTCGCGCCAGGATCCCTCCTGCCGATGGCGGCCGGCTTCTTCTTTGTCATCGGAGCCCAGAGCTTTCCAGAGGGTCTCTCCGGTCTGCCGGAGCATTTTTCCAATGGTTTTCTGGTGCTGGCCCTCTTCTGCCTGAGCCGGCTCCAGCCGGGCTTCCCCCGATCGGCTGCCGTTCGGCGTGGGCACCTCTGGCTGGTTGGTGCCACCCTTGCCCTGGCCTGGATGGGATCCCCGGCCTGGATCTCTCCCTCCGTGATGGTGGCCATCGTCGGCTACCTCTGCCTGCCGGAGCTGCGGTCGGTGGCGGGCTTCCTGCACATGCTGGCGGGTGGCCTCCTGGCCACGCTCCTGGTGTTTGCACCCTACGGACGTCTCCCCGACGGGCTGGCTCTGGCCTGGGCCGGCACACTGCAGCTTCCTTTGGAGCTGGCCAGCCGCGCCCCTGGGGACAGCGACCAACTGCTGCCCCTGCTGGGCGATTTCTTCAGGGTGCAGATGGCTGGTCTGCCCGTCTGGCTGCTGCTGCTCGTTCCCGTTCTGGCCCTGATCGTCCACGCTGTCCAGCTGGTCCGTCAGCCCTTCAGCCAGGCTGATCGGCTGCTCCTTCTTCCCGCCCTGTCTGCCGTGTTCGGGCTGGAAACGCTGCAGGCTTTTTTGTTGAAAGGGCCCGACCGGGCAGAGTTTCAGCTGCTGCTGATTCCTCTGGTGTTTCTCATGGTGAGTGGCTTTGCCGTGATGGAGCACTCCGCCCGGTTGCAGCAGGGCATGGGTCGCCTGGTGCTGCTCATCCTGTCCGCGATTCTTTTCAATAATGTCTTTCTCGTCCATGTCCTCCATGGGCCCAGGCAGCCCAATGCCCTGGTTCGGGCCGTGGAGGCGGATCGGGAGGCCACCCGCCGTTTCCTCCTCAGTCGGCCCGGTGCGGGCTTCACCGCCCCCCAGGATGTGGCCCTGCAGCGCCAGCTTCACCAACGGGCCAGCACCGCGGGCATCGGTCCGGACTGGAGCCTCAATCAGCGCCAGCTCCACTCCAGCTGGGCCACCCGCAAGCTGGAGCTGCCCACCGACACCTCCTCTGTGTGCCGGCAGCTCACGGATCCGGCCAATCAGCATGTGGTCTGGATGCGCACGGATCCCGATGGTCCGAACACCGAAGGCTTTGTCCAGAGCTGCTTGAACAGGGAGCCTGGCCATTGGCAGGACATCAGCGACCAGATTCACCTCAGCAGCGGCCACTATCGCCTGTTCCAGCGGCGATCGGAGGTCCTGCCCCCTGCAGCTCCAGGCCATGGTCCTTGAGGGCCAGCCTGTTGTCGCCCCAGCTCTCCAAGCTCTGCTCCCAGCCATGGTGACCCCCTTCCCCGACGTGGCCCCGTTCCGCATCGACCAGGTGATGCAGGCGCCCCTGCCCATGGCCTATCTCTTCGCGGCTCAGGGACTCCTGGCTCTTCTGATCCAGATCGCCGGGATTCTGCGGCGGCGGCGGCTCTGGCTGGGAGCCGTGATCACCTTCCTGGCCCTGGTGCTGGTGTTCTTCACCCTGGCCAGCTGGGGCAACAGCGACACCACCCGCTTTTCCCATTTCATGGAATGGGATCCGGATCGGGCCCCCCCGGAGCCGTTGTGGCGCCTCCTTCGGCCCCTGGTGCTTCTCCTGCCTTACCGCATGGCAGCGGTGCAGGGCCTGGTGGCCACGGCCTTTGCCGCGGCCCCGATCCTTTTGGCGGCCCACTGGCGGGCCTGGCCCTGGGCGGGCTGGTGGGCCCTTCTGATCCTCTGCAACCCCCTGCTGCGGGGCTTTCTTCAGAATGCCCACACGCGCCAGGCGCTTGCGGTGGTGCTGCTGCTGCCCCTCTTTCTCCAGGCGGCACGGCTGGTGCGCTGGGATCGGCGGTGGGTGGGCCTTGGGGTGGTCCTGTCCGCCCTCACCCACAACACCTTCGTGCTCAACCTGCCCATCAGCCTCCTGCCCCTTCTGGGGCGGGTGCCCGAGGTGCTGAACCGGTGGAAGAGCGCTCCCCCGACCCTGAATCTGGCCCTGCTCCGCCGGCGCTGGCCCTGGCTGCTGGCTGGCATCGCGGTGGGGGGCCTGCTGCTGGCCATCGCCCCAACGGCCCTGGATCGCTTCTTCGATTACGCCAGGGATGAGTATTTCAATAACTACAGCCAGCGGGGGATCGTGGGCCGATTCCAACGGGCCCTGGCCTATGGATTGGTGGTGGGCTGTGTGCAGGCTCGCCTGGATCCCCGGCGGCTGCTGCGCTGTCCGATCACGGGGCTGCTGCTGGTTTTCGGCGTGCTCTATGTGGCCATCCAGGCCTCGATCACCCACCTCTGGCTCCCCCAGATCACCAGCAGGTTGGCGGATGGTGTGGCGTTCTTCCTGTTGATTCTCTATCTCTCCTGGCTCCATCATTACCGGGCTTACTGGGGAATTTTTCCGCCTCTTTACATCGCTCTTCAGTATTGGCTTGAGGGGCGCATTCTCCATTCCGCCAGCTTCGACTGTGGCCAGGATGATCAATTCCTCTGCATTCCCGATCGCTGGCCCTGGGAGGTGCGCTACTGACGATCCGTCAGCCAGGTCATGCGGTGTTTTCTCAGGGCGCGATGGAGAAATTCCAGGGGCTTGCTCCGGTAGCGGGGGTTGTGGCGCCAGAGGGGTGCCATGCCCAACCAACAGACCCGTGCCCTGGTGAGGGCCCGCACGCCATACAAGGCGGAGGTCATGCCACAGACCACAATCTCGCTCTCTGGACGGGCTTCCTGCAGGAGGGCGATCAGCACCTCCAGGGGCTGGCTCGAGCGCAGGGGGGGGGGCAGCCAGGCGTCCGTGAGGGGGCCGAAGCTGCCGCCTGCCGGAGCCTTGGGGTGATCCACCAGCTGCAGCCGGTCGATCCGTGGCTGGAAGCCCTCTCGCTGCAGATCGCCGACCCAGGAGCGCAGCACCTCCTGGGGCATCCGCTCCCCGGGGAACTGGTGGGCCAGGTTGGGTACGGAGCAGAGCCACAGGGGCCGCTGGGGGCTGGCCTGTTGCAGCACCGCCTCCAACTCGGGCCGGCTTCGCTCCCGCAGCGCCTCCACCAGGGTGGCGAACAGCTCCCTGCGGCAGGCCTGGGGCGCAGGCTCCGGGCGCAGGGGGGGGCGATGCCAGCGGGGCTGGCGGCCACTGAGCACGTACTGCACCGTGCGTCCCGGCTCCTGGATCGGCAGGCCCAGCAAGCTGGGCGCCAGGGCCCGCAGTTCCCGTGGGCAGCGGTAGTACACCCCAAGCCCATCGCCGCAGACCACGATCCTCTGGATCCCGAGCTGGTCGATCACCTGGCGCTGGGTCTCCAGCCATTGGTTGTTGAGCAGGGCCCAGTCCCACGGGCCGGGCTCCAGATCGGCTGGCTCCTCCACCAGATGCACCCCCCCATGGCTTCTGGGCAGGGTCTGCCGAAGGAGGGCCAACCAGGCCCCGATCTCCTGATGGATCCCTGCCAGGGCCTCGGGTTTTCGGCGGAGCACGCCTGTTACCACAATGTGGATCTCAGGGGGCTGGGTCGTGTCGGGCCCGAGGGTGCTGGCCACGGCCAGTTGATGCACCAGATGGACCAGGCCGCCGGTGAGCACCAGGAGCCGGGGCGGAGGGGAGAGGGCGATCAAGGGGGAGGGCTCGCCAGGGGCTCGATCGGAGCCAGCCGGGGATCGAGGATCTTGGGCCCCATGCCCGGAAACTTCACGGCCAGGGAGATCTTCTCCCCGGAGCCGAAGAGGTGGGTGATCGTGCCCACCCCGAAGCTGCTGTGGCTGAGCTGGTCGCCCACGGCCCAGGGATGGGATCCACCCCGCCGCCGGACCGCATTGCTCGGGGCCCCTGCCGCTCCTCCTCCGGCCACCTGCCTGCTTTCGGGCCGGTCGATCCGGGTGAGCCGCTCCATCCGCTGCTCCCGCCGCAGGGCCGCCCCGCCGCTGCGGGGCACATCGCCCTGGAGCAGCGCCTCGGGAAGCTCAGAGAGAAACACCGAGGGCACCGCCGGTTCCCGCATGCCTCCCCAGAGGCGCCGTTCGCAGGCATGGGACAGGAACAGACGCTCCCGGGCCCGGGTGATGCCCACGTAGCAGAGGCGCCGTTCCTCCTCCAGGGCGGCGGGATCGTCCAGGGAGCGATAGCTCGGAAAAAGCCCCTGCTCCAGCCCCACCAGAAACACCACGGGAAATTCCAGGCCCTTGCTGGCGTGGAGGGTCATCAGCACCACCCGCTCAGAGGCCGTGTCCTTGTTGTCCGCATCGCCCGCCAGGGCGGCTGTCGACAGGAAGCCCTCCAGGGATCCCTCCTCGTTTTCCTCCTGGTACTGGAGGGCTGCGTTCACCAGTTCATTGAGGTTGCGGCGCCGGTCTTCCGCCTCATCGGTGGCCTCGCTGATGAGCTCCGCCAGGTAGCCGCTCTGCTCCATCACCCGCTGCACCATCTCCGCCGGGGGGGCTTCCTGGAGCCGCCGCTGCAGGTCGGTGATGAGCTCGCTGAACTGGAGCAGACCCCTGGCGGAGCGCCCCGCCAGGGAGCGCACCGCCTCCGGGTCGCTCACCACCTCCCAGAGGGGCACACCCAGTTGGTTGGCCGCGTCGCTGAGCCGCTCGATGGTGGTTTTGCCGATCCCGCGGCGGGGCACGTTCAACACCCGCAGCAGGCTCACGGAATCGGCGGGATTCACCAGCAGTCGGAGGTAGGCCAGGATGTCTTTGATTTCGCGCCGGTCGTAAAAGCGCAGGCCTCCCACCACCAGGTAGGGGATGCCCCAGCGCACCAGCGCTTCCTCCAGCGCCCTGGACTGGGCATTGGTGCGGTAGAGCACGGCCAGATCCCCCCAGGCCAGCTCGGGATGGGCGGCGGTGAGCATGCGCATGCGGTGCACCACAGCCTCTGCCTCGGCGATTTCGTCGTCGCAGCGGGTGAGGCTGATGGGTTCCCCTTGCCCCCGGGTGGGCCGCAACACCTTGTCGATGCGTTCGCTGTTGTTGGCGATCAGGGCATTGGCAGCCTGCAGGATCGTGGCAGTGGAGCGATAGTTGTCCTCCAGTTTCACCATGGTGCGGGTCGCCTGGTCGTCGGCGCCGTCGCCGAAATCGGCTTGGAAGCCCATCAAAATCTTGAAATCGGCGGCGCGAAAGCTGTAGATGCTCTGATCGGCGTCGCCCACCACAAACACCGACCGATCCTGCCAATCACTGATCAGGCCAGGATCTTTGCCATCGGCCACCAGGAGTTTGAGCAGCTCGTATTGGGTGCGGTTGGTGTCTTGATACTCATCGACAAGCACGTGGCGAAAGCGCCGATGCCAGTAGCTGCGAACGTCGGCATTTTGTCCGAGAAGCTGCACGGGCAAGAGCAGCAGATCATCAAAATCCAAGGCGTTGTTGGCGGCCAAAGCCCGGCGGTAGTGCCGGTAGGCCTCGGCCACCTTGCGATCCCGTTGGCCCTCGGCGTTGGCCTCCAGCTGGTCGGGCAGCCAGCCTTGGTTTTTGGCATTGCTGATGGCCCAGCGCACCTTTTTCGGCTCAAAGCGCTTGGGATCCAGCCCCAGCTCCTGGGTGACGATCTCCTTCACCAGGCTTTGGGCGTCGTTTTCGTCGTAGATGGTGAACTGGCGCGTCCAGCGCAAACCTTCGGGATCGTTGTATTTGTCGATGTCGAACCGCAGCAGGCGGGCAAAGAGGGCATGGAAGGTGCCGATCCAAAGATCCTTGATCACCTCGCGATACACGCGGCTGCGCAGCTGCTTCTGCTCCACCGGCGGCAGGGTGCTCCAGGGCTGGCCGAACTGCCGCTGGGCCAACG
>JAYKJF010000104.1:0-29223 GCA_035285785.1 Cyanobacteriota bacterium
GATGCCGAACGCTTTCCGCTTCAGTGTGGCGCCCATGCTCGACTACACGGATCGGCACTTCCGGGTGCTGATGCGTCAGGTGAGCCGCCACAGCCTGCTCTACAGCGAAATGGTGGTGGCCCGGGCCCTGCACCACCTGGTGCGGGAGGGGCCGCCCCACAGCCCTGGGGAACGGCAGCAACGGCTGGAGCGCCTGATCGGATTTGACGCCATGGAGAAGCCCCTGGTGCTCCAATTGGGCGGAGACGACCCCCAGGAGCTGGCGACAGCGGCCCGGCTGGCAGCGGACTGGGGCTACGACGAGGTGAATCTGAATGTGGGCTGCCCGAGCTCCAAGGCCAGCCAGGGCAACTTTGGCGCCTGCCTGATGGCGCACCCGGAGCGGGTGGCGGAGGGGGTGGAGGCCATGGTGGCCGCCTGTGGCCTACCGGTGACGGTGAAGCACCGGATCGGGATCGACCAGCAGGATGGTTTTCCCGAGCTGCTGGGGTTTGTGGACACAGTGGCGGCGGCCGGTGCCGCACGATTCGCCGTGCACGCCCGCAAGGCCTGGCTGCAGGGCCTGGATCCCAAGGAAAACCGCACGATTCCGCCCCTGCGCTGGGACGTGGTGCATCAGCTGAAGCGGGAGCGGCCCCACCTGGTGCTGGAACTCAATGGGGGCCTCGACACCCTGGAGATCTGCCAGGCCCAGCTGGCAGGACTGGACGGGGTGATGGTGGGCCGGGCGGTGTACCAGCACCCCCTGCGTTGGACGGCCGTGGATCGGGAGATCTTCGGCGATACAACCCTGGAGCCAGCCTGCCCCTCATCCGTGGTGCGGGGCGTGATTCCCCACGCGGAACGGTGGTGCCGCCAGGGGGGAAGGCTCTGGGCCATCGGCCGCCACCTGGTGCATGTGGTGGAAGGGGTGAAGGGAGCCCGCGGCTGGCGCGCTTCCCTCTCAAGGGAGGCGGGGGCTCGTCAAGCGGGCCCCGAGGTGCTCGCCGCCGCCGCCTCGCAACTGGAGGAGCGGGGGCTCTAGGAAGGGCCCCCCCCTGGGATCACTCCGCGCCGATGGCGTCGCCGCCACTGCGACGGCGGCGGGCCCGTCCGGCATCAAAGCTGTCGCCACCACGATCGGCACCGCCATAACTGCGGTCTTCCCAGTCGCGGGCGCCGGAGCCCCGATCCTCGCTGCGGCCGCCATACCCGCCGCCACCGCCGTAACCACCACCGCCGCCATAGCCGCCGCCACCGCCGTAGCCGCCACCGCCATACCCACCGCCACCACCGCGGCGCTGACCGCCGCCGCCACCGCCGCCGGCGCCGCGGGGTTCGGCCTTGTTGATGCGGAGGGGCCGGCCCATCAACTCCGTTCCCTGGAGCGCTTCGATGGCCCGAGATTCCATCTCGTCATCCGCCATCTCCACAAAAGCGAAACCCCGCTTCCGACCGGTGTCCCGCTCCAGGGGAAGGGAACAATTCACAACATCACCAAAGCGGGTGAAAAGTTCAACGACGTCCTCCTGCTCTGCGCGGAAGGGAAGATTGCCGACAAAGATGCTCACGAAAGGGGCTGGGGGAACCGATACGGATGCCGAGGAACCCAGAGGGTTTCGGACGCCCATAGATTAGACGGTCTGAGGAATTCGGCCCACCAAAGGGGCGAGACGTGTTGCAGCATCCTTACTGCAGGCCTGGCTGCAGCAAGGATCCCTCCCCCAACCCCTGCTCCGGCTCCTTCGCCAGGCGGAGCTGGCGCCGCACCTCGGAAAAGCTGGTGCCACCCTCGCTCCTGCGGGCCTCCACCACCTGGCGCGGAGCAATCGCGCCATGGATGTCCGGGCCAAAGGACGGATGCAGACGCTGCCATTCCGCGAGGGGGAGGTCGGCCAGCAGACGGCCCTGGCCCACACACTGCTTCACAAGGGCCCCTACCAGCTGATAAGCCTCCCGGAAGGGCACCCCACGGGCCACCAGATAGTCGGCCACATCCGTGGCATTGGCAAAATCCCCGTGAACCGCCTCCTCCAGGCGCTGGGGGCGGAACTCCAGGCCCTCCTCGAGCAGGATCGCCATCGCCTCAAGAGAATCCAGGCAGGTGCGCACCCCATCGAAGAGGGCTTCCTTGTCTTCCTGAAAATCCTTGTTGTAAGCCAGGGGCAGCCCCTTGATCATGGTGAGGAGGCCCATCAGATGGCCGAACACCCGGCCCGACTTGCCGCGCACCAGCTCCGGCACATCCGGATTCTTCTTCTGGGGCATCAGGCTGCTGCCCGTGGCACAGCGATCCGTGAGGGCAACGAAGCGAAACTCCTCGCTGGCCCAGAGGATCACCTCCTCCGCCAGCCGACTGAGATGCACCATCACCAGGCTGGCCGCGGCCATGAATTCCACGGTGAAATCGCGATCGCTCACGGCATCGAGGCTGTTGGCGTAAATCGCGGCGAACCCCAGTTCCGCCGCGGTCTGGCGCCGATCGATCGGCACCGGGGTGCCCGCCAGGGCCGCGGCCCCCAGGGGGCAGATATTGACCCGGCGACGCACATCCGCCAGGCGGGCCCGGTCGCGCTGGGCCATGGCCACATAGGCCAGAAGATGGTGGGCCAGGCTGAGGGGCTGGGCCCGTTGCAGGTGGGTGTACCCCGGGATCAGGGTGTCCACGTGCTGCTCCGCGTGGGTGAGGAGAGCCCCCTCAAACCGGCGCAGGGCCCCATCGATGGCGTCGATCTGCCGCCGCAGCCAGAGGCGGAGATCCGTGCCCACCTGGTCGTTGCGACTCCGACCGGTGTGCAACTTCTTCCCCAGGGCTCCGAGCCGCTCGGTGAGGCGACGCTCCACCGCGAAATGCACATCCTCCGCCTCCACTCCGGGACGGAACAGGCCCGCCGCGGCCTCTCCCCGGATGGCTTCAAGGCCCTCGATCAACTGCTGGGCCTCGGTTTCGCTGATCACGCCGCAGCGGCCCAGCATGCGGGCATGGGCCACGGAGCCATCCAGATCCTCCTGGAGGAGGGTGATGTCAAAACCGATCGAGGCATTGAAGCGCTCGATGGCGGGGTGGAGCCCTTGCTCAAAGCGATCGCTCCAGGTGCCCTGGCTCCCGGCCGCACCGGAGCTGGGCGAAGCACTCTCGGACGTCATCCAGGGCCCATGCACTGGCCTTCAGCTTGCCATCGCTCCAGGTGGCGACGGCGGGAGGGGAGGCAGCCTCACTTCATCGCGCACCTTGAGCACCACCAGGGAGGCGTCGTCCTCCGGCTGGCGGTCGGAACCGAGAAAACGATCGAGCCGGGCAAAGAGCTGATCCAGGATCCCCTGGGCTCCAGCCGCCGACCCGCAGGCCCCCCGGAAGGCCTTCATCAGCCGCTCCTCATCGAACCGCTCACCACTGAAGCCGGTGGCCTCCGTCACCCCATCGGTGTAATAGAGCACCACATCGCCGGGCTCCAGCCGCACCTGGTGGCATTCGTAGTCGGCCTCACTCTGCAGACCGATCAGGAGCCCGGGAGCATCGAGACGCTCCACCCGGGCCTGCTGACGACGCCAGAGCAGGGGGGGATTATGGGCAGCATTGGCATAGCGGAGCCGGCGGGAGCGGGGGTCGTAGTCGGAGTAAAAAAGCGTCACAAACCGGTGCGACTGCGCCAGATCCTCCTGGGCCAGGTGGTTGAGGTCGTGAAGGATGCGATCGGGGGGCAGACCGCTGAGCACCTCGGCGCGCAACATCCCGCGCAGGAGGGTCATCAACAGGCCGGCGGGCACGCCCTTGCCCATCACATCGCCCATCACGAGGGCCCAGCGATCCTTTTCCCGCTTGCGGGCCGGACCATTGGGCCGGGTGGGGATGAAGTCGTAGTAGTCGCCTCCCACCTCAAAAGCCGGCCGACACCGGGCGGCCAGCTCCACGCCTTCAATCACCGGGCAGTGATCCGGCAGGAGCTGGGCCTGGATCTCAGCGCCAATGGTCAGCTGACGATCCAGCCGTTCGTGGCGGCGGCTGTCTTCCTGCAGGGTGGCCGTCTCCAGGGCCACCCCGGTGAGGTCGGCCACCAGCTGGAGGTGGCGCCGGTGCACTTCACTCCAGCTGAAGCCCTGGCGATCGCTGAACACATACAGCCGGCCCCGCTGGCGGTTGCGGGCCACCACGGAGGTGGCATACACCTGGGCGGGAGACAGCAGGCGGGAGATGAGCCCATCCAGCAGGGCAGCACCGGCCTCCTCACTGGAGAGCGCCTGCAACTGGGCATCCGGGAGGGCCGCCAGCTGACGCAGCACCTCCGCGCAGCGATCGCCGCTGGTGGCCTGCAGATGCTCCCGCCAGAGGCGCCCGTCGGGATGGAACACCACCAGGAGGCTGCCCTGGCTCTCCACCAGACGCGCCATCACCAGCGGCACCAGTTCCAGAAAGCGCTGCAGATTGGTGAAGCTCCGCAGGGCGAACGCCAGGGAGGAGAGCAACTCGTGGTTGCGGCGCTGCTCCCGACTGAGGCTGTCGAGCAATTGGCGCAACGAAGCCTTCGCTGTCAGCGCCTGGGATTCGGCGGTCGCTGCAACGGCTGGGGAGAGGCTGGAAGGGGGGGGCGGCTGGCTGCCCAAGGGGCTGCCGCAACGGACCTGCAACGTAGCAGCTTTTTCAGCGGGGCCGCCGCAGGGTGTCCCGGGGCCGTTCCCCGAAGAGGCGGCGGTAATCCGCCGCAAAGTGCCCGGCGTTGTAGAACCCCCATTCCCCGGCCAGGGTGCCGATCTGCGTCTCGCGAGGATCGGCCTCCAGCAGTCTGCTGTGGATGGCATGCAGACGAAGGACCTTGAGGTAGGCCATGGGGCCCATGCCGAGGTGATCCTGAAATCCCTGGATCAGGGTGCGGCGACTGGCATGGGCCTGGCGACAGAGATCGGCGAGGGTGACGGGCCGACCCGGATGGTCGTGCATCCACTGCTGCACCTGTTTCACCATGGTGATCCGGGCGGGGGGGCGAGGGGGCGGTGAAACGGTGGAGCCACTCACCAGGGCCTCGAGAAGCAGGGGCAGAAGATCGGCCAGGATCAGGCTCTGGGTGGGGGGGTGCTGCAGCCGAACCGGCTCCTGTTCCGCCAGGGCAAACAGGGATCGCAGATAGGCCCGCAGGTCCGCCGAACGGGTCGGGTGCATGGGCAACACATTGGTGCAGGGCACCAACTCCCCATCAAAGCCCGGCCAGCCGATGGGATCCGCCCACTGGGCCAGGGGCCCGAGGGGGAGAAACACCAATCCCAGGGTCACCAGGGTCGGCAGGGTGAGGTGAACATCCCAGGAGGGGTCCAATCCAAACAGGCTGTCGGCGCCCATGGCCTGGCCATGGGAGCGGACGGGGGACTCCCGGGTCTGTGGAGCGAGATCGAGGCTGATGGTGAGCACACCCTGGGGCTTGGGGCCCAGGGCATGCAGGCGCCGATTGAGCTGGAGCCGCACCAGGCGGAGGGGAGGAACCTCCAGGAGAAGCAGGTGCCCCGCCAGGGATCCGCCCTCCAGCTGCAGCAGGTTGAGATCCAGGCCGAGTCGGTGGAGGATCGCCTGCAGCTCCTCCACCGACGACCAACTCTGCGTGCATGGCCCTGACATCAAGCTGGCCTGATCCACAGGGTGAAAGAGGCGGGGAGGAACAGCTGCATCAACCCACGAATGTTTCGCATTTTTTGAGCGAAACAGTTTGATTTCATTTGTGAAAATTGTAATTGCATCTCAGCTGCGCGCAGGCCCTTCCCCGGATCCATGACCTCCAGCCAGATCGACAATCCCAGGGGTTTCTGGAGTTTCGGGCCCTACACGCTCGATGGGGATGGCCATCTCTGGCTCGGGCCGAGTGCGATCCATCTGGCGCCCCTGCAGCGTCGTCTGTTGGTGGCCCTTGTGCGGCAGAACGGCCAGGTGCTCCCCAAGGACAAGTTGCTGCAGGAGGTCTGGGGCCACTCCCATGTGAGCGAGGTGAGCATTTCGCGCACCGTCCATGGTCTGCGCCGAATCCTGGCGGCCGGCCCCCTGGGATCAGCCGTGATTCGCACCATCTATGGCGGTGGCTATCGCCTGGAGGTGCCGGTGCACCCGATCGCCCTGGAGGAGGGAGCCTCCCGGGCGATCGGGGGGTCGGGATGTCCCACGGCCCAGACCCTCGGCACCTACGTGGAAGGGCTCGTGTGGGTCCGCCAGCGGGACCCCCGCGAACTGACACGGGCGGAGGGCTTCCTTCGGCGCTGTCTGGCGATCTCTCCGGATTTCACGCCGGCGCTGCTGCAGCTCTGTGGAAGCCAACTCGCTCAGTACCTCTGGGGATTGCGTCCTGCCGAACCCCTCGAGCCCCTCCTGGAGGGACTGCTCAAGCAAGCGGAAGCCTCTGGCCACATGGCCCCTGAGGTGATGGCCCTGCGGGTGGAGGTGCTCTCCCTGCTGCACTGGCAGCCCGAACTGGCGGAAGCCCGTTTCGGAGGGTGGCTGCCGGAGCACCTTCCTCCGGGAACCGCCCGACACAGCTGGGTGCGCCATCTGCTGGCCACGGGGCGGGCCGCTGAGGCCCTGGTGCTGGTGGAGCCCCTTCTTGCCCCGGATTGCCCGAATGGGTGGCTGCTCGCCGCCATGGCCTGGTGGATGCAGGGGGAGCACAAGCAGGCCATCGACTGTCTGCAACAACAGCTGGCCATCGATGGCCATCTCGTCGCCCCCAGGCTCTGTCTCGGCCTCGTGCTGGCCGATGGGGGGCGTCCCGAGGACGCGCTGCGAACCCTGGCCGCTTGCGGCGCCAACCCAGGCTCCAGCAGTGATCTACAGGCCCTGGAAGCCCTCGTGCTGGCCCTCTGTGGCCAGAGGGCCCAAGCGAGGGCCCTCCTGCAGGCCGCCCTGGGCGCCGGCATGGCGGCGCTCACCATGACCAGTGTCTGGGGGCTGACCGCCGTGGCCGTCGGCGAGGACGACACCGCGGCAAAGCTCCTGGAGCAGGCCCTGCTGATCCGCTGCGGACTCGCGCCATTCCTCCAGCATGTGCCGGTCGTTCACCGCTACGGGACGAGCCCTGCCCTGGCGCAATTCCGGGCGGGAATGACGAACCGTTTCCGTTGCACTTTCTGAGTGTGCGCCCCCAGGGGGCCTGGCCATCATCGGGGAGACAGTGCGTGTCCAACGTCCCCCCATGCCCAACGGACAACCCAACATCCTGATCCTCTGGGGCGATGACATCGGCCAGAGCAACCTCAGCTGCTACAGCCACGGATTGATGGGGTATGAAACGCCCAACATCGACCGGGTGGCGCGGGAAGGCGCCAAATTCATCCACTACTACGCCGAGCAGAGCTGCACCGCCGGCCGTGCCGCCTTCATCACCGGCCAGAGCGTGTATCGCACGGGGCTGAGCAAGGTGGGGCTGCCCGGCGCTGAGCTGGGCTTCCGCGCCGAGGATCCCACCATCGCCGAACTGCTCCAGCCCCTGGGCTACCGCACCGGGCAGTTCGGCAAAAACCATTTCGGCGACAGGGATGAGCACCTGCCGACCATGCACGGTTTCGATGAGTTCTTCGGCAATCTCTACCACCTGAACGCGGAGGAGGAACCGGAGCTCCGCGACTACCCGAAGGAGGACGATCCGGAGTTTCCCAATTTCCGCAAGCGCTTCGCCCCCCGCGGCGTGCTGCACACCTGGGCCAATGGGGATGGCACCCAGCGCATCGAGAGCACGGGCCCTCTCACCCGCAAGCGGATGGAAACGGCCGACGATGAGTTTCTCGTGGAAGCCAAGCGCTTCATCCGGGATGCGGTGGCTTCCGGGCAGCCGTTCTTCGTGTGGTTCAACACCACCCATATGCACTTCCGCACCTATGCCCGGCCCCAGGATGTGGGCCGCAGCGGGCGCTGGCAGTCGGAATACCACGACGTGATGATCTATCACGACGAATGCATCGGCCAGATGCTGGATCTGCTCGACGAGCTGGGCATCACCAACGACACGATCGTGATGTACAGCACCGACAACGGGCCCCACATGAACAGCTGGCCCGATGCGGGAATGACGCCATTCCGCAGTGAGAAGAACACCAACTGGGAGGGCGCCTTCCGGGTGCCTGCCATGGTGCGCTGGCCCGGCCACATCCCCGCAGGCACGAACCTCACCGGCATCTGCAGCCATCTGGACTGGCTCCCAACCCTGCTGGCCGCCGCCGGTGAACCAGAGATCAAGCAGAAGCTGCTCGACGGCCACCAGGTGGGCAGCAAAACCTTCCGCATCCACCTGGATGGCTACAACATGCTCGATTACTGGACGGGAAAGAGCGACAAGAGCCCGCGGAAGGAGTTTTTCTACTTCTCCGATGATGGCGATCTGGTGGGCCTGCGCTACGACAACTGGAAATTCGTGTTCCGTGAGCAGCGCGAGCAAGGCACCTGCCAGATCTGGGCCGAGCCGTTTGTGGAGCTGCGGGTGCCGAAGATCTTCAACCTGCTCACCGATCCCTACGAACGGGCCGACATCACATCCAACACCTACTGGGACTGGATGTTCGACCATATCTTCATGCTGGTGCCGGCCCAAACCTATGTCGGGGACTTTCTCAAGACCTTTGTGGCCTATCCGCCCCGTCAGAAGGCGGCCAGCTTCTCACTGGAGCAGGTGATGGAGAAACTCCAGCAGGCGGCTGGCGGGGCGTCCTGAATGGGCGGGCGGCCTCCGGCCAAGGGGATGGTCTGGATCCCAGGGGGTTCTTTCCCCATGGGATCCGATCACCACTACCCGGAAGAGGCCCCGGCCCACCTCGTGAGCGTGGAAGGCTTCTGGATGGATCACACCCCTGTCACCAACGCCCAGTTTCAGACATTCGTCAAAGCCACCGGGCACGTCACCCTGGCGGAACAGCCGGCGGATCCAGCCCTCTATCCCGATGCCCTCCCGGAACGGCTGGCCCCGGCCTCCATTGTGTTTGTCGCCCCCCCAGGACCCATCGGGCTGGGGGATCCCTACCAGTGGTGGCAATACGTGCCAGGGGCCAACTGGCGCCATCCGGAAGGTCCGGGGAGCTCGATCAAGGGGCGGGAGCGCCATCCCGTGGTGCACATCGCCCATGGGGATGCCCTGGCCTATGCCACCTGGGCGGGCAAGACCCTGCCCAGCGAAGCCGAATGGGAGCGGGCCGCCTGGGGGGGGCGGGAAGGGGTGGCGTACGCCTGGGGCGATGAACTCCATCCCGGAGGGCGGCCCATGGCCAACACCTGGCAAGGGGCCTTCCCCCACCAGAACACCAAGCTGGATGGCTGGGAGCGCACCTCCCCGGTGGGGAGCTTTCCCGCCAATGGCTACGGCCTGTTCGACATGATCGGCAACGTCTGGGAATGGACGCAGGACTGGTATCTGGAGCATCGCGAACGCCTGGCTGCGGATGGCGATGGGATCACCCCGGAGGGTGGTGGCTGCTGTGAGCAACAGCGGAGCGTGGATCCCACCTCCCAGCACGGAACGATCCCCCGCAAGGTGGTGAAAGGGGGATCCTTCCTGTGCGCGCCCAACTACTGCCAGCGCTACCGCCCCGCAGCCCGACTCGCCCAGGGGATCGACACGTCGACGTGCCACATGGGCTTCCGCTGCATCGCGCGGGCGCCCACCGGCTGATGCCGCCCCATTGGTTGCACTTTGTTTCACCATTTCTTTCCCAACCTGACGCCGATGAAACCCCTGCTCACGCTTCCCATAACGAAAGCTCCTCTGACCATGTCGACGCTTTGCACCAGGGCAGGATGGGTCCCAGCCCTGCTGACGGGAACGGCCCTCTCCCTGACCCTGGGAGCCGGTGTGGCGCAAGCCGAGGTGCTCTACACCCTGGAGACGAAGTGCGCCCTGAAGGGCGCCGCACCCGTGGCCTGCAAGGTGGAGGCGGTGAATGAGGAAGGAGCCACCCTCTACCGCCACACCATCGGCAACACCACCCACACCCTGCGCATCGGCGACCAGCCCTCCCGCTTCAGCCTGTGGGATGGGGGCAGCAAGAGCTGGCAGACCCTCCGCAATGCCACCGTGCTGTTCTCCAGCAACACCCTCTGCCTGAACGACAAGGACCTGTGCGTGGTGAATCCCAACTACCTCAACAGCCTGTTGCAGGAGCGCCCTGATTTCCGCGGTCGGGATCTGATCCGTGCCCACTTCGCCAGCAATGGGCGTGTGGACATCCTCTGCTACGACAGCGGCTGTGATCTGGTGGCCCAGCGGAAGGGGGTCAAGTGATGGGACACCCATTCGCTGCCACCCTCAGCCTGTTGACGGCTGCCCTGGTGGCCTTGCCGGCCGGACCGCTTCTCGCCATCGGTTCATCTCCAGTGGCGGGAGAGGACAGGGCCACCCTCCAGGCGCGAGGGGGTGGCGGCGGTGGGGGCCGTGGCGGCGGAGGTCGCGGCGGCGGGGGCGGACGGCTGCAAGGGGGTGGGGGCGGCGGCAGCCGGGCCCGCACCGGCTTCAGTGGAGGCGGCAATTTCACCCGGGGTGACAGGAGCCCCAGCGGCGGCTTCAGCAGCGGCAATCGGCTCGACCGGGTGGGCAATCCCTCCATCAGTCGGCCCGCCAATCGGCCGGACGGCTTTCAACGGCAGGGCCAGGGCCTCCAGCGCCAGGATGGGGCCCGCAACCTGGGCGATCGCAGCGGTGCCCTGGTGGATCGCAACCAACCCTTCAACCGTCAGGGAACGATCAACCAGGGGGATCGGATGATCAACCGGGATGGGAACCGCAACTGGGATGGAAACCTGGGGAATCGGTCGGTCAACATCGATCGCGACTGGAACCGGGAGGTGAACATCGGCAACGTCAACCTCAACCCAGGCTGGGCCCGGCCGGGCTGGGGCGTGGCCCGGCCCTGGAACTGGGGCTGGTATGGCGGATGGTCCAATCCCCCCTGGGGTTGGTGGGGCGCCAGCGCCGCGGCCTGGGGCATCGGCACCCTGGCCACGGCGGCCATCATCAACGACGCCGTGAATGATGCGGTATCCAACGATGTCACCTACATCGTGGTGCCGAACACGGGGTATCAACTCCAGTACGGCACCATCCAGCCCTACGGCAACTATTCCGTGAGCTTCGTGGTGACGGCCAACGGCACCAGCTACCAGATCAATGCCGATTGCAACGCCGGTGCCATCAACGGCCGCCAGCCCAGCTCAGCCCAGGAAGCGGAGTTGCTCAATGCCGCCTGCCAGGTGGCCTACGGGAACGCTTCCTGAGCCGCCATGCCGGAGCCATCCCCGAGCGTGAACATCACCAACGAACTGGCGAAGGAACGGAACCGGGAAGCGGCGGAACGCACCCTGATGGCATGGATCCGCACATCCCTCTCGCTGATCAGCTTCGGCTTCGGTGTCGACAAGATCATCGGAGCCATCAACCGCAGCCGCCTGGGGGGGTCCGACCGGGCAGACCTCTCCGTGCGGGTGATGGCCATTGCCTTCATCCTCACGGGGATCGGAGCCCTGGCCGCGGCCACCGTGCAACACAAACGGATCCTGCGGCGGCTCAACCGGGAGGAATTCACCTACTACGAGCACAGATCCCTGGGCACGGCCACCGCACTGGCGCTGATGGCGATCGGAACCCTGTGCCTGATCATCCTCATCCATGGGGCAACCGGCTAGCGATGCTTGAAGCCATTCAGGAGGTGCTGGAGCCCCTGGGCACCGCAACCCGGGTGCTGCTGGAGGTTCTGTCGGTGCTCACCGTTCTCTACGGGCTGATCGCCATCGCCCATCAGGCCATCCCACGGATCGGGCGCCGGCTGCCCGCCCGTCCCTCCAACCAGGCGCGCCTCACCTTCGGCAGCTGGCTGGCCCTGGCCCTGGAATTTCAGCTCGGGGCCGACATCGTGGCCACCACCACCAGCCCCACGGAAAGCAACCTGATCCAGTTGGGGGTGATCGCCGTGATCCGCACCTTTCTGAACATCTTTCTCGGCCGCGAGATCGAAGCCGAACAGCGCTGGGAGGACGACAACGAGCGACGGGCCAGCACCAGGACACCCCTCCGGCCGGGTTAGGCCGCCCTTTCCCAAACCCCGACCCGTCCCCCGCCATGACGGCCACAACCCTGCTGTTTCTGCTGGTCAAAGCGAGCCTCATCACCCTGATGGTGGGCCTCGGCCTCGGCCTCGAGGTGAACGCCCTGGCGCTCTTCCGCCATCGCCCCTGGCTGATCGTGCGGGTTCTGCTGGGCACCTGCGTGCTGGTGCCCCTGGTGGCGCTGGTGGTGTTGAAGCTTCCGTTCAGTTTTCAGATGACACCCGGAGCGCGCTTCGGGATCGCACTGATGGCCCTGAGCCCCAGTGCCCCCCTCACTCTGCGAAAGGCCCGTCTGCAGGGTGGGGATCACCATCTGGCGGCCCTGCTGCAGGTGGCGGCGGCCTTGACGGCCATCGTGTCGATCCCCCTGCTCGCCGATGTCTTCCGGGCGTTCTACAAGCTGGAGGGGTGGGACATCAGCCCCACCAGCGTGGCCACCCAGGTGGCCCTGGTGCAGGTGCTTCCCCTCACCGTGGGCCTGCTTCTCCGGCACAGGTGGCCCGCGTTCGGGGCGCGATGGGCCCTGCCCATTCAGAAAGCCGCCTTTCTGGTGAGCCTGGCGGCGGTGGGCCTGATTCTGTTCAAGGTGTTCCCGAAGCTGCTCTGGTTTGTCCAGGCCAACCCCATGGCCATCCCGGTGATGGTGATCCTGACCGCCGCGGCCCTGGCCCTGGGGTATCTGCTGGGGGGAAACGGACCGATGGAGCGGACGACAACGGCCCTGGTGACCTCGATGCGCAATCCAGGGCTGGCCCTGTTGTTTGCCATCACCCACGGGGGGGTGATCCCCGGAGTGAAGCTGGCGATCGTCAGCTATCTGCTGATCACCATTCTCGGTTCCATTCCCTTCCTGCGCTGGTCGCGCAGCAGGCCCTAGTCGCGCCGTTGACGGAGCACCAGGTCGATGAGCTGCAGCACGGAGGCCGCCGCCGCCGCCACATAGGTGAGCGCAGCGGCATCCAGCACGCGCTTCACCCCATCGGCCTCCTGCTGGGTGGTCACGATGCCGGTGCTGGCGAGCACGGCCTTGGCCCTGTTGGAGGCATTGAATTCCGTGGGGAGGGTGATCAGTTGAAACACCACCACGGCGGCGAACAGGCCGATGCCCGTCCAGATCAGGAGGGGGGCGAAGGAGAGCTGACGCAACAGCAGACCGGCCATGAAGGGCAGAAACCAGAGCATGTTGCCCACGTTGCAGAGGGGCACCAGGGCCGAGCGCCACACGAGGGGGAGGTAGCCCACCTTGTCCTGGATGGCATGGCCCGCCTCATGGGCCGCCACGGCAATGGACGAAATGCTCTGCCCGTCATAGACATGGGGCGAGAGGCGGAGGGCCTTGGCGAGCGGGTCGTAGTGGTCGGTGAGGAAGCCCTCATGGCGCTCGATGCGCACCCCTTGCACGCCGGCGCTCTGCAACACGGCCTGGGCGGCCTGGGCTCCGCTGTAGCCGGAGCGGACACCAACCTTGGCAAACCGCTGGAACGTGCTTTGCACCCGCCACTGGGCCCAGAGGCTGAACACCAGGGCAGGAACGGTGAAAACGAGAGACTGGAGGTCGAAGAACATGGACGGGAAGCACCGACGAACCGGCGAGGGTTGGGCCGGAAACGGTGTCAGGAACGCTGACCTGATTTCTACTGGAAACCTGCAAGCCCTGGGGGTGGATCACCGCCAGCGGTTCCGCATCAGGTGGCCAGAAGTGCTTCCACGAATTCAAAACTGTTGAAGGGTCGCAGGTCGCGCAGTCCTTCACCAGCCCCGATGAAACGGATCGGCAAGCCCACCTCGCGGCACACGGCGAGGGCCACACCCCCCCGGGAACTGCCATCCAGCTTGGTGATCACCACGCCGGTGAGGCCAGCGGCCTTGGCAAAGGCCAGGGCCTGGCGCAGACCGTTCTGACCCTGGGTGGAATCCAGCACCAGCAGGGATTCCACCACTGCCTCAGGGGCCAGCTTGTCGACGATGCGGCGCACCTTGCTGAGCTCCTCCATGAGGTTGTGCTTGGTCTGCAGACGACCGGCGGTGTCGACCAACACCAGCTCCGTTCCCTTGGCCTTGGCACTGCTGATGGCGTCGTAGACGACGGCGGCCGGATCCGCATTGGCACTGGGATTGGAGATCACCGGCACCCCGCTTCGCTCGCCCCAGATGCGCACCTGCTCCACGGCCGCGGCGCGGAAGGTGTCGGCCGCAGCGATGAGGCAGCTGTAGCCGCTGCGCACGGCCAGGTTGGCCAGCTTGCCGAGGGTGGTGGTCTTGCCCACGCCATTCACCCCCACCATCAACCAGATGTTGAGACGATCGCGCTCCGGCGCCAGCAGCTCCCGCCCGCTCGCCGCGATGGGAGCCTCCAGAAGCTCCCGCAGTTGTTCCTTGAGAAAACGCAGGCCCTCGCTGCCATCCACCACCTCCAGATTGAGGCGGGCCCGCAGGGCATCCAGCACCTGATCGGTGGCCTGCACCCCCACATCGGCCCGCAGGAGGGTGGTCTCCAGGTCGTCCACCACCTCGGGGGTGAGGGGATCATCCCCCAGCCGTTCCAGGATCTGGCTGACGAAACCCTTCCGGGTTTTCTCCATGCCGCGCCGGAGGCGGGCCAGCCAGTCGATCTCCTCGATCGACACCTGATCCACACGGCGGCCCTGGGCCGCCAGCACTTCCGCCGACCAGGTGAAGGCCTCATCGAAGTCGCCCAGCGTGGGTTCCGCCTCATCGGCTGCGGGGGCCTGGCCGGGGGCGACCGGCTCCGCAACGGAGGCGGCAGCAGGGGCCGGTGGTTCCGGACCCGCCACCTCGAGCAACTCCTGCTGCCGCTGGCGGCGCTCCGCCGCGGCCCGCTCCAGCAGCGACATCGGGGCAGCCTCTGGAGGCGCTGGAGCAACGGTCAGCGGCTCCACCTCCACGGGTGCAGGCACCACCGGTGCAGGCTCCACCGGTGCGGGCTCCTCCACCGGCGGGGGAGCAACCTGCGACGGCGGTTCAGCCTCCGGCAGGGATGGGGCGGGCGGGGGCGGAGGAGGGGCGGGGGGAGCAACGGTTTCGGCCTGGCGAGCCGCTTGCTCCGCCTTCAGGCGGGCATAGGCCTCCCGTGCCCAGGCCAGGGCATCGGCATCAATGGCTCCCCCGGCACCGGCTGGAGCTGCGGGCGCGGGCGCGGGCGCGGGCGCGGGAGAAGGATCGGTGGGAGCCGGCTCGGGCGACGCTGGCTCGGGGGAGGACTGCTCAGCGGCAGCGGGGGCCTCCTGCTCCGCGGGGGCAGCGGCCTCACCGGAAGCATCCGCGGGCTGCGGCTCGGCAGGCTGCCGTTTGAACCAATCAAACACCATGGCGAATCAAACCTGTGCGGCGGTGAAGCGGCCGAGAACGCCGTTGATCATGCGGCGTCCCTGCTCGTCGCTGTAGCGGTTGGCCAGCTCCACGGCTTCGTTGCAGGCCACGGCGGAGGGGGTGCCAAAACGCTCGAGATCCACAACGGCCAGTCGGAGGATATCCCGATCGATGCGGGGCAGGCGCGACAGACGCCAGCCCTCCATCACCGCATCCAGCCGGGCGTCGATGCTGTTGCGATCACGCAACACGGCCCGGGCCCTCTCGATGGCGCCGTGGCGAACCGCCTCCTGATCCGACAGGACCAGCAGCCGTGGAATCTCCAGACAGGCCGACAGCAGATTGAGGGCCTGCTCGCCGTTGGCGATGCCTTTCTGCACATGTTGGCGAACCTTGGGCAACTGGCTGTCGCCTGCAGCCTGCAGCTCACTGTCGAGCAGGTCCTGCTGGGCCAGCTGCAGGGCCTCGGCAGAGCGCTCCAGGCTGTCGCGCACATGCTCGGCCAGGGTGGAGAGCGCCTGATCCAGCAGGGCCAGCAGGGAGGTATCGGACGGAACGGTGGAGGATCCCCGATCCGGGAGCTGGGCGAGGGTGAGCAGGGCCAGTTCGCGGGAGAGGGTGCGGCTCTGCATCACGACATCTGGGGAGCGCGGAGTTGGGCCAGAAGACTGGAGAAACTGCGGGTGGAAGGGGTTTCCCGATCTTCAGGACTGACAATGCCTGCAGAAATAATGGTGCGGAAAGCATCCTCCACACTCAGATCAATATCTCGCACGGACTTTTCAGGAACAACCGCATACCAACCCGTGGTGGGATTGGGGGCTGTTGGAATGAAAACACTCAACATCGTTTCTGAGAAATCTGACTGGATCGTGGGCCCCAGCACGCCTGTGACAAACCCGACGGCATAGAGCCCCTCCCTGGGATATTCCACCAGAACCACACGGCGGAACCGGGTGGAATTGTCGCGGAGGAAGGTTTCCAGGAGTTGCTTGAGGGTTTTGTAGACCGAACCCGCCAGGGGAATGCGCAGCAGGGTGCCCTCCCCGAATTCCAGCAGCCAGCGGCCCACGATGTTGCGGGCCATCAACCCGATGAGAAGAATTCCCAGCAGCGGCACGAGAAGCCCGAGGCTGAGGTTGATCAACTCCTGCAACAGGGGGTGGAGTGTGTTGAAGGGGTTGAACTGCTTCGGGATGGAGGTGAGGAAGGCCAGCACGAAGCGGCTCACCGTGGTGGCGAGCCAGATCGTGGTGGCGAGGGGGATCACCACCAGCAAACCCGCGATCAGATCATTCTTCAGATCTTCCTGAAGACGGGATCCGAAGGGTTGCTGATCCGGTCTGGGGCTGGAAGGGACCAAGACCAAAAAGCCAAGGACGGGTCTTTAAGGTAACGCTCTCAGGTTCCGTTCAAAGCACGCTGCCCAGACAGAGCAGGGTGAAGGCCACGATCAGGGCGATGGCACCGAAGCTGGAGCCGAAGCGCCGTTGGTTGATGGCCAGCCGGCTCGTCTGCTCCGTCTGCTTGAACTGGCTCTCCATCTGCTGCAGCTGACGGTCGACAAACGCGCGGGCCGACTGCAGCTTCTGGGCCTCCGAGGCGCCGGGGGGGATCTGACCGGCGGCCTCCGCCTGGCGCAGGAGCTGCTTGAGCACTTCGGGATTCTTGCTCTGCTCCCGGGCCATCTCGAGCTGGCCCTTCTTGGCGGCGAGCTGCTGATCGGTCTCCTCCTGCATCAACTGGTCGCCACCGAACACAATCGGCAGGGAAGCGGTGAGGAACACGGCCATCAGACCGCTGAGGATGCACACGGTCCAGAGCAGGGGGGAGCGGCGCCAACCGTTCTGATCATCCAGCCGGCCTGAGAGATACATGAGCAACAACCCCACCAGGGCCATGGGGGATTCCTTGATCAGCCGCTCCACCACCAGCTGCCGGAAGGGCTCCGCCTGCCAATCCCAGAGGGCCAGCACGGCAACCATCTGAAGCAGGGTGAGCACCACCAGGGTGATTCCGATCCAGCGAAGGAGGGGGCTGAACCGGTCGGAGGATGCGAGAGCCACTGCGGCAAACCGTAATTAGACGGACTTTACTGAGAGGGGTGGAGATCTTCCTTGCCGGAATCGACACAACAACTGGCTGACGACCTCAAGGCCCAGGCCGCGGATCTGGGTTTTGCACCGGTGGGCATCGCCGCCGTTCCAGGAGGAGGACGCCTTCGCCTACGGCAGGCTGCCCTGGAGCGCTGGCTGGAGGCGGGCCACCAGGCCGGGATGGGCTGGATGGCGGATCCCCGGCGACGCCGCATCGAAGCCCTGCTGCCCGGGGTGCGCAGTGTGCTGGCCGTGGGCCTGAACTATCACGTGCGGGCCACGCGCTGGACCCCGGGCCTGAAGGTGGCCCGCTACGGGTGGGGGAGGGACTACCACCGGGTGATCGACCAGCGCCTGCGGCGCCTCGGACGCTGGTTGGAGACGCGGAACCCGGGCACCGGCTGGCGAGCCTGTGTGGACAGTGCCCCCCTGATGGACAAGGCCTGGGCGGAGGAGGCTGGGCTGGGCTGGATCGGCAAGAACGGCAACCTGATCCACAGGCGGCAGGGGTCGTGGTTGCTGCTGGGGCACCTGCTCACCACCCTGGACCTGCCGGCGGACGCCCCCTCCCCATCCCTCTGCGGCAGCTGCAGCCGCTGCATGACGGCCTGCCCCACCGGCGCCATTGACGAACCCTTCGTGGTGGATTCCAGACGCTGCATCGCTTACCACACAATCGAGAACCGGGACGCCGAGCTGCCCGAAGGGATCCGGGACCATCTGCAGGGATGGGTGGCCGGCTGTGACATCTGTCAGGACGTGTGTCCCTGGAACCGGCCAGACCTGCCCTCCTCCGCCGATCCGGACGTGCAGCCGCGGGAGTGGTGGCTCCACCTGGATGGGCCGGAGGCCCTCTCCTGGACAGACGCGCAGTGGGATGAACGGTTGCGGGCCTCAGCGCTCCGCCGGATCCAACCTTGGATGTGGCGACGAAATATCCGGGCTGCCCTCGGCGAAGGGAGCCCCACTCTCTAAGCTCAGCCTATCTGGTTGTTCTCCGTGGGTCCTCGCCTGAGGCGTTTTGTTCTGCCAGCCCTTCTCGGCCTGATCACTGGCCTGGGCCAGCCGGCGATGGCGATGGTGCCCTATGTGTTTCTCCCGCCGCCGAAGGGCCTGGAGGAGGCCGGGCTCGGCATCGCCGAGGAAGCGGTGCAGATGCTGCGCCTGGGCCAGCCGGAATATGCGGCCCGGTTGGCGGAGCTCACCGTGCGCCTGCTGCCCAACGACCCGAGGGGCTGGGTGCTGCTGGCCGAATCCCAGCTGCGGAACGACAAATCGGATCTGGCGCTCTATGCCCTGGCCAAAGCCAAGGCCCTCGACCCGAACAATCCGGGCATCTGGTTTGCGGAGGGGGCGCTGGCCCTGCGCAACGGCAAGCCCGCCGATGCCCTGGGCTTGATCCAGAAAGGGCTCCAACTCGACCAGAAAAATGCCGGAGCCTATTTCGATCTGGGCAATGCCCACATCCTGTTGAACCAACCGGAGCAGGCCCTGCGGGCCTTCAACCGGGCCGCGGGCCTGCGGGCCAACTTCTGGGAAGCCATCAACAACCAGGGCCTGGTGTTGTTCGAGCAGGGGCAGCGGCGGGAGGCAATGAACCGCTGGCGCAAGGTGCTATCGATCAAACCCTCGGTGGCCGAATCCTCCCTGGCCCTGGCCGCAGCTCTCTACAACGAGCAGCCCACCACCACAACGGAAGCCTTCAAACTGGCCGAATCGGCCCTGGCCGACGACCCGAATTACGTGAAGGAGGAGTACCAGAAGGAGCAGCTCTGGGGGCCCCTGCTGCGGGATGCGGCCCGGCGCCTCCTCGCCGAACCGAGCCTGAAACCGGCGGTGGAGCGGGCCAAGGCCAATGCCACCGGCACCCAGGAAGCGGAATAACCCTGGAAGATCGGCGTTTCGATCTGTAGGCTGAGCCGCGTCGTCCGCCCAATCTCGCCCGCTTCGGATGGCCGACACTCGCTCAGGCAATCGCAACGATCCGGGCAACAACCCCGAGAACGATTCGCGCATCGAGCCGATCGCCCTGCATCAGGAGATGCAGCGCTCCTATCTCGAATACGCGATGAGCGTCATCGTGGGGCGGGCGCTCCCCGATGTGCGCGATGGCCTCAAGCCCGTGCAGCGGCGCATCCTCTACGCGATGCACGAACTGGGGCTGACCCCGGATCGGCCCTACCGCAAATGCGCCCGCGTGGTGGGCGACGTGCTCGGCAAATACCACCCCCATGGGGATCAGGCGGTCTATGACGCCCTGGTGCGGCTGGTGCAGACCTTTTCCAGCCGCCACCCCCTGCTGGATGGCCATGGCAATTTCGGATCGGTGGACGACGATCCGCCGGCGGCCATGCGCTACACGGAAACCCGGCTGGCACCGATCGCCAACGAGGGGATGCTCGATGAGATCGGCAACGACACGGTGGATTTCACCACCAATTTCGATGGCTCCCAGCAGGAGCCCGTCGTGCTCCCCGCCCAGCTGCCCTTCCTGCTGCTGAATGGTTGCAGCGGCATCGCCGTGGGCATGGCCACCAGCATCCCCCCCCACAATCTGGGCGAGGTGCTCGATGCCCTGATCGCCCTCATCCGCCAGCCCAACCTCTCCGACGAGAAGCTGCTGGAACTGGTGCCGGGCCCCGATTTCCCCACGGGGGGAGAAGTGCTGGTGGGCTCAGGGGTGCGCGACACCTACCTCTCGGGCCGGGGCAGCATCCCGATGCGCGGCGTGGCCCACATCGAGGAGGTGCAACCTGGAAAGGGCCGCCATCGCCGGGGGGCAGTGGTGATCACCGAGTTGCCCTACCAGCTGAGCAAGGCGGGCTGGATCGAGAAACTCGCGGAACTGGTGAATGAGGGCAAGGTGGCCGGCATCGCCGACATCCGGGATGAGAGCGACCGGGAAGGGATGCGGGTGGTGGTGGAGGTGCGCCGGGACGCGGATTCCAACAAGGTGCTGGCTGAGCTCTACCGGCGCACGGCCCTGCAGAGCAATTTCGGGGCCATCCTGCTGGCCCTGGTGAATGGCCAGCCCCTGCAGCTGAGCCTGCGCCAGCTGCTGCAGCACTTCCTGGAGTTCAGGGAGCACACCATTTTGCGGCGCACCAGCCATGCGCTGCGGCGGTGTGAGGAACGGCTGGAGGTGGTGGAGGGGCTGATCAAGGCCCTGGCCCGGCTGCAGGAGGTGATCGCCATGATCACCGCCGCCAGTGATGCGGCCGCGGCCAAGGCGAGCCTGCAGGTGCATCTGGATCTCACCGACCGCCAGGCCGATGCGGTGCTGGCCATGCCCCTGCGGCGCCTCACCAGCCTGGAGCAGGAAAGCCTGCGCAAGGAGGCGGCCGATCTGAAGGAGGAACAGGGAAAGCTGCGCCACCTGCTGGACGACCGGGATTCCCTGCTGGAAGCCATGGTTCGGGAGCTGCGCACCCTGCGCAAGCGCTATGCCACCCCCCGCCGCACCCGCCTGGTGGAAGGGGGGGATGCCCTGGTGGCCCAGCGGGGCGCAGCGGCCCGGCCCAGCACGGGGGAACAGCGGCAACAGGCCCTGGAAGCCCTGCCCGCCGATGCCCGGGTGCTGATCCAGAGCGATGGGGTGGTGCGGATCCTCACCACCCAACAGTGGAGCCGGCTGAAGCTGGAGGAGGACACCGATTCCGGAGAGGGGTCCGCCCCGCGCATCCTGCTGCCGGTGCAACCGCCGCCAGCCCTGCTGGCCTTCACGGCCGATGGTCGGGTGGCCCTGGTGCGCTGGGAATTCGCCGCCCAGCAGCAGGGACCGCTGGAGCGTTTCCTGCCGGACAGCCTGGCCGGTGAAACGGTGGTGCAGGTGCTCCCCCTCCGGGCCGACCTCCACAGCAGCCTGGGCCTGCTCAGCAGCGATGGGCGGTTCAAGCGGCTGCCGATCGAAGACGTTCAGGAGCTCTCGGGGCGGGCCGCCACGGTGTTGAAGCTGAAAGAAGGGGTGACCCTCAAGCGGGTGGTGCCCTGCGGCAAGGAGGAAGATCTGGTGGTGGGGAGCAGCACGGGCCGGCTGTTGCGGCTGGAGGTGAACGACAGCAACCTGCCGGTACTGGGGCGGGCGGCCCAGGGTCCCCAGCTGATGCGGCTGCTGCCGGGGGAACAGGTGGTGGGAGCGGCCAGCGTGCCGAAGGATGGGGAGGTGCTGCTGGCCAGCCGGCTGGGGCAACTCAAGAAACTGCAGGTGGCCAGCCTGCGGCTCTGCCAGCGGGGGGATCTGGGGCAGATCGGGCTCCGGTTCCTGCAACGCTCCGACCAGCTGGTGGATCTGCAGGGAGCGGACAGCGCCCTGGTGGGGGTGCGGCTGGAGGGGGGCGAGGCGCGCCATCTGCGCTGGAGCGTGGCGGAGCTGGCCAGCGACGACAGCACCACTTCGGGCCTCCAGCTGCCCCTGCGGTCGGGGGAGCAGATTCGCGACCTGGTGCCCTTGGTGAACGCGACCCCATCCCCCTCGGCTGAGGGCCCTCCTGGAGGGAAGTGATGATGCGCCGCGTTCTGCCCCCAGCCCTGCTGGCCCGCCGAAACCTGCTGGTGCTCACGGGCGCGTCGGTGCTGGGGGCACTGGTGCTGGCCCTCTCCCCCGAGCTCGGGTTCTCCCGCAGCGGCAGCGAGGCCCCGGAACCGGTGGCCGCCCCCCAGAGCAGCCCGGCCCTGGCCCTGCTGCCTACGGATGCGGCGTTGCCCCGCAGTACGGACGGACGGCACTATCCGCTGGTCCCTGCCGACGTGGCCAAGCTGGCCACGCTGCTGGCCTCCCTGGAAGAGGCCATCCGCAACCCGACCACCCCGGAGGCGGATCTGCCGCGGCTGGGCCACCAGCAACAGGTGATCTACCGGGTGCTGTCGCACCGCCGGGCCCTGGCGGACCAGGTGCGGGCCGCCCTGCCCCAACGCTGGCAACCGGTGTTCGACCACCACGTGGAGGCCCGGCGCGCGTTTCTGGCCATGCATCGGGGCCAGCGGAGTCTGACCCTGCCCAGCTGGCGGATCATCGCTCCCAAGCCCCCGGAGCAGCTGCTGGCCTACTACCGGGAGGCGGCCGCGGCCACGGGCATTCCCTGGGAGGTGCTGGCGGCGGTGAATCTGGTGGAAACGGGCATGGGCCGGGTGGATGGGATCTCCGTGGCCGGCGCCCAGGGACCCATGCAATTTCTGCCCACCACCTGGGCGGAAGCGGGCATCGGCAAGGGCGACATCCGCAATCCCCGCGATGCCATCGCCGCAGCCGCCCGCTACCTGGTGCGCCGGGGCGGACCGAACAACCTGAAGAAGGCGCTGTGGGGCTACAACAACAGCGACCACTACGGCAGGGCCGTGCTGCACTACGCGGCGCTGATGAAGGAGGATCCGGCTGCCTTCCGCGGGCTCTACCACTGGGAGGTGCACTTCGCCTCCGGCGTCGGCGATCTCTGGCTTCCCGTGGGCTATCTGCAACCCAAACCCATCGCCGTGGCCACCTACCTCAAAACCCACCCGGCCAGCGCGCCCCCACCGGGCTCCTCGGGATACTGAACCCCATGACCCAATCGCTCGGAGCCCACGCCTGGGGTGCCCTGGCCGCGGCGCTCGCCCTCGCAGGGGCCCCAGGCGGGGCCGCCCCCCTGGCGAATCCAGCCCCACCCCCCATTCCCCTGCCGGAGCCCGCCGGCCAGACCCTGCTGCTGGAAGCCACCGCCCGCAGGGATCACGGCCCGCTGGCCCAGTGGTTTGAAACCCAGGCCAACCTGGCCTACTGCGGCGTGGCCAGTGCGGTGATGGCGCTCAACAGCCTGGCCATCCCGGCCCCCGCCGCACCGGGCTATGGCCCCTACCGCTTCTGGACCCAGAGCAGCGCGTTCGCGATCCCCGGCAGCGGGGGCTTCGTGCGGCCGGAGAGGGTGGCCAGGGAGGGCATGACCCTGGCCCAGCTCCAGGGCTGGCTGGCCCAGCGGTCCGATCTGGTGGTGGAGCGGTTCCACGGCGATCAGCTGAGCATGGGCCAGTGGCGGGCGCTCCTGCAGCGCTCCCTCAACGATCCGGAGGATCGCCTGCTGGTGAACTACCAGCGCTCGGCTCTGGGCCAACCGGGCGGGGGGCACATCTCCCCGCTGGCGGCCTATGACGCGGCCAGCGACAGGGTGTTGATCCTGGATGTGGCGCGCTATCGCTATCCGGCGGTGTGGGTGCGTGCGGAGGATCTGTTGCAGGCCATGCGCACCGTGGACAACAGCTCGGGGCGCAGCCGGGGCCTGGTGGTGGTGCGGCGCCGCTAGCGGCTCAGCACGCCGGATCAGGCCACCACGGCAGACAGCCAGGCTTCGATGCGCTCGCTGAAGGCGTCCATGGAATGGTGCTGCTCAAACCACTCCCTGCAGCGGCGCCGGGGCACACCAGCGGCCCGCTGCACCGCCTGCTCCAGGGCCACCCGATCATCGGGCGGGGCCAGGGCACCGTTCACGCCGTCGCGCACCAGTTCACCGGGCCCGCCGCGGGCATAGGCCGCCACGGGAACCCCACAGGCCTGGGCCTCCACCACCACATTGCCGAAGGCCTCATTCCACTTGGGGGTGTTGAGAAACACCCGGCAGCGGCCCAATTCCGCCTGAAACTGGGCCGTGGGCAGAAAGCCCCGCCACTGGATCGTGCCCGCCGGCACGGAGGCCTCCACGGCCTGGGCGTAGGCGGGATCCTCCACCAGACCCCACACCCGCAGGGGCAAGCCCAGGCGGTGGGCCACCCGGGCCCCATCCTCCAGACCCTTTTCCGGCGCAATCCGGCCCGCCCAGCCCAGAATGGCGTCGGGCTCGGGAACAAAGGCATAGGCGCTGGGATCAAAGCCATTGCCCACAATCACGGGAGGAGCGGGCAACTGGAAATCGGCGGCCTGAGCCCCCGTATGAAAGGCCAGCCGCTGGGGGCACCAGCGGGCCACGGACGCGATCACCCCATCCATGGCCTCCGCCACCGAACCCATGCTCACCAGATGGGCGATGGGGGTGGCGATGTGGGGGGTGAGCCAGAAGGGAAGCCAGTCGTAGGAGAGGTTGAGCAGCACATCAAAGCGGTGCCGCTCCGCGAGGGCGCGGTCCCAGAGCCGGGGCAACAGGCCATCCGCTGGAATCTCCACGGCTGTGGAGCGGGGGCGATGCTGCCAGCTCGGTTGGGCCACTCCCGAGGCGGTGATCAGCTCCGCGCCGGCGCAGGCCGCCGTGAGGATCGAACCCTCAGCCGCCAGCACGCTCACCCCATGGCCCCGGCCCAGCAGGCCGGCCACCAGCCCCATGGCCGTGATCTCCACCCCACCGCCGCGGCCGCTGCCCAGGGCCCCCACCGGGGTGCTCACCACCAACACCCGCATGCCGACGAGCCGTCTTCAGGAAACGTCAGCATGCCCGATCCCCGGGGCCTCCCGAGGGAGATGCGTAAGTTGGGCCTGGCCGCAGGGCACCACAGTGGGATCCAACAGCATGCAATCCGAGACCCCTTCCCTGCCGCAGGAGCTCTCGGTGGATCTCTTCCTGCACAACGGCTTTGATCTGGTGAACCAGCTGGCCGCATTCCTGCAGCTGGAGCCGGCGGTGCTGCAGGAGCGGCTGCCCCGCAGCAATGCGGATCTGGCGGCCCTCCATCCCGGCGCCTTTGATCCAGACACGGTGGAGGCGTTCTATGAGGAAACGGTGGGCGATGCCCACCTGCTGGAGCTGGCGGGCTGGCACCTGGGCAGCGCCGCTTATATCGCCGACACGCTCCGGCTGCAGGCGCACGTGGCCCGGGGGCAGGTGCTGGATTTTGGCGGAGGCATCGGCACCCATGCCCTGGCGGCCGCGGCCCTGCCGGGGGTGGAGCGGGTGTGGTGTGTGGATCTCAATCCCCGCAACCGGGCCTTCGTGAGCTGGCGTGCCCAGCAGCTGGGATGGGCCGATCGGATCAGCTGCCACCGGGATCTCACGGATCCGGCCCTGCCGGCCCGGTTTGACACAATCGTGTGCCTGGATGTGCTGGAGCACCTGAAGGATCCGGCGGGCCAGCTGGTGGAGTTCGCCGAACGGCTGTCGGCCGACGGGACGGCCTTGCTGAACTGGTATTTCTTCCAGGGGTTCGCTGGCGAGTACCCCTTCCATCTGGATGACCCGGCCCTGGTTGAGGCGTTTTTCCGCACCCTGCAGAGCCGTTTCCTGGAGGTGTTTCACCCCTGGCTGATCACCACCCGGGCGTACCGCACCATGCCGTTCAGGAGCGAACCGCCAGACCCGCGGGTTCGAGCATGAGCTTGCTGCGCTTCATCTGCTCATCCATCTCGATCGGATAGGCCCCATCGAAACAGGCGGTGCAGAACTGGGAGGACGGGGTGTGGGCAGCATCCACCATGCCCTCCTTGGTGAGATAGGCGAGGGAATCCACCCCGAGGTGCTCCTCGATCTCCGCCAGGCTCAGGCGGGCCGCGATGAGGTGGTCCTGGGTGTCGGTGTCGATGCCGTAGAAGCAGGGGTGGGTGACCGCCGGGGAGCTGATGCGCATGTGCACCTCGGTGGCGCCCGCATCGCGGAGGGCCTGCACCAGCTTGCGGCTGGTGGTGCCCCGCACGATCGAGTCGTCGATCACCACCACCCGCTTGCCGGAGAGCACATCGGGAAGGGGATTGAGTTTCACCCGGATTCCCGCTTCCCGCATGGCCTGGGTGGGCTGGATGAAGGTGCGCCCCACATAGCGGTTCTTGATCAGGCCATCGCCGAAGGGGATGCCGCTCACCTGGGAGAAACCGATGGCGGCGGGGATGCCCGAATCGGGCACACCGATCACGATGTCGGCCTCCACGGGGGCTTCCTTGGCCAGCACCTCGCCGATGCGCACCCGATAGCTGTAGAGCGATTCGCCGAAGAAGCGGCTGTCGGGGCGGGCGAAGTAGATCATCTCGAACACGCACAGCCTGGGCGGCTGCTCCAGCCAGCGCAGGCGTTCGGGCTTGGGATCCCCGGGGCGGAACTGCACCAGCTCGCCGGGTTGCACATCGTCGGTGTAGGTGGCGCCGATGATGTCGAGGCCACAGGTTTCACTGCAGGCCACCCAGCGCCCCAGCTCCGGATCTCCCAGCTGGCCGAACACCAGGGGGCGGATGCCGTAGCCATCCCGCAGGGCGAACAGCCCCTCGGGGGTGCCGATCAACAGACTGAAGGCACCCCGGCAGCGACCGGCGGCGGTGCGGATGGCCTCGCTCCAGCCCATGCCCCCATCCACGGCCTGCTGGAGGGCAAAGGCGATCAGCTCGGAATCGGTGGTGGAGGTGAATTCCTCGGAGAGGTGATCGAGGGCGAGCCGGAGCTCGGCGGCATTCACCAGGTTGCCGTTGTGGGCCAGGGCAAAGGCCCCCAGCCGGGTGGTGAGCACCACGGGCTGGGCGTTGCACACCTTGCTGCTGCCGGTGGTGGAATAGCGGTTGTGGCCGATCGCCAGATCGCCGGGCATGCGATCGAGCACCTGCTGATCGAACACCTGGCTCACCAGGCCCATGTCCTTGTGGAGACGCACCCGGTTGCCGTCGAAGACGGCGATGCCCGCCGATTCCTGGCCCCGGTGCTGGAGGGCATAGAGCCCGAAGTAGGTGAGATTGGAGACGGGCTGGCCGGGGGCCAACACGGCAAACACCCCACAGGCTTCTTCCGGCTTGTCCGGCCGATCAGTGGACTGCTGGGACGACGTCAGGGGATCAGGAAAGCCGGGGCGGATTGTCATCTTGGCGCATCACCGATCCGGGGGGAGGCCAGCGCCGGCCATGCGCCGGGGAATGGCCTGCTCATAGGCCTGGTGCATCTGGGCCAGGGGCAGCTGCAGCAGCACCGTCTCCCCCTGGCGCACCATGAGGTTGGCCTGGGACGCCACCGACCCCAGGACCGCAGCCGGCGGGCCTTCCCCGGGGAAAGCCTCCGCCAGCAGGGCCTGCCAGGCCCCCTCCCGCTCGGGGGGCACGCTCACCAGCACCCGGGCTCCGCCCTCGGCGAAGAGCAGCCGATCCCAGCGCTCCGCCGTGGGGGGAAGGGAGATCTGGGCGCCGAGGCCGGAGGCGATGCAGGCCTCCGCCAGGGCCACCGCCAGGCCCCCATCACTGAGGTCGTGGGCGGAGGCCACCAGATCGGCCTGGATGGCCCGGCGCAGAAGGGCCTGCACCCGCCGCTCCAGATCCAGATCCACCACGGGGGGGCGACCGGCGAGGAGGCCATGGATCACGCCTTGATAGCTGCTGCCCGCCAGCCCCACCCGCTCCTCATCGGCCGCTCCCAGGGGAACCCCCAGAAGCCAGATGCGATGGTCGGGCTGGAGCCAGGCCAGGCCCCGCACCCGGGCCAGATCCTCCACCAGGCCCACCATGCCCACCACGGGAGTGGGGTGGATGGGCTGGAGGGAGCCATCGGGCAACCGGGTTTCGTTGTAGAGCGACACGTTGCCCCCGGTGACGGGCGTGGCGAGGGCGGTGCAGGCCTCCGCCAGGCCCCGGCAGGCCATGGCCAGCTGCCAGTAGCCGGTGGGGGTTTCCGGCGAAGGGAAGTTGAGGTTGTCGGTGACGGCGAGGGGTTCGGCGCCCACGCAGCTGAGGTTGCGGGCGGCTTCCGCCACGGCCGCCATGCCGCCCCGCTCCGGATCGAGGGCCACCCAGCGGTTGGGGCAATCCACCACGGCCGCCACGGCCCGCTGGGTGGCAACGAGGGAGCCGGGCCCCTGCTGGGGGCGGAGGCGCACCACGGCCGCATCGGCGCCGCCGGGGGGCACCACGGTGTTGGACTGCACCTGGTGGTCGTACTGGCGCCACACCCAGCGCTTGCTGGCGATGGTGGGGTCGTCGAGGAGGCGCAGGAGCACATCCCCCCAGGGCAGGCGCCCATCGCCGAGGGCCACCCCGGCCGCCGTGGCCTCCGGCAGATCGGATTCGCGCCAGCGCCAGAGCTCCTGGATCTCGGGCGGGGGGTCGGCCAGAAGGGCGTGGTGGTTGATCGGGGTGTCCTCCGCCAGGGCATTGGCGGGCACCTCGGCGGCCACCTGGCCCTGGTGCAGCACCCGCACCACGTTGTCCTGGAGCACCTGGCCCACCACGGCGGCCTGGAGCCCCCAGCGGGTGAAGCGGGCCATCAGCTCCTCCTCGCGGCCAGGTTTCACCACGAAGAGCATGCGCTCCTGGGATTCGGAGAGCAGGTAGTCGTAGGGCGTCATGCCGCTTTCGCGGGCGGGCACCCGGTCGAGATCCAGCTCGATCCCCAGCCCCCCCTTGGCCGCCATCTCGGAGCAGCTGCAGGTGAGGCCCGCGGCCCCCATGTCCTGGGCGGCCACCACCGCGCCGCTTTGGAAGGCCTCCAGACAGGCTTCGATCAGGCCCTTTTCCAGGAAGGGATCCCCCACCTGCACGGCGGGACGGTCGTCGAGGGAGGCCTCGCTGAGTTCGGCGCTGGCAAAGCTGGCGCCCCCCATGCCATCCCGCCCCGTGGTGGAGCCCACATAAACCACCGGGTAACCCACCCCATCGGCGCCCGCCTTGACGATGGCCTCCGTTTCCATCAGGCCCAGGGCCATGGCGTTCACCAGGGGGTTGCCGGAGTAGCTGGCATCGAAGGCCACCTCCCCCCCCACGGTGGGCACCCCCACGCAATTGCCGTAGTGGGCGATGCCGGCCACCACACCTTCCATCAGCCCCACGTTGCGGTCGTCCTCGAGGGGACCGAAGCGCAGGGCATTGAGCAGGGCGATGGGCCGGGCGCCCATGGTGAAGATGTCGCGCAGGAT